>DMER01000224.1:3688-4047 GCA_003451645.1 Alphaproteobacteria bacterium | reverse complement strand
ACCGATGCCGAAGGCCGCCTCGTGTTGGCCGACGCGATTTGGTACGCCCAAGACCGCTTCAAGCCGCATGCGATTGTCGATCTTGCCACGCTGACGGGCGCGATCCGCATTTCGCTAGGTCTCAAGATCGCAGGGCTCTTCTCCAACAATGATACGCTGGCCCAACAGATCACCGCAGCGGGTCAGGCCGAAGGTCAGCCAGTGTGGCGTCTGCCGATGAATGATGACTTTGACAAGCAATTGGACAGCCCAATTGCGGATATGAAGAACATCGGCTCGGGCTTTGGCGGTTCGATCACGGCTGCGCAGTTCATTCAGCGTTTTGTCAACAAGCTGCCCTGGGCGCATCTGGACATCGC
>DMER01000224.1:2992-3490 GCA_003451645.1 Alphaproteobacteria bacterium | reverse complement strand
TGGGCGCATCTGGACATCGCGGGAACGGCTTGGGCCGAAGAGGTTGAGCCAACCCAGCCCAAAGGCGCGACAGGGTGGGGCGTGCGGCTGCTCAACCGGCTGATCGAGGCCAATTTCGAGGATCGCTAAGGCGGTGGAGGCGTTCTTCTATCATCTTGAACGCAAAGCGCTTGAGGAGGTGTTGCCAGAGCTCTTGGAGCGGACATTGGCGCGCGGCTGGCGCGCGGTGATCCGCCCAGGCTCCCTGGAGCGGGCCGAGGCGCTTGATGGGCATTTGTGGAGTTATCGCGACGACAGCTTTCTGCCGCATGGCTTGGCGCGTGAGCCGCATGCGGCGGCCCAGCCCATTTTGATTGATCTCGACCAGCGCAATACCAATGCGGCGCAAATTCTTTTTCTGGTCGATGGTGCCGAGCCACGCGACTGGCAGGCTTTGGCAGCACTGGGCTTTGAGCGCACAGCACTCATTTTTGACGGCCGGGACGCCAATGCTGTGGC
>DMER01000224.1:918-2809 GCA_003451645.1 Alphaproteobacteria bacterium | reverse complement strand
GGACGCCAATGCTGTGGCCGCTGCGCGCGAGTCTTGGAAAAGCGCAAAAGCGGCCTCGGTGCCGGCGCAGTATTGGCAGCAAAACGCTGCGGGCAAGTGGGAGAATAAGGCTCAATCCTGAGGTCGATGTTCTTAAGCTGGGCTTGCCTCATCGAGCGCGGTCGACGCCTCAAGCCAAGCTAGCTCAGCTTTCTCAAGAGCGAGGCTCAGATTGGAGCGCTCAACGGCAAGCCGGGCGGCGCGCTCCGGCTCCTTTTCAAAAAGGCCGGGGATTTGCAGCGCCTTGTCAACCTTTGCGATCTTCGCATTGAGATCGCTGACCCGCTTTTCCTCCGTCTCCATGGATTTGCGCAAGGCTGAAATGTCTTTGCGCGGAGCAATAGCGAAGGCCACCCCGGCATCGCGGCCATTGGCCTTGCTATTGGCGAGCGAGGTCCGGCGTGCGGCGAGCGTTGCCCGTGCATAATCGTCCAAATCGCCGTCAAAGGGCTGAACCCGGCCATTGGCGACAAGCCACAACGTGTCGACACAGGTCTCAACAATGTGGCGGTCGTGGCTGATCACGATGACCGCGCCTTCATACTCGTTGATCGCGTGGACGAGCGCCTCGCGGCTGTCGATGTCGAGGTGATTTGTGGGCTCGTCGAGGATCAGCAATTGGGGCGCACGAAAGCTTGCCATCGCCATCATGAGGCGGGCTTTCTCGCCGCCGGACAACTTGCCAATGGCGGTGAGTGATTTCTCATTCGTGAAGCCGAACCCGCCCAGACGGTTGCGTACCTGCTGCTCCGGCGCCGACGGCATCAGGCGGCCTAAGGCCACCACAGGGGTTTCGGCTGGATCGAATTCGTCGAGCTGATGCTGCGCAAAGTAACCGACATCGATCTTACGGCCCTTGAAGAACGCGCCATCGCGTGCCGCTAGCCGTCCCGCCAGCAACTTTGCAAAGGTCGACTTGCCATTGCCGTTGGCACCCAACAGCGCAATGCGGTCATCAGGGTCGATGCGCAAATTGAGGTGGTTCAGGATCGTCCGGTCGCCATAGCCAACAGAGACCTTGTCCAGCGTCATCATCGGTGGATTGCTGGGCTCGGGATTGGGGAAATTGAAGGGGATTGTGCGGTCTTCGATGACCGAGGCAATCGGCTGCAATTTGGCCAGCGCCTTGAGCCTGCTTTGCGCCTGCCGGGCCTTTGAGGCTTTGGCGCGAAACCGGTCGACAAAGGATTGCATATGCTTGCGCTGGGCTTCTTGCTTGACGCGCGCCGCCGCTTGCTGCTCCATTTTCATGCGCCGGGTGCGCTCAAACTCGTCGTAGCCCCCGGTGTAGAAGGTGAGCTTCTGCTGATCGAGATGCAGGATCGAATCGACGCAGCGGTTGAGCAGATCGCGGTCGTGGCTGATCAACAGGATGGTCTTGCTGTAATCGCGCAGGAATTGCTCAAGCCAGATCACGCCTTCAATGTCGAGGTAGTTGGTGGGCTCGTCCAGAAGCAGCAGATCGGGGGCAGTGAAGAGGACGGACGCCAAAGCCACCCGCATGCGCCAGCCGCCCGAAAAATCCTTGCAGGGCCGGGCCTGCTCCTCCGTGCTGAAGCCCAAGCCTGCGAGAATTTCTGCGGCGCGAGCGGGCGCGCTATAGGCATCGATGTCGAGCAGGCGTGCGTGGATATCGGCAATCCGCTGCGGATCGGTCGCCGTCTCGCTTTCGGCGAGCAGGGCGGTGCGCTCCCGGTCGGCATCGAGGACAGTGTCCAGCAGGCTCTGCGGCCCGTCAGGCGCCTCTTGGGCGATCATGCCGAGCGTCCAGGCTTGCGGGAAGGCGACCTCCCCCGATTCGGCCTCGATGTCCTTGGTAATGAGGCGGAAGAGCGTGGTCTTGCCCGCGCCG
>DMER01000224.1:400-669 GCA_003451645.1 Alphaproteobacteria bacterium | reverse complement strand
GTTGCGGCCAACAAGGCCGGCTTTGCGGCCAGCAGGCACGCGCGCGCTGGCGGCGTTAAGCAACAGCCGTCCTTCGATGCGGTAAGTGATGCGGTCAACGGTCAACATGGGCGGCGCCTTGTGTACACGAAACGACACCCAAGTAAACAAGGCATCAACCAGCCTCACACTCAGAATCGCAGATTTCTGCGAAAAAGCCGGTCAAAAAGGGCCAGAATCGCAACACGTTGCTTTTGGATGTTCGGCGCCAGTGAGAGGTGGGTGCAGGG
>DMER01000224.1:0-204 GCA_003451645.1 Alphaproteobacteria bacterium | reverse complement strand
AAGAGGTGGGTGCAGGGCCGCTGGCTTGCAAGGCCAAAATGCGTGAAGGCGCCCCAACCGGATGGCGGGAGCGCCTTCAAACGACACTGGCACGCTCTTGGCCTCCTATTTTCACCCATTCAAAGGGTGTTCAGTGGCCTTCAGATCAAAGTTACGGCCAAGTTGGGGCGGCGTTAGGTCCGCAAGGACTGCACCGCTTCAATA
>DMER01000172.1:11151-11613 GCA_003451645.1 Alphaproteobacteria bacterium | reverse complement strand
GCAACCAGGAGACCCCGCCGCTGACCCGTTGTCAGTTAAGGCGCCTGAGCAGGGAGCGCAAGCGGGGCGTTCGGTTAAATCGCGGGATGTTGAAATTGGTTACAAATCCAAGCGGGATCGGATGAAGGCTGCCGCGCGTTCAGTTTCCACGAGTGGCGGATAGGCCCATTTCTCGAGGCGGCCTGTGAAGGGCCTCGCAATGCCACGGTCGACGAGGGCCTCATGGAAGCGGCCAAATTTCATGGACCCGCGCAGCAGAGGCAAGATGTGGACCGGTTTGCCTGTCGCCGCCGCCTCCGTAATCATGTTGGTCGAATCAGCGGTCACAAGGATGGCATCGGCAAGACCGAGCAGGCCGAAATAGGGATTAGGCCCCTGCCCTGTCCACAAATAGGCGCCAGTGCCCGCCAAACGTTCGACGAGAACTTTGGTTGCCTGCGGGCCCGTGCGCCGCGACGTGGT
>DMER01000172.1:6984-10955 GCA_003451645.1 Alphaproteobacteria bacterium | reverse complement strand
GCCCGTGCGCCGCGACGTGGTGACCATCAGACTGGCGCCTGAGGCCTGGAGGGCGGCGAGCTGATCCGCGATCTCGGCCATACGCTGAGCGGTCAGGCGATAGGCCTTGCTGGTGCCGCCGATCAGGACTGCCACGCGCGGGCTGGGACGGTCGGCCAGCACGGGCGCCCATTCAGCCGCCGCCGCAGCGAGCTTTTGGGGGGTCACCCGGTTTGGACTGCCGAGGATCGGGAACACATTGGGTCCGGAAAGGCGGTCATGTTCGGGCGCCACGATAATGTCGAACAGCCGGGTCGCGATACGAGGGTGCTGCGTCTGCACGGCCAAGGTGCGCCCTTTAGACAACCGCTTGATCGCCAGAACATAAGGGATCGACCGCCAGCCACAGCCGATGACGGCGGCCGGCCAAGGCGGCTCAAAGCGCGACGAACCAGCCCTCAGAGCGGAAAAGGGCGACGGCCAAAGTGTGACGGGCATAAGCGTCCATGGAAGCCCTGGCCTTACGACCTTGACCTCAAAAGGCAGGCCCAGAGCCTCAGCCAAGCCCACCACTTGCGCCTCCAGCCCAGCCCGGCCATCGGAGATCGCCCACACCCTGCGCGAGGGGGCCTCTAAAGGAGCGGGTGGCGACACGTAATCTCCGTCACAATCACACCAAGGTTTGAAATTTTGTTGCTGAACAAGGCCAAATCACAGGCTATAGATTGCTACAGCGCGAACCAGAGCCTCTCTTAGCACGGCAAACCATGCAACGCATCAAGCTTGATCCTATCGACCGGCGCATCCTGAGCGAATTACAAACTGATGGCCGTATCACCAATGTGGAGCTCTCCCGGCGCGCGAAGATCTCAGCGCCGCCGTGCCTCAGGCGTGTAAGGGCGTTGGAAGAGGCGGGCTTCATCCGGGGCTACCACGCGGATTTGGACCCAAAGATGTTGGGTTATGAGGTCATGGCCTTTGCCATGGTGGGCCTTCACAGCCAGGCGGATAGCGATCTGCGGGCCTTTGAAGCGCAGGTCGCGGGATGGCCGGTGGTGCGCGAATGCACGATGCTGTCGGGCGAGATCGACTTTATCTTGAAGTGCGTGGCGCGCGACCTTGAGGCTTGGCAGCGCTTTGTGAGCACGCAGCTGACGACGGCCAAGAATGTTGCCTCGGTCAAGACCGCGCTCGTGTTGCGGCCGGTCAAGACGGAACCAGGCGTGCCGGTGCCAGAGGAATAGACCGCGCAAATAATGCTTGGCCTTCAGGGGCCCCCGGTGCTTGGCTATGGGTGTAGCGGCCAACCGGGCGTCGGGGGACATGGCAAGACACATAGGAAGATTTGGTGCATCTTTAGTATGGGCAGTCTTGGCCCTGATTGCGCTCGCGGCTGGGATGCAGTCACCGGCGCTGGCACAGCCGTCCAAACCGGAGGCCTATGGCTCGGCGCCAACCTTGCTGCTCTCCGCGGGACGGCCTGGCGTACGCGTAAAGGTCAACCGGCAAGGGCCGTTTGAGTTCCTCATCGACACGGCAGCCAGCCACACCGTTGTTGCACCGTCTCTGCTTCAGCAATTGAACCTGACCCCACAAACGGGCACGACAGTCTTTGCGATTACCGTGCAGGGCCGTGTTGAGACGCGCTATGTGCCGATTGCCTCGATCATCACAGCGGGCGTCCAGGTCAAAGACCTTTTGGGCATTTCCTTGGAACTTCCAGGCGATTTGCCGGTCAAGGGTGTCCTTGCGGCGGACTTCCTGAGTAATTTCATGGTGGACCTCGATCTGCGCTCGCAGGAACTGAGATTCTATCCGCCCTCAGCCAATTTGCGCCCCTTCCGCTCCGGCTATGTCAAAGGCCAGTTCAATGAGTACGGCTTTATCATGCTCCCGGCCGAGGTCGATGGGCACCGGGCGACGGCGTTCCTGGATACCGGCGCGCAAAAGAGCATTGCAAATGAGAGCCTGGGCCGCTTGCTGGCCCGCCGCGGCGTGCGGATCGATGAGACGGTGTCACTGCAGCTCAAGGGTGTTCAGGGCACCCGCCTCGCGACCGAGGGCCGCGAGGTGCGCCAGATCAAGCTTGGCCCTATCCGCTGGAACAGCCGGGAGATATTGGTGAGCGAGCTGCCGGTCTTTGAGCAAATCGGCTTGGGGCAAACGCCAGCGCTTTTGATCGGGATCGACATGTTGCGCAGCCGCCGCGTGATCCTCGATTATGAACGCGCGCGCGTGGCGGTCGAGCCGCTGCTCGACCCCGAAACAGCCGCCCAACGCCGCAGGCCATGAGGGTGCTCACGCGCAAAGCAGCTTTCAGGGATGAGCAGCGCCGCCGGCTACTTCCATTCGACCTTGGCGATCTCGTAAGTGCGCCCGCCAGACGGGGTCGTCACATCGACGCTGTCGCCCACCGACTTACCAATGAGCGCACGTGCGAGCGGAGATGAGATCGAAATGCGGCCCTTGGCAAAGTCGGCCTCGATGTCGCCCACGATCTGATATTTGGCCTTTTTCTCGGTGTCCTCGTCGATCAAGGTCACGGTCGCGCCGAACTTGACCTGCTTGCCGGACAGTTTCGAGACATCGATCACTTGCGCACGCGCGATCTTGTCTTCGATTTCCAAAATGCGGCCCTCGATAAAGCTCTGGCGCTCCTTGGCGGCATGATACTCGGCATTCTCCGACAGATCGCCATGCGCGCGCGCCTCCTGAATGGCCTTGATGATGTTGGGGCGCTCCTCGGATTTGAGGGTCTTCAACTCCGCTTCGAGAGAGGCATAACCAGCAGCGGTCATTGGGATCTTATCGGACATGAATTGTGAATTCCGTTTCGTTTGCTTTCCACACGCGTGAGCCCCTCACCCTTTGCCAAAGCATTGCCGCACCGCAATCCACACAAGGGACAGGCGGGCACGGGACATGTCAGTAACGGCAAAGCAGCGCGGGCCTCGCATAACCTGGCGGACCAAAATCGCCACAGCCCTCCGGACCTGGGTCCGAAGGGCTGTAACCATTAAAGGCTATGACCTTGAGGGCCGTTGCGCAAGGGCCACGTCAGCGGCACCGCCTCACCCAAGGCGTGACACTTAAGATTGTTTCAACCAATTTTTCTGTTAATAACCCCCGTCGAAAAACGGGTATTGAACACAGGCTAGACCGCCCAAGAGGATTGCGACGATGAGACTTTCTGGCTGGCGCCTTTCGGCACTCGCGGCGTTGATCTTGGCAACCTCAGCACAAGCAGCGGAAATCCGGCTTGGCATTACCGATCACGACACAGGGATTTTCGGCAACCGCAAGGAGCAAGGCTTCAACGTCAATGGCGAGGTTTTGTTCAACGATTTGGGCTGGATCGGTCCGGCATGGCCGGTACGCCCGCATGCCGGCGTGTCGATCAATAGCCGAGGCGACACGTCGTTGGCCTATGGCGGCCTGACCGTTCAGCGCAAACTGGGCAGCGGGTTTTTCTTGGAGCTGGGCGCTGGCGCCGCGGTTCACACGGGCGAACTCAAGACCAGCGATCCCGATCGCAAGGAACTCGGCTCGCGCGTACTGATCCACGCCTCAGCCTCGGCCGGTATTGACATTAGCGACCACGCCTCGGTGTCGGTCTATCTGGCCCATGCCTCAAACGCTGGCTTGGCCGACCGCAATGAAGGGATCAATATGGTCGGCGTGAGGGTTGGCTACCGCTTTTAGACTCAAGGCCTTAGAGATGCGATCATCACACGGTGCCCTTGACCACTTGCGCGAGGCGCAAGGCATTCCCATATGATGTGAGCCGGGCGATGCCCCCATCGCCCCCGCGTCCATCAAACGCCCCCCGCTTGGTGGACCTTATGCGGATGGCGTCGCAACCCTCCCCCCCCGGTTGCGCATGACCATAGGCACCTGCTTGGCGCAGGAACGAGGGCCGGAGCACTCCGAAGCGGAGTCTCCGGCCTTTATTTTTTAGTCTCCGACATTACTCTCATCGGTACAGGCGCGCT
>DMER01000172.1:6371-6744 GCA_003451645.1 Alphaproteobacteria bacterium | reverse complement strand
GTTTTGGCGCGCAAGGCGGGCATCGCGCTTGGCGCTCGCCTGAGATTGCGGGCCGCTGACGACACAGAAAAAGCCGCGCTGGAACCCGCGATAAGCATTTGTCTTGATCACCTGCCCCCAGCCACGATCCGCGAAATCATAAGCGGGCCCCGACCCTTTGGAGCAAAAGGCAATCGCATACCAGCCGCAGACATCACGTGCCTGCGCCGGCACCGCGCCAAATCCAAAGCCGCGGGCCAAATCCGCTGAGGCGAGCGCCGTCTTCGAAAAGCCTTTGGTCAGTTCCATGATGCTTTACCTACATTGGTTGAAACTAGTTTGGACACTGCTCCATTCCAGGCCCAACCCGCAAGGGCACAGTTGCGGCAGAGGG
>DMER01000172.1:5894-6100 GCA_003451645.1 Alphaproteobacteria bacterium | reverse complement strand
GACACGCGAAAAAACAAAGAGTGAGAGCGGGAAGGCGATTCGAAGAGGAGTCATCCCGCTCTAGCATGTCGTCGGCAGTGCTATTCACGAACCAAAGCCCCCTCCGTCCGCGTTCCGCGGACACCTCCCCCGCAAGCTGGGGAGGACAGAATGCGAGCTGATTTTATTGACCTCTTTGCTCACCCGTTCACGGGGGAGCTGTCTGG
>DMER01000172.1:5446-5615 GCA_003451645.1 Alphaproteobacteria bacterium | reverse complement strand
GGGGGGGGGGGCATTTGCGAATCTAAGCGGCCTGCTACCGGTAAAGAACCTCATTCTCTAAGCCCCGATACAGCTCAGCCACCTGAGCGGCATAACCATTGAACAGCTGCGTGGGGCGGCGGGAGGTCTCGCCCAGGACCAGCTCATTGGCCTGGCTCCAGCGCGGATG
>DMER01000172.1:5075-5220 GCA_003451645.1 Alphaproteobacteria bacterium | reverse complement strand
GCCTGGCTCCAGCGCGGATGGGGCACGGCCGGATTGACATTGGCCCAGAAGCCGTACTCCGACGCTTGTACTTTCTCCCAAAAGCTGACCGGACGCTGCGAAGTGAACGTAATCCGCTGCACCGACTTGATGGATTTGAAGCCAT
>DMER01000172.1:4401-4881 GCA_003451645.1 Alphaproteobacteria bacterium | reverse complement strand
GACTTGATGGATTTGAAGCCATACTTCCAAGGCAGGGCCAACCTGAGCGGCGCGCCGAATTGCTTAGCCAGAGGCTTGCCATAGGCGCCAGTGACCATGAAGGCCAACTCGTTCTGCGCCTCGGCCATCGTCATCCCCTCGGTATAAGGCCAGGGATACCAGAATTGCCGCTGACCGGAGGCGACCGTCGAATCCTGAAACGACGTCATCAGGACATAACGCGATCCAGGCTTGGGCTGAGCCAACGCCACCAATTTGGACAGGGGAAAGCCCGTCCAAGGGATGGCCATTGCCCAAGTCTCTACGCAACGCAGACGATAGAGTCGCTCCTCCACCCCCATCTGTTTGATGAGCTCATCGATGCCAAAGGTCAGCGGCTTGTCCACCTCTCCATCGATCCGGATTTCCCAGGGCCGCGTGCGCAAACGCTGCGCGGCATCGGCGATCTGCTTGTGGCTGCCGAACTCGTAGAAATTGTTG
>DMER01000172.1:2364-4363 GCA_003451645.1 Alphaproteobacteria bacterium | reverse complement strand
TCGACGCAGCGCAGCCGGTAGATGCGCTCTTCCATCGGGCTGAGCTTGAGCAGCGTGTCGATGTCGAAGGTGCCGGGCTTCTTCACCTCGCCCTCGACCTGCACCGTCCAGGGCCGCGTCTTCAGCGTGCCGGCGTACCTGGCCGGGTCGGCCTTGTCGGTGCCGAACTCGTAGAAATTGTTGTAGCGCGAGGTCAGGCTCTCGGCCGTGATGGGCCGGTCGAGCGTATAGGCCTCGTTGCGGGTGGCGGGGTAAAGGCCGCTGGTCAGGTCTGGCGGTTGCGCCACGGGAGCCGCCGCTTGCTCACAAGCCGCCAAAAGCGACGTCGCGCCAGCCAGTGTGAAGAAGCGGCGGCGGTTGAGGTAATGCGCCTCAGGTGTTGCCTCCCGTTCCGGGATCTCCCAATTGCGAATGCTGCGGATCAACATGGCGGCCCCCACTCAAATCTTGTGTCGCGCGAAATAGATGACGTGAAGTCCAGTATGCACCTGGACAATCGCCACCCGCTTAGCGTTATGATGACATATTCATAAGACGAAAACAGGCTCGCGCGCGGTTCACGATTGCGAAAGCGGGCCATTCCTGGGAGGACCACCATGGACGTCGCCAAGCAAACCGCCAAAACCGCAAAGAAAGCCATCGAAAGCATCGCCGAGCAGGCCGCGCAGTCGACCATCGCCCTCAACCCCATTGTCGGCCTGAACCGCCAGGAGCTGTTGCGCGCGGTGGGCCTTGTTGCCACCGAAATCGTGCGCCAGCCGTTGCTCTTTACGAAGCACGCGGGTGCCTTTGGCAATGATGTCTTCAGTGTACTGAGGGGTAAGTCGGAATACGCGCCCGAGCCGCGCGACAAGCGCTTTATGGACAAGTTCTGGCAAGAGAACGCGGTCTACAAGCGCGGCATGCAGGGCTGGCTTGCACTGCGCAAGAATTTGCGCAATTGGGTCGACGATGCGGAGATGAGCCCAACCGACAAGACGCGGGCGAATTTCGTTCTCGACATTTTGACCGATGCGGTCGCGCCGACCAATTCGCTGATCGGCAATCCGGCGGCGCTCAAAAAGGCCTATGAGAGCCGCGGCCGCTCGCTGGTCAAGGGTTTGGGCAATCTCTACCACGACGTCATGCACAATGGCGGCATGCCGAGCCAGGTCGACAAGCGGCCCTTTAAGGTCGGCAAGAACCTCGCCATCACGCCGGGCAAGGTCGTCTACCGCACAGAGATGCTCGAACTCATTCAATACACGCCGACGACGCCCTCGGTCAGTGAGAAGCCATTGCTGATTATCCCGCCCCAGATCAATAAGTTCTATGCCAGCGATCTGACCGCGGACAAATCGATGTTCCGCTATCTCGTCGGCAAAGGCATTCAACTCTTCGCCATCTCTTGGCGCAATCCGACCAAGAAGCACGCCCATTGGGGCCTGAAGAACTATATCGAGGAGATTATTGGCGCGGTCGATGTGACGCTGAAAATCACCAAGCAAAAGAGCCTCAATCTGTCGGGCGCCTGCTCCGGCGGTATCACCATGGCCAGCATGTTGTCCTATCTGGCGGCGCATAAGGACAAGCGCATCAATGCGGTGACCTTCCTCGTCTGTGTGCTCGATCCGCAAAAGGATGACAGCGAGATCGGCGCCTTTGTGACGCCCAAGACGATCGAGTTCGCGCGAGTGCGTTCACGCAAGCGCGGAATCCTGACCGGACAGGATCTGTCACGCACTTTTGCCTGGCTCAGGCCCAACGATCTGATCTGGAACTATGTGATCAACAATTACCTGCTGGGCGAAGACCCGCCGCCCTTTGATATCCTGTATTGGAATAACGACTCGACCAATCTGCCCGCCCAGCTGCACTCGGACTATCTCGACCTTTATGAGAAGCAGCCCATGGCCAATCCGGGCACGGTCGAGTTCATGAACCACAAGCTCGACATCACCAAGGTCAAGAACGACGCCTTCATTGTCGGCGGCGTGACCGACCACATCACGCCCTGGCG
>DMER01000172.1:1859-2138 GCA_003451645.1 Alphaproteobacteria bacterium | reverse complement strand
ACCACATCACGCCCTGGCGCGCGGTCTACCGCACGACGCAGATGATCGGCACACCAAAAGAGAACATCCGCTTTGTGCTCTCCTCCTCCGGCCATATTCAGTCGCTGATCAACCCGCCCGGCAATCCCAAAGCGCGCTTCTTCATGAACTCAGGCCTGCCCGCCTCCACGGATGAGTGGATCGCAGGCGCAGGCGAAACCAAGGGGTCGTGGTGGGATATGTGGGCGGATTGGTTAATCGAGCGCTCTGGCAAGACCAAGAGATCGAGCAAAAAGCTGG
>DMER01000172.1:1392-1661 GCA_003451645.1 Alphaproteobacteria bacterium | reverse complement strand
CAAGAGATCGAGCAAAAAGCTGGGTTCTGCGGCATTTCCGCCCTTGGGTGAAGCGCCAGGCGACTATGTGCATGGATAGGTGGTAGCCTCCGCCTCGCATGAAAAACGCAAAGATCCGCCTTGTGGCACGTAAATCCGACGACAGCTGGGCCGGCGATGGCAAACCGCCCGCCATCCACTATGAAAAGATTGGCCGCCAGAAACTGCGCGTGGCGATCTGGAAGGGGACGGGGCAGAAGCGTCCCATCCTGTTCTTCAATGGGATTGGC
>DMER01000172.1:1011-1175 GCA_003451645.1 Alphaproteobacteria bacterium | reverse complement strand
TGGCGCCAATCTGGAATTGGTGAGCCCTTTGCACGAGGCGCTGCCCGACCGGGATGTCATCACCTTTGACATGCCAGGGATTGGCAAGAGCCCGTCGCCCAAGGTGCCCTACCGGCCCTGGTGGATCAGCCACGCGGCGGCAAAGATCCTCGACCGGCATGGCT
>DMER01000172.1:470-807 GCA_003451645.1 Alphaproteobacteria bacterium | reverse complement strand
GATCCTCGACCGGCATGGCTATGAGGGCAAGGTCGATGTGATCGGCGTTAGCTGGGGCGGCGCTGTCGCACAGCAATTCGCCTTTCAGTGTCAGCATCGCGTCAACCGCTTGATCCTGGCCGCCACCACCGCCGGGATGACCATGGTGCCCGGTGATTGGGGCGTCTTGAGCAAGATGGCAACCCCGCAACGCTATGTGGACCCGGAATACCTCAAGCGCAATTTCGAGAAGCTCTATGGCGAGGGCGAGAACCTGGCCGGGCAGCACGCCATCCGCATCATGCCACCCACCTTGGTTGGCTATTTCGCGCAAATGACGGCGATGCTGGGCTGGACC
>DMER01000172.1:0-261 GCA_003451645.1 Alphaproteobacteria bacterium | reverse complement strand
TGACGGCGATGCTGGGCTGGACCTCGCTGCCCTTTCTGCCACTGATCCGCAAGCCGACTTTGGTGATGATGGGCGACCGCGACCGCATTGTGCCGCTTGTCAATGGCCGCATCTTGAAGATGTTCCTGCCCAAGGGCGAGTTGCACATCGTCAAGAATGCGGGCCACCTCTTCATCATCTCGCGGCTCAAGGAGATCGAGCCGGTCCTGCGCCGGTTTCTGGATGGACCGGAGCAGACCTAGAGCACAATCCGTTCAAGCT
>DMER01000024.1:20582-22546 GCA_003451645.1 Alphaproteobacteria bacterium | reverse complement strand
CCCGGGCGGTTCACCTCGCCCAGGACATAGATCGGGGCATAGGCCAGAAGCTCCACGCTCACCCGCGGGTCGCGAAACGCGCCAACCGCTTTGAGCTTTTCCTCAATGAAGCGGGCTGCCTTGTGCGCCGTGAGCCCCTTTATCCGGATGGTCCCCCCTAAAGGCAGAGTGATCGAGCCTCTCTCGTCGATCGTGTACTCACCCGTGACATTGGCTTGCGCAAACACCGTTGTCCGCACTCTGTCTCCAGCGGCTAGCCTGTAGTGCTGCGGTTCAAGCGAGATCGAACGGAAGGAATCCGGCGGGATGGTCCACTGCTCCACAGCATCGAACTTGGCAGGCGCGCAGGCAGACAGGCCCAGCGCCGTCATTAGGACGTACCCTGAAAGAACCTTGATGTCCCCGCGATAACCCATAAGAGAGCGCATCCCCAGGCCGCATATAAGCCTCATGTGGCGCAAGCATTGCGCGGCCGCATTAATGCTGGGTTTACGACGTTTGGGTTACGCATCCGTTAGCGCTGGCCTGATGGATAAGCCGTCAAACCGGCGCGGACCTGTATGAGGGACCTATCGCAGTATGGCGCATGTCCGGGCCCGCCACGCACTTTTCCTTTTGCCCTTGGTCCTTGGCGGAAAAGACCCACTATGGGCGCAAGAAATCTTGCGTGAACCGGAAACGGTGTCGGAGCGGTTCAACACGCTCACCCGCGCCCCCTCCTTGCGTGCCAGCGGTTGGGAGATTAATCCGGTCGCGGAGCTTCGCGCAGGATATGACAGTAACATCAATTTCTCAGCTGTCGCCGGGCGCAGCTCAAGTCTTGTGGAGTTGCGAGGACAAATCAACGCTTCGCGCGAGATCGGCCCCGATCAGATTGCGATCGAGGCGCTCGTTCAGCAGCAACTATACTTGGAGTCGGCCTCCGACAATGAGGCGACCGCAAGCCTTGTTCTCCGCGGTCAGGTTTATGCGGGCGAGCAAACACAAATCCGCGGCTCGGTTGGTATCTCTTATGATGTCGAAGCGAGCACCGCAGCCGATAGCGGGACCATAACTGGCGGCACGTTTGATCCCTATACCACGCGCGCAACGAGAGTCCGTGTGCCGGTTGAGGCTGGGATCGCCCGCGACATTGGCCGATGGTTTGGTGACGCAAACGCTACGGCGACCTGGACGCAATATGATGATCTGCAGACGGAAGGTGGCACGACAATCCAGCAAGATTTCCGCAATGGGTGGGAGGTAACCGCACAATTGCGCGGAGGTTACAGGCTCACGACGGGCGTAGGGGCCTTCGGCCGGGTTGAGGTCCAGGACCGCAGCTTTGAGGATGCCACAGCAAACAATCAGGGTTTGCGCCTTTCGGCCGGCGCGCAGTTCGAGTTCACGCGCTTGCTCACGGGTGAAGTCACCTTGGGGTGGACCGCGCAACATTTCGACGTGAGCGGCGAAACGGAATCCGGTTTCACCTATTCTGGGGAACTGAATTGGTACGCCAATCCGCTTCTGTCGATTTCGCTGGCAGGCGCGCGTACCTTTGAGGGGCAACAGACTGTATCAGCCTCGGGCGCTGCCACAGCAACGCCCATCTTGCGCGACTCGGTCGCCCTGCGCGCTGAACTGGAGGCGCTGAGAACTCTCTTGGTGTTTGCTGAAGGGCGCTATGTGGCGAATGCAAGCGAAGACGGCGCCCTCGACGATCAGTTAATCGAGCTTGAGGTGGGCTCCAATTATTCCCTGACCCGCACAGTGAGGCTTGATACGAGTTACACCTACTCCGCCGCACAGACGACCTCATCCGGAGATCCGGTCCGGAATCTTGTTACTGTTGGTCTATCGGCGGCCTTCTAGGGCATCGAGCGGTCAGTTGGACTCAAAAACAGTCAACTGACCGCGATAACGATGCACGGCACTTCAATAGGTTAGCGCAACTTTCCGCTCTCAAATCGAAGTGATTTGATCGC
>DMER01000024.1:12491-20387 GCA_003451645.1 Alphaproteobacteria bacterium | reverse complement strand
TCAAATCGAAGTGATTTGATCGCGCGTTGCGCTAGAGTGAGGCATGCTCGCGCTCGCTGGGGGGGCCTCAAAGGCCATCTGCGCGTCCATCGTGTCCAAGGGCATGGGGGCATGGTCCCCGCTTCCGTGGCTATCGGACCGGCGTTTGCCGCTCCCCGCCAAGCTCTCCGCGACACAGGCCCCCATCAGCACATAAAATGCCACGCCAACCGCAGGGATCTGCGCGCTGAAGTCGAACATTGCGTGCACGCCGACCAGGATTGATGCCGCAACTCCAATCGCGGGGATCACTTTGCCCCGCCGCCGCCGCACATAGCCAATAGCGCAGAGCCAAGCGAGATAGACTGGCGCAAACAAGAACGCAGCGCCGCCCGCAAAACCCAAATCCGCGAACACTTCGAGATAATCGTTATGCGCGCGATTGGCATAACCGTTGATGACGTCCTGGGCATAGAGCGGGTAATAGTCGCCAAAAGCGCCAAACCCATTCCCAAGAAATGGCGACGACGTGGCAGCAATCCAAGCACCATCCCAAACGATGGGTCTTGCGGCGTCAGCCGTTTCCAACCGGCCCAAGGTCGTCGTCAGAGCTTGGCTGCCAACGAGCAGGCCGATCAAGAGCAACGCCAGAACCGACAACATCGAAGCATCTACGGTCTTGCTCCCGGACTTGGCGCCGCTTTGGGAGAAGGATAGAAGCACAACGAGCAGCGCGGTCGCCGCCGCGACCGACATGGTCCCGGCCCGCGAACCCGTGAGCAAAACACCGCCAAAGAGCAGAAGTGCGGCACCAAGCGGCAGCATCATCGGCCCCAGCAGTGTATTCAACGTGCTGCGCAAGAATATTGCCTGCCCCCGTCCGGCGACCATGCCTGCGCTGATGCCGGTATAGGTGAGCCCCAACCCTGCAAGCAGGGTAACGCCGGCAAATGTCGCGTAGCTGTTGGGATTGATGAGCGTGCCGCTAAAACGAGAATCATAATACTTCTGCCAATTCTCGCCACTGAACCAGTCGCTGAAGGAGCTCTGCAGCGCAACTTCCATCATGCCGAACATCGTGGCGAACGCCCCGGCGCCCATGACGGTCCAGCAGATGGCACGCGCACGCGCCGGGTCCTGGGCCAATTCGAAGGACAGATAGAAGGCGGCCACATACAGAAAGGTCTTGTTCAGCGCTGCAAATGCCGCATCAGGATAAACAGAGATGAACAAGCGTCCGTCTCGGCCCGCGGCATCGGCGGTCAAGCCCCAAATGGGATGGGCCATGGCGCCAATCCCCTGCCCGCCTTCTCCACCCAGGAGCCGCAAATCCGTGATCTGCAGCGCCACCATTATGAGACTTGCCGAGAGCGCGAGCGCGGCTGGCCAAAGCGCGCGCAAATTCTCATTCGACCGAACCAAGCCCGTGCCAAGCGCGAGCCCCCAACCCATGGTCAAGACGGCCGCGCCCGCCGACAAATGGGACACAAACCAATCCCTATCGCTGCCCAAAGGGATGGGAGCCCAAACCAGAAGCGCGCCCAAACACACAAAGACCACAGCATAGAGGATAGGCAGCTCGGTTCTTGGCGTGGACGCAGCATGGCGGCGGCGCTTCTTTGCGTGTTCGCGCATGGGTTGCTGTGCTTGCTCGTTGATTGGTTCAAAGTATCGGTGGGCCGCCCAGCATGCGATGCAAGACCTCATCCAGACGCGGCGTCCCCGCAGATTACGACACCGGCATGCAAGGGGCTAGTGGTCCAAGTGGAACTTATGAATTTGACCTTGGCAACAGAGGTTGATGTCAGGGGGTAGCGAAAGTCAAATTCGCTCCACTGAAGCGATTACGGCACGGGCCTTACGGTTTGTGGAAGACCCGCAGAACTCGCGAAAGAGGCGGTTCCAGCGCGCGCGATATCTTCACGCGCTCCTGTGGATAGATCGCGGCCAGGACCGCAGTGTAGACCCCAGCGCCCAGAACGATCCAGAAGAGGAGCGTCATCACTGAGAGTTGTGTGGGTGCCAAGACCAAGCACAACGCCATGACCGCTGTCGCGAGCGAAATCTTGAAGCAGTCTCGCCAGCGTACATGATACCCGAAGCGCCAGTGGGCGACGCTTATGCTTACCGCCGCAGCCAGCATGGACGCGGCCAAACACCCCCACGCTGCGCCAACGACGCCGCCTGCCCAGAGCCCAACTGAGCCAAGCGCGATGGTCGCACCGGCATCAACGGCTGAAAACATGGGAGGAAGACGGGGCATCTCGAAAACAAGACAGGCTGCGTCTGAGCCATGATCACGAAAGACCCGCGCAGCCCCGGTCGCAAGCGCCAGAGGCAGGATTTGCTGCGTGACGTCCCGATAGCTTGTCTCCACCAGAATTGTCACCACAGGCGCGATCAAGAACAGCAGCCCGACGGCGGCTGGAATGAGCACAGCCAAGAGCAGACCAGAATTGACCGCCAGCTGGTCGACCGCAGCCTGGGGGCCGCCACTGCGCATCCTTTCGACTGCGACATTATAGGCCGCACCCATGAGCAACAGGCCGACGAACTGTGTCACTCGCATTCCCATCCACCAGCCAACCGACATGAGCCCGACCGCAGCCCGGCCCAGCCCTACTTCTACGATGAAGCGGATGGCATGGTTGCCGACCCATGAGAGCGACGCAGACATCATGACCGGTGCACCGAACTGCCAGCTGTCCCGCAGCATGGTCCAATCGACATTGGGCTTTTGAGGTGTGGTCTTCATCAAAGCGACGCCGATGATCAGGCCAGCGGTCTGCGCGATCGCATAGGCAAACAACAAGGCCTCAGGCGTTGCGCTGATTTGCGAGACGGCGATCCAACCGAGCGCCAAACCCAGGACCGACCCTGTAATGGTGTTGAGCGCATAAGGCAGCGCCTCAAATTGCGCCCGTGCGCGCGCAGCAAAGTGGTTGCCGACATTGCGCGAGACCGTGAAGGCGAGAGTAGCAAGTGCAAGACTGAGGGTTAGCGGCTCTTCAAAGAGCAAACTGGCGGCAAGTAGAGCGATAACTGACTGCACGACCGACGCCGCACCTTGAATGGTCATCTCAAGGGCATCGAAAGCAGCCGACCTGCCGTCAGCATGCAAAGCCGTCGCATAGCGTTGCACATACGAGGTCCACCAGGAGAGAATGAGCAGACCAATCAGTTCCTGCACGGACCAAATCAGCGCATAGGTCCCCATCGCGGCGTGACTGAGCCAGAAGGTCCAGAGCACAGCGGCCGCCAATTGGGACAGAGGCACCAAGGTCTGGGCGGGCAAGTACAACAAAGTTTGCCGGATGAGCATGTCAACCGTGCTCGCTCAGCGGTGGCGGCTTGCGCAACAAGATCGCCGTCAGGGTGACAAAGACCGCCAAAGAAGCCGTCTTCGAGGCCAAGGAGGTGGAGGTCGAACAGATCAAAATGAACATCACAATCGCATAAAGGCTGGCTGGCGCGCTGACACGGTTCAGCTCACGCAAAAAGGCAAACAAGGTCAGGAAGAACAGGGCAGACATGACCAAGCCATAATTGGCAACAAAGGCAATCCAGAAACTCTCGATGCCAAAAGGTATCCCCTCCAAGCGCTGCAACGTGGCGATGAGTTCAGGATCGGAACCGAACAAGAAATTTTCCGGGGGCAGGCGGTCAAGCAAGTAGAACATGCTCTGCCGCGCCGCCGCAGAACCCTGATCTTCCAGAAACCGCATCAAAAAGCGATCGAAGAATCCCGCTTCGACGAGCGCCACGCCCGCCATCAGCGCAACCAAAGCCAATGCAACCAGCCCTGCGGCCGATCCCGGAGAGACTTCAAAGCGGCCCCTGAACCGCCAAACCGCAAGGCACAACGCTGGCACTGCAAACAAAAAGAATAGTCCGGTTGCGGTCCTGCCGCCAAAGGCCGCCATCGCCAGGACTTGGAGCAATAGCGCACCCCAAACCACGGGGCGGGGCAAATCCCGCCCGCCTCCTGCGACCAGCATGAAAGCATAGAGGGCCGTGAGGGCTGCATTCGACAATGGGTGGCCCAGAAGGGCCGATGACCGCCAATCGCCTGTGAGTTCAATCCCCTCGGCAATGATGGGCGTAATGCGGAATCCAACCAGAAACTCGGCCAGACCCAATAGCGCATTGCAGGCCATGAAGGCATGGACAAACAGCGCTGCACGTTGCAGCCACGGCTCGCTTTGACGGGTCAGCATGACGAACAAACAGATCGGCAAGACGAATGTGTCGATGAGCTGTGTGACCGGGCCTTTAATGAACAAGGAGATGAAAACCAGCAGCGCCCCTACGCCAACGGTTAGTATGAGGACGCCTGGCTGGCGGGCAATCAGCTCGTCAACAAACCGCAATGGATTGCCGCTGCGCAGGACCATGATGGCAAGTCCCAAGATCGCCAGATAGCTCGCAGGATGGATCTTCTGCCAAGCAGCGCCACCTGCGCCTTCGTAGTTCAAACCCAGCGTGGCGAGCATTAGATTTGAAAGCAGAAACAACGCCGCGATGGCAAGCACCAAGAAAATCTGGGCCAGCCGAAGCAGTCCTTGCGAGTCTTGCGGGACTGGTATGCTCTCCGTGTTTGCCATGTGCCCGAAAATCACGTTGCATTCTCACCTGCGACCGCACATTGCTTAGCGCCACTGCGGTCTATCGAGAAGCCTAAAACGGCTCAGACCTGTGCGCGGCCTTGGCGCTGGGAGGGTCAGAAGAAGGACGGCCGTGGTTCGGTCAACAAGACGATCCGGCGCAGCTTGCTCGCAGAGGTCCCCAACAGTTGCATGACCCGCTGAACCGAATGTGCCTTCGTCTTGAAGGCTTGCGCGGTCAGCACAATTTGTTCCGCGGAAGCGGCAATTTGCAATGTCGTCGCGTCCCGGCTCACAGCGGGCATCGCGAGAATGACATAACCGAATTGGGCAACGCCTAAGGACAGGACCTCCCGCAATTTCGCGCTCTCAGCGGTTGTCAACGGCGCACCACCTCCCCCATGAGGCAACACGGTGATCATGCGCTCTTTGTCCGCGACCGCGGTTTCGCTCAAAGGGTCTGATCCCTTAAGCACGTCTCGCAACCCTTTGCGCTGTTCGAGGCCGAGGGAGCGCGTGATCGCCCCGGTGACCGGATCGGCATCAATGAGCAGCACCCGTTCGCCAGCGACAGCCACGGCCTGCGCAACTTTGAGGGCGAGGGCCGCACTATCCTCGCTGTTGTCAATGCCCGCGCACAACAAGACGCACTCGCTGCGCCTTTGTGGCGTATCGCGCAACTCCATCCGCAGCGATTGGGCCACCAGGCCCAATTCCGTTTCGACTGCGGGCCGCAAAGCCTGGGTGGTTGGCTTTCCGAAGATTGACCGCCCCGTCAGACGCCCAGTATTGACGGTCATGACGCTGACACCGGTCAGATCGCGCATATGTTGCGGCCCGGTCACGGCATTCGCGGCATGTGCGCGCAAAAGCGCCAGGATGGTGCCAAGACCCAGCCCTCCGATGATCCCGAGCGCCAGAATGAGAGTGCGGGACGGCGACGGAGAACGCGACAGCAAGGCTGCTGGCGCCAATACGCGCGCCGAGCTCGCCTCGATCTCAGATTGCTCACGCGTCTCCTTGGCTCGATTGAGCAATGCCTCATAGACTTGACGGGCGGCCTGAACGTCGCGTTCCAAATCGCGCTGACCGATCAGCGCGGCATCTACGCCTTGACCCTTCTTCTTGGCTTCCTCGAGCTCCCGAGAGAGCGCCGCCTCTTGCGCGCGTGCCACATCTGCCTCGGCCTTTGCCGCTGCCGCAATCCGCTCCGCCTCTTTGTGGATCAAACCGTTGATCTGCGCGGCTTGCGAGCGCGCTTCGATCAGCGTTGGATGATTGTCGCCCAAGGTCGGATAGAGTTCGGCAACCCTGCGCCGGGCGTCCGCCAGCTGCCCCTTCAAGGCGATCAGCACTTGCGAGGTGAGCGCGTCCGGTGTGTTCTCAATCCCGCCAGCCCTGGCTATGGCGGCAAGACGGGTGGCGCGCGAGGATGCTTCGGCCGTGCGGGCCTGGGCTTGCGTGATCCGCACCGCCAGCTCCTGCAATTGCTGGTCAATGATTACTGTGCCTTGGGCGCCGACTAGGTCGTTGGTTTCGCGAAACGCCTGAAGTTTCTCTTCGGCGCGCTTCAAATCCGCGCGCAGCGTGTCCAGCCTTGCGGTAACCGCTTGGTTGGTCTGCATGTTGCGCTGTTTCAGAGCATCCGTTTGATCGGTGACATAGTTTCCAGCGATGGAGTCGGCGATCGCCCGGGCCAATGTCGCGTCTTTGGACGTGACCCGCACCTCGATCACATAGGTGCGTTCGGCCCTGCGCACTGTCACCGCCTTGCGCAAGGCATCAATCGCGATCAGCCTTGAAATCGCGGCACGCTCGAGGCCTCTGCTGGCGTTCGTGGCTTCAAAGCTTGCGATGTCCGCGCCCCGAACCCATTCCTCATTGGCGGAGAGCTTGAGCTGATCGACTGTCCTCCCAAGGACCGCGTCAGAGGTCAGGACCGTCAGCTGGCTTTCAACCAGAGCCGCGTCGGACCCCGCACCGGGCTGGGTAATCTCGTTGGGCAGAATGCGCTGATCGCGTGGATCAAGAAGCAACTCAACCGCCGCCGTATATTTCGGCGTTGAAGTGAGCAGAAACACAACGGCCAATGCCAGAACAGCGGCAAACACGGCCAGGATAACCCAAACCTGCCGCAAAAGGATATCAAACAGCCCGGAGAGCCCCACGGCTGGCGCGGCCGGTGAGAAGGGGCCTCTGGATATGGGTGCGGCGGCATCCTGCGCAATCGCCATGCTTAAACGTCCCTATGGCTTCGGGCCCTGTCCCAAGACGGGTCAGTTGCGGCCTTACGCTAGAGCCGTCGCAGGATGTGTGCCTGATTTGCCTGATCAATGTTCAAGAATGACGCACCGGGCGCCCCCGGCTCAACCGGGACCGCAAGACACGCGCCAGAAAATAGGGGTTGCCCGCAAGGTACCGGCGGGCCAGCCGCCTGGGCTCCAGAGCCAAGCGATAGGCCCACTCGAAGCGAGCGTCTCGCACCCATTGCGGCGCGCGGCTCACCCGGCCGGACAAAAAGTCGAACAGAGCCCCAACGCCAATGAGGAGACGGGCCCCCGTTGCCTCAGCATGTTGATCGATCCAGAATTCCTGGGCTGGATTGCCAAAGGCCACCAAAACTAGGTCGGGCTGCGCCTGACGCAGGGCAGCCAACACCTCGTCGCCCCGCTCCGGAGCGAAATAGCCATGCTGGGTTCCCACGATCGTGTGGCGTGGCGCAAGCTGGGCCAAATGCTCCGCAGCCTGAGCTGCAACCCCGTCTTGTGAACCTATAAGATAGAGCCTCAGTGTGTGCCGCGTCTCCGCCAGATAGCGCACGGTGAAGTCCGTACCATTGAGATTGGCGGGAAATCGCTTTGCGTGAAGCAGACGCGCCGCGATATCGACCCCGATCCCATCATTGAGCACCACAAAACGCGTCAGTGTTTCTGTAAAGGCCGGGTTGCTGGCCGCCAGATTGGATGTGTGGGCGTTGAGGTATGCCAATTTGAGCGGCGGCGCAGAGCCATCGAGATGGCGGTCAAGGAATGCAACAGCCTCAGGTGCGGTCGCCGCTCGCACTTTGATGCCCATGATATCCAGGTCTGGCAGTCCCTCGTTCATGGCCTTCCCTATTCTCCCGCCACCTGCAGGCGCGCGATGAAAGCTTCATATTGGTCGAGGATACGTTGCACCGAGAAATCCTCAGCACGCGTTCTTCGGTCTTGAGGTTCACCGGGGTCCGCCAGGCTTGAGGTAATCGCGTCGGCCATTTCTGCAACACCCCTTATGGGAACCAACCGGCCGTAGCGGCCGTGCCCAAGAATCTCTC
>DMER01000024.1:4522-12288 GCA_003451645.1 Alphaproteobacteria bacterium | reverse complement strand
GTGCCCAAGAATCTCTGAAGGGCCGCCACAACTGGTTGATATCACCGGCAAGCCATAGCCCATTGCCTCAACCAGAACATTGCCAAAAGCCTCCGTATGGGATGGCAACACAAAGACTTTGGCCTCTGCGTAGACAGGAGCCAGATCAGCTTGATAACCCAATAACTGCACCCGCTCCGCCAACCCAAGTTCGGCGATCACTCGCTCCACCTCCAAACGATAAGGTCCCTCACCCGCAATCGTCAGTGTCACGGACCGAGGCAGTTTGGCAATCGCCCGGATGAGATCGACATGCCCTTTCTCAGGCACGAGCCTGCCAACCGCCAGCACGCGATCCGGCCGGTCCTTGAGAGATTGGCGGGTGAGGACGCTCTCGGGCGGATTGAGCGCAATGGCGTTATAGATCCGAACGATCCGGTTCGATGCCCCCTTCCATCTTGTGATCAAATCATCACGCAGGGCATCCGAAACGACGACCGTCCGGCTCGACAGTCTGCTGGTGACCGCCGTCAGCCGGTAGGCCGCTCGGCCCAAGAAGCGGCTCTCGGCCTCAAAATGCCCATGCTGCGACAACACCGCGCGGGCAGGCGACAAAGCCATAGCTTTCGCCGCCAAGAGTTTGACATTCGAGGCGCCAACAGCTGAGAAAACATAGGCTGGCTTCTCGCTGCGCAGCAGCCCCGCCAGGCGCCGGATCGCATGCGCATGCGGCGATCCGAGAACATGAAATGGCATTTCTGGGGGGATAAGATGCACATTGGCCGACGCTTCTGCATCAACCGCAAACTGCACTGGATAGCCACGTTCGAAAAGCCCAGCCGCGGTCTGGGCCCACACGCGCTCTGCACCACCACCCAAAAGGGCGTGCGTATAGAAGAGGATCCTTGGTTTGACCGCCGTTTGAAGCATGGCATTTGGTTGCGCGCTAAAAGATCATTGGTACCTTTGAACTTACCATAACTCTCTCAAGGTTAAGTGTTCACGTCACAGGCGACGAGTCTCCATTCCCAATGCCGCCGGATGCACTCAATATTCTGGTTCGAATAGACCCGGCGCGCGCGCGCCGATGGCATGCCCACGCCCTTGAGATCTTGAGCGCAAAAGGTCACAGGCTCCGCTTGGAACTTGCCTATCCGCGGCAAGAGGTCCCTTTTGTGATCCGCCTCTTGACCATGTTGGAGCGCTTATTGCGGCCCCAATCGGCGAGCCAGCCTGGTGCGGAGTGGCAGCCCACACCAACCCATGGCCCAAGCCAAGGACCGTGTGATCTAACGGTCGACTTGACCAGCAACCGCGACGCGCCGCCGTCGTCCGGCCGTTGGCTCAAGGTGCTTTATGGGGGCGGTACCTTTGAGGAGGCTTGTTACCTCGACCTCCTGAATGGCGCGGGCAGCATCGCCGGATTTCAAGATTCAGCAGCTCCCGAAGCGCCTCGGCTTGCGCGCATCGCGGTGCGCAATCCAACCATGCTCAGCATTGGCTGGGACGAGATTTGCGAAAGGCTCACCAGCTTTTTGGTCGACGCCGTGCAGGACGTGGCCGAAGGCCGGCGTGTCACGGGACGGCTTCCTATCCCCCGAGAGGCGCGGGCTTGGTCCGTCTCCGACACACTGACGGCGCTGCAGGCGCGCGCCACCACAGCCATCGGACGGATCGCGGTGCGCGCTGCGCACTGGCATGTGGGCTGGCGGCATGCCGCGAGCGACCTGATCAAAGACACGCTGGCAATGCCAAAGGCAACCTGGTCCCGTCTGCCAGATGACGGTCAGCGCTATTACGCCGACCCCTTTGTGATGTCACAGGATGGACGCACCTGGGTCTTCCTTGAAGAATTCCCCTTTGCCACGCAAAAAGGGATCATCAGCCTGCTTGAGTTTGGTCCTTCGGGTCCGCAGGGTACGCCGAAGGCTCTGCTCGAAGAGCCCCATCATTTGTCCTATCCCTTTGTCTTTCGCGATCAAGGGCAGATTTGGATGCTGCCAGAGGCTCACGCATCCAGGCGGCTGGATCTCTACCGCGCCACCCGGTTTCCCTGGGACTGGGAGATCGCCGCGACACTGATCGATGGTGCGCACATCTCTGACGCAACAATTGCTCTCCACAATGGCACCTATTGGATGTTTGGCGCAGTTGAGGGCTATGGCTATTCCAGCTGGGATTCGTTGCAAATTTGGCAAGCGGAAAATCTGCTAGGTCCTTGGACCCCCCTGTCCACCCGGCCCGTTCTGATTGATGCACAAGCAGCTCGGCCTGCTGGCGCGCTGTTCAATCGCAATGGTGCACTCTGGCGCCCCGCTCAGGACTGCACGACAGGTTATGGCTCGGGTCTTAGCCTCGCCCGCATTGATCAGCTCAACGACGCAGGCTTTTCGCAAAGCGTGCAAGCGGTGCTGCGGCCGAGTACCCTGTGGCCAGGCTCCGGGCTCCATACCTTAAGTGCTGAAGGCGGTCTGGAGTTCATCGACGGCTGCCGCTGACATAAGATACTCAAGGCCCCGGAGCATCATGGCCCGTATGCGCGTTTTCGTCGGCGGTTTGGGCTTTCCGCCACCAGCTGATTGCCTTGCGGGTCTTGGATTGGCGCCACGCTTGCGCAGCTTTGCGGGCGGCGCAATAAGCGCGCCCCCGCCACGTCAATGGCCAGAGCAATTCATACAGAGGCTCACGTTTCAAGCCGAACTCATCCTTGTAGCGGCAATCGCCAATCGACATGTCGATGCGGCGGACACCTTGCGCGTGGACCGCCCGGAACATCTTCTCCATGACCAGCCGCCCGAGACTGCACGGCGCCCACTCGCCCATGCGGTTGGCAATCCGCAGGAACGTGACCTTCTCGGGTCCATTGACGCCGAGCATCACCGCGACCGGTTCTTCCCCGGTATAGAGCGCGCCAATAACCGCCTCTCCAGACGGGACCCCTAGCCTCAAGAGCTCCTGGTAAAACGCCACATATTCAGGTTCGTCCAGCACATAGTCGCACCCGCGCTCTGACATCCGTTGCGCCTGAAGAGTTGAGAGTGCACTCAACATCTCCAAAGCATCGTCCACGTCCCGCGCCAGGCGAAAGTGCGTTCCCCCGGCTCGTTCAAAAACGCGCCAAAGCCTGCGCTGGTTCTTAAGGAACTTGGAAGGTAGCGTACCGAAATAGGCGTCGAAATCATCGCCCAAGCCAATCTCATTGGAATGCAGGCGTGATCTTTCCGCGCCGCGCAGCGTCAGAATGGGATTGGCCGACGGGCCCAGCATGCCGGGCATCTTTTCCAGGCGGATCAAATCGGCAGGGGGCAAGGCTCGCGTAATGTGTGCCCATGTTCCCGGAAATTGCCCGTCTGTGGCGTGAAGCCATCCAGGCTCACACAAGGGTGCATTATTGTCGCTGACACAGGCATCCGCAAAACGAATCTCCCGCAAGCCGCGCACTGCCACGGCCACGAGCGGCCACAGCATGACCGGCCTGGCCGTCTTGAGGTCCTGCACCTCGAGGATGAGCGGCGTGTGCCCCGCTTTACCCCCAAGCGCACCGTGCCATGCGCTAAGGAATGACGCTGTCTGAAAGGGCGTTGGCGCAAGCCCTGGCCGCAACAAGGGTGCTGGCGCGCGATCCCACGCCCTATGCAGATGCACCCTGCACAGCGCTGCCGCTCCGCTTGAGTTCGCGCCAGTCGCACCCATGGAATAGCAATCCCCGCCGTCACTGCGGGCGACGTTAGCGATCAGCGCTTAAGGCCAAGTGCGCCTCGACCGGCGGTCACGGCAAAAATTCCAAGAAGGTAAAGAGCTTCTAAACCGCCGCCGTTAGGCTTAGGTCCCTCGCGGTTTTGCCCTTGCGGTTGCCTGCGCCGTCCACGGATCGTCTGGCCAATGATGTTTCGGATAGCGCCCTTTCAAGTCCTTCTTCACCAATGGATAACCATTGGCCCAAAAACTCTTCAGATCGCGCGTGACCTGCACCGGACGGCGTGCGGGCGACAGCAAATGCAGAAGAACTGGCACGCGGCCGCCGCCCACGGTTGGCGTCTCCGTCAGTCCGAACATCTCCTGAAGACGGACCGCCAATACCGGCACCTCGCCCGCGTAATCGATGCGGATCGTCGAGCCGCTGGGCACATCGAGTGCAACGGGCGCCAATTGATCGAGCCGCTTGCTTTGCTCCCAAGTGAGTTGCGCCTTCAAGGCCTGATGGACATCGGCGCGGGCGAAGTCGCTGGCGCGCGACACATTGCCCAGAAATGGCAATAGCCAATCTTTGAGGGTCTCAAGAAGCGCCCCGTCGCCAAAATCAGGCCAGGCGCCTTCTGGATCCAGCCTGCGCACAAAGGCGGCGCGCGCCCGCAAGGCCACCGCCTCGTCAGACCAATGGAGGCAGTTCAGGCCCAATTCCGCGACGCCCTGCAACGCCGCCACGGCCAACTGTTCTGGGTCGGGCTTGGCGAGCACGCGCTGCGACAAAACCAGGCTCCCCAATTTGCGTTCGCTGCGCGCCACAACTGCTTTCTCGCGGGTGTCCCACGCAATCATGTCGGCGATGACGATCTGGCCCCCAAACAGTTCCTCAATATCGCTCAGGGACAGAGGCGCCGCGAGGTGGATTTTCCCATCTGCCTTTCCGGCATCCAACGCCGCGATGGCGAGGAAGGCCTCGCGCGCCAGAGCATCAGTCTCATCCAGTTTCGCGCCGCGCCCATTGACCAGGCGGAAGCTGCCATGCCCGCGGGCTTTGGCGACCCGCTCCGGAAAGCCCAGTGCGGTGACGAGGCCCGCTCTTGCCGCGTCAGCGCTCTTTTCCTCTACCCGCAACATCCGCCGCCATGTGCGCGCCTGGTCCCGCGCACGCGCCAGAGCACCACGATCCGCGCGCGGATCATTCTCGGTGCCATTGAAGATGTCGAGCCGGGTGCGCGCATCTGCATCCCGCAAACTGCCCGTGCCGCGCATGATGTCGCGCTCGGTCAAGATTGCTGCCAGCGCTGCCGCCGTTGCTCCCTCGCCCAATTCCATGCCGCGCAACATCATATGGCTGAGCCGGGGATGGGCGCCAAAGCGCGCCATCGCTTTGCCATGCGCTGTGATGCGCTTCTGCGGATCGATGGCACCTAGATCGCGCAACAGGCCTTGCGCCTCCGCAAAGGCCGCCGCTGGCGGCGGGTCCATGAAGCCAAGCGTCGCGGGATCGCTCACACCCCACTGCGCCAGATCGAGCGCCAAGGGGGCCAAATCGCTAATAAGCATTTCCGGTGGCGTTTGCGGCGCCAGCGCGCGGGTCTCAGGCTCCGCCCACAGACGATAGCAAACCCCTGGCGCCACACGGCCTGCGCGCCCACGGCGCTGATCAGCGGACGCCAATGACACGCGCTGCGTGACAAGGCGGGTAAGCCCCAGGCCCGGATCATAGCGCGCCAGGCGCTGCTCGCCGCTATCGATCACGACACGGACGTCCTCAATCGTCAGACTGGTCTCGGCAATTGCAGTGGCCAGCACGATCTTGCGCACGCCAGCCTTCGCCGGGCGGATTGCGGCATCTTGCTCTCCCGCACTCAGCGCCCCGTAAAGCGGATGCAAGGTAACCCTCTGATCCGCCTGCAGATCATCGAGCGCGCGCATCACCGAGCGGATTTCGCCCTCACCCGGCAGAAAGGCGAGGACCCCGCCCTCATCCTCGCGTAGCGCGCGCCTGATGGCCGCCGCCATCTCGTGATCAAGCCGCGCATTGGCGACCGGCGCCAGATAACGTGTGTCCACGGGATAGGCACGCCCCTCGCTGCGCACGACCGGCGCCTGACCTAGCAAGCGCGAGACGCGCTCCCCGTCCAAGGTTGCTGACATCACCAGAATCTTGAGGCTGTCGTTTAGCGCGCCTTGGCTCTCCAGAGCGAGTGCCAGACCCAGATCGGCCGCGAGGCTTCGCTCATGAAATTCGTCAAAGATCAGCAGCGCCACACCGGCCAACTCCGGATCGTTCTGCAGGCGGCGGGTGAGCAGCCCTTCGGTCAGCACTTCAATACGCGTGGCGGCGCTCACCCGGGAGTCTTGCCGGATGCGATATCCAACAGTATGTCCAACATCCTCGCCCAATTCTTGCGCCATCCGCGCCGCAGCGGCGCGCGCCGCAACCCGGCGCGGCTCAAGCATGACGATCGTCTTACCCTTCGCCCACGGCTCATTGAGCAATGCCAGCGGCACGCGCGTCGTTTTCCCGGCGCCCGGCGGAGCCTCCAGAACGCAATTCTTATGCCGGCTCAGCTGTTCGCGCAGGCGCGGCAAGGCCTCGTCGATCGGCAGGGGCGCGCGCATGGGTCCGGACCGCCGCTCACTTAATCCTTGTACGCATGATAGATCTGCTGCTCATAGGCATGCAGGCGGGCGGCCCCGGCCGCATCGCGCCCGGAATAGGCGCTTGCAACCTCCCCATATTGCGATCCGGCAACGCCCAAAAGATCATAGGGCGAGCGCGCCGCCGCCGAGCGGATGCGCTCGACATCCAGTTCCACCTCGACCGTCCCGGTGACGCGGGTTTGGCTGGAGGACAGAAAGGCCTTGATGTCGTTCATCAACGGATCAAGGAAGCGCGCCTCATGAACGAGCCGCCCAAACTCCTCCGCCAAGGTCTTCTTGGTAAAGATTTGCCCTTGCGACAGTGTGATTTTCTCAAGTGTGCGATGCGCCTCATAAAGAATATCCGCCGCCGGAGATTCGTACGCCACCCGCCCCTTCTTGCCCGGAACCGAGGTGCCGACATGGTAATGGCGGCCAATGCCTAAACGATTGCCGAGATCGGCCAATGCCTTGATCACCGCAACAGGGCCGGTCACCGTATGCGCGCCCTGCTTGAGGCTGACAGGCTCGCCACGGACAAACTCAAGTGTGATTTGCGTCCGCGTGGCATCGGCTGCGACCTTTGAATACCACGCCGTATCGGGCAGCAGGCCGTGCGAGGTCAGAGTTTCCTTGCCCCCCACTGACACGCCCCAGAGGCCCACATTGTACGAATAGGTCGTGCTTGCTGACACGGCAAAGCCACGTTCGGTCAGAAAGGCGCGCGAGGCATCACGCGAAATCCCATGCTCGCGAATCGGCGCCACAGGTTCTATGCGCCGGTTCTCGCACGCGCGCGGATGCTGCCCCTCGACCAGGATCACCGTGTCGAAGCGGTACTGATCATTGCCAGCACCTGTACTGCCATGCACGATATGGGTGACGCCCAATTGGTCCGCCACCTTGACCACCTCGCGCGCTTGCACCAGACGCTCGGCGCTCACACACAGCGGATAGCCGTCGCGGCTGACATTGCCAAAGATCAGATATTTCAAGACATCCGCGTAAAGCTGCTCGCTGCCATCGATCAGCACATGGCGGTCGGCGCCCAATTCCTTAGAGCGCGCGGCGATGCGCGCGCATTCTTCGCCTGAGAAGCCGCCGGTGTCGACCGTGACGGTCGTGATATCCTTCACCCCATACTTCTCGCGCATGAACGGCACAAGGAACGAGGTGTCGAGCCCGCCTGAAAAGGCAATAACGATCTTGTCCATCACTCTTTCTCCACTCGCAAAGGCAAATACAGCGCCCCATCGCGCTCGATTTGATAGGGCGGGCAGATGATATAGCGCTGTCCATTGGCGCGGCCCGCGACGAGCCCCTCCTTGGCCGCCGCATCATCCGCACGCAGAAGGATGTCGTAAGGCTCGGCGCCCTGCAGGCCCGAAAAGATGCGCGCGAAGTCGAGATCGGCCTTCATCCCGTATACCATCGTCATGTGCCCTAAGGGATGC
>DMER01000024.1:3492-4306 GCA_003451645.1 Alphaproteobacteria bacterium | reverse complement strand
GTGCCCTAAGGGATGCAGTGGCATCACCGGCTGATCGATCTCGATCTGGCGTCCAAAGCGGGCGTGCACCTTAAGCGCCGGATTGTCATATTGTGCAATGCCTTGGAAACGCTGGCGCTCCTCGGCCCTGTATAGGCTTAATGCCATCGCTTTGGTTGCAGGCCCAAGCGCCAGGTTCTGCAAGGCGGGCATGAACTTCCGCAGACTGAATAAGGAGAAGCCAATCAGCGTGTCGCCATCAAGCGCCAGGCCTGCGATCTGACCGGAAACTGGCAACGCATCCAGGGCCTCCAGCGGCACGCTTGGATCGGCGGCAAAAGCCTCAATCAAGGCGGCGGGCGCGCTATCGCGGGGAATGCAAAACCCGATGACGGCCGTCTGCATCAAGACACAGTCGATATAGACCCAGTTCGGCATTTTGAGCGCCGGGTTGCCAAACCCAATCGCATTGGCCGCCAGATAGGCCAAATGAAAGGCCCGGTCTTCTGCCCGCTCCATCACTTTGATAACGCACGGCACGTGCCCAAGCCTCTCGATCGCCAGCGCCGCCGCGTTGCGCTCAGACGCAGCCACGTAAGGCATCAAGCCCGCCTGCACAAAGGGCTGCAGCCAGGCACTCAAGCCCGAGGCGGGTCCAGCGAGGTTCGAAACGGGGTTCATCCGCCGTCATTACGATCAAAGTGCGGTCGCGACAAGGCCATGGCTTGATTTCGATCAAAGGCCCTGGCGCAATTTGCGGCAGGCTCACGCATAAGCAAATAGCAAGGGAGCGCGCCGTGACGTCACAGACCCAGATCTTTCAACCAGGACCCGG
>DMER01000024.1:2298-3291 GCA_003451645.1 Alphaproteobacteria bacterium | reverse complement strand
CCGGTCTCGCCTTGCGCCGCCCTACCATGGACGATCCTTGGGCGTGGCTCGCCGCAGGGTGGAAGGATCTGTGGCGCGCGCCTCTTTACAGTTTGGCCTATGGACTGGTGTTCGCGGGCACAGGCGCCATTCTGACCGGCGGCTTGTGGCTTTTTGATTTGCTGGCGTGGGTTCCGGCGTTGGCCGCTTGTTTCGTGCTGGTCGGCCCAATCATGGCCTTTGGCCTTTATGAAATCAGCAGGCGGCATGAGGCCGGTGAGCCGCTGGATTGGCGGGGCATCGTTCTGGTGCGCGCGCCATCCTATATTCAGCTGGGCCTGATTTGCTTCCTGTTGCTGTTCATCGCGCTGGTTTGGATGCGCGCGGCCACCTTGATCTATGCCCTATTCACCTATGGCGTTTACATGCCGCTCGACAAATTCGCGGCCTTTGCGATTGGCACTGCGCAAGGCCTGGGCCTTCTGGCGGTGGGCAGCGTGATTGGTGCGGCCCTGGGGCTTTTGACCTTTGCGGTCTCCGCACTCTCGATCCCGATTCTGATGCGCCACCCAACTGACGCGATCACAGCCTTGGTCGCCAGTGTCGGGACGTTGTTCCGCGCACCCGGCCCCATGCTGCTGTGGGCATGGCTCATTGCGGTGATGAGCTTTTTTGGCCTGGCGACGTTCTTTCTAGGGCTGATCGTCGTCTTCCCGTTACTGGGCCATGCGACGTGGCATGCCTATCGCGGTCTGGTGGTCGATTCCGACTGCAAGCCATCCGTCGGCTGATCATCATCGATCAGGATCCGCTCAGCCGCGCCGTCCAAATCCTCATATTGTTTGGCATTGAGGCTCCAGAAGAACGCGCCAAGCGCCACCACGCCCAGCATCATCGCACAGGGGATCAGGAGCAGCAGGATGTCCATGTCAACGCTGCCCGGTTGGAGCGGGATGACTTTCCTTTGAAACGCTATCCCGCTCCAACCTTCTGTTTTTGCGCGTGTCCTGACGG
>DMER01000024.1:594-2097 GCA_003451645.1 Alphaproteobacteria bacterium | reverse complement strand
GCGTGTCCTGACGGAAAACCGGTGTCCACTTTTCCTGGACACGCGCCAGCCTTAGTGCATTCAGCGTCACCACCAATGACGACCCTGACATCGCAATAGCAGCGATGAGGGGCGTGACCAAGCCTGCAAAAGCCAGCGGTACCGCGCAAATGTTGTATAAAATCGAAAAGCCGAGGTTCTCCCGCACACGGGTTTGCGCGGCACGCGCGAGGGCCAATGCGTCCGCAATGGTCTGCAAGCGCCCGCCTTGCAGCACCATGTCGGAGGCCGCCAGCGCCACATCCGCGCCCGCACCCATAGAAATCGAGACATCTGCCTCGGCGAGGGCTGCCGCATCATTGATCCCATCGCCCACCATCAGGACCACCCGGCCCTCCTGCTTCAGGGCGCGCACGCGGGCAATCTTGTCCTCGGGCAAGGCCTCGCCCGCCCAGCTTTCGGCGCCTGCGTCCAGTGCGATGCTCTCCACCACCGCCGCGCGGTCTCCGGAAAGAACCTCGATCTGAACGCCCAGATCTTTCAGCGTGCGCAAGGCCGCATGGGCATCGGGCCGCAGATGGTCGGCAAAGGTCAAGCGGTGGGGCGGACTCCCGCCAATGGAGACCCACAGATGCATGGCATTGTCGTCCGCCTGCTGATCTTGTGCCCCCGCAAAGGCCGCGCGGCCAATGCGCACGCGCTTCCCTTGCACCGTTCCTTCGAGCCCCATCCCCGGGACTTCAACGACATCGCTGCAAACCGGTCCATCTCCGGCAGCCCTCCCCAAAGCGCGGGCCACCGGATGCTGGCTCGCGCGTGCCAGCTCCGCCGCCATGGCCAGCACGTCCCGCGGCACAGATGGGTCGTCCTGCCATTGCGGGACCCCAAGCGTTAGCGTGCCGGTCTTGTCAAAGATCACCGTGTCGATCCGGGCTAGGCGTTCTAGCGCATCCCCGCTCTTGATGAGCAACCCTTGCCGGAACAGACGTCCAGCCGCCACGATCTGCACGGCCGGCACCGCGAGCCCCAAGGCGCATGGGCAGGTAATGATCAGCAGAGCCACCGCGCGCATCACAGCATCATGGGTGCTGAACCCGATCCAAACACCCCACACCATTGCCAGCAGCGCCAGGCCATGCACCACTGGCACATAGGCCCGCGCCGCCCGGTCAGCGATCCGTACATAGGCGCTGCGGCTTTGCTCGGCCGTCTCCAGCAAGCGCGCCAGTCCGGCAAGGGTGGAGTCCTGCACGCGCGCCGCGGCCTCGATGATGATGGGCCGCCCCAGATTGAGCGCGCCCGCGCGGATATTGGCGCCTTTGGCCAAAGTCTGCGGCGCCGATTCCCCTGTCAACAGCGAGAGATCCAGTTCGGCCGCCTGTGAGGCCAAGACGCCGTCGGCGATCACGCGCTCGCCCGCCGCCAGCAGCAAGCGGTCGCCTGTGCGAATATCCTGTGCACGGATGGTTGAGACATGACCGTCCTCTGCGATCCGCGAGGCCGTGGCCGATTGCATTTTCAAGA
>DMER01000024.1:0-382 GCA_003451645.1 Alphaproteobacteria bacterium | reverse complement strand
CGTGGCCGATTGCATTTTCAAGAGATCATTGGCGGCACTGCGCGCTTGCGCGCGCAAGAGGTGATCGAGATACCGCCCAATGAGCAGAAAGAACAGCAAGGTCACCGCTGCATCAAAGAAGGCGTGCTCCGCCCCTTGCACGGTCTCTATCAGGCTCATGCCCACCGCCAGGATGACGCCCAGGCAGATCGGCACATCCATATTCGTCCGCCCACGCCGCAACGCGCCGAACGCGGACCGGAAGAAGGGGCGGCCTGCATAGGCGACAGCAGGGATGGCGATCATGGCCGACAGCCAGTGAAACAGGGTGCGGGTTTCCTCGCCCATGTCTCCGCCAGCCCAGACAGACACCGAGAACAGCCTGATGTTGCCCGCCGCAAAG
>DMER01000086.1:8653-14465 GCA_003451645.1 Alphaproteobacteria bacterium | reverse complement strand
ACGTGGTACTCGTCCACGATCCCGTTGCCGCCATGCATGTCGCGCGCCTCGCGCGCCACGGCCAGGGCCTTGCCGCAATTGTTGCGCTTGAGCATCGAGATCATCGGCGGCGCGGCGGTGCCTGCATCCATCAGGCGGCCCAATTGCAGGACCGCGTTGAGGCCCAAGGCGATCTCGGTCTGCATGTCCGCGAGTTTCTTTTGGATGAGCTGATTGGCGGCGAGCGGTCGGCCGAATTGCTTGCGCTCCAGCACATATTGGCGGGCGGCCTGCCAGCAAAACTCGGCGGCACCCATCGCGCCCCAGGCGATGCCATAGCGCGCCCGGTTCAGACAGGAGAACGGACCTCCCAGACCTGAGACGCCGGGCAATTGATTGGCGGCGGGCACAATCACATCTTCCAGCACGATCTGACCGGTGATCGAGGCGCGCAGGGAGAATTTTCCTTCGATCTTGGGCGTCGAGAAGCCTTTCATGCCGCGCTCAACAACAAAGCCACGGATGCGGCCGTCATCTGTCTTGGCCCAAACAACCGCGATGTCTGCGATGGGGGCGTTGGTGATCCAGGTCTTGGCGCCATTGAGGCGGAAGCCGCCGCTAATCGTCTCAGCCCTGGTGACCATGGAACCTGGGTCCGAGCCATGATCGGGTTCCGTCAGGCCGAAGCAGCCCACCATCTCGCCCGTCACCAATTTGGGCAGGAAGCGGCGGCGCAGCTCCTCTGTGCCGAATTTGTAGATGGGATGCATCACCAGGCTCGACTGCACGCTCATGGCGGAGCGATAGCCGCTATCGACCTTCTCGATCTCGCGCGCCGCGAGACCATAGGACACATAGCCCAACCCGGCGCCACCATAGGTGGCGGGAATTGTGGGCCCAAGCAACCCAGCCTCACCCATTTCGCGCATGATCTCGGGGTGGAAGATTTCGCGGCGGTTGGCCTCTAGCACCCGCGGCATGAGACGCTCGGCGGCAAAGGCAGCGGCCGATTGTTGGACCAGGCGTTCTTCCTCGGTCAGGCTTTGGGCGAGCAAAAGCGGGTCCGCCCAGTCAAAGGCACCCGTATCGACATCGCCATGAACATGAGGGGTCGCGTGGGCTTCGGCCATGGAAGATCCTTCGGTCTCTGATGCGTTGCGGTCCGGCGCATCAAAGAGCGTTAAAGCTCGGCGCACAAGGGGGAAGGGATGCGGTGTGGTGCCGGAAGTCAGGATTGAACTGACGACCTACCGCTTACAAGGCGGTTGCTCTACCACTGAGCTATTCCGGCGGATCTGTCGTATGAGGCTCAAGGGCTAGCGCAAAATGGGCCGGGCTGCAATGCGGGCCTTCTGGCCTCGGGTGGCACAGGCGCCATGGTCAAAGCCGGAAATGCTTGGAAACCAAGAATTCCTGTCGATTTCATAGGCGCCAGAGGGTAGGTCTCTGGGGAAGATATAAGTGGGGCGGGCGTGGGCCGGTTATTGTTTTTGATGGTGGTTCTGGGGCTGGTGATTGCCGCCGGAGCCTATACCTATGTGCGCCTGCAGGAGGCACCAGCGGCTGGAAACGGGCGGCAAGGCGGCGGCGGCGGGGGTGGGCGGCCAACTTATGTGGTCGCCGTAAACCCTCAGATGGCGGAGTTTGCGGTGCGCATCGATGCCGTCGGCAGCGCCAAGGCGCGCGAGTCCATCACGGTCACCGCCAAGACCGCCGATACCGTCTCTCAGGTCAATTTCGCGGATGGGCAGTCAGTGCCCAAGGGCTTTGTGATTGCCGAGATGACGTCCAGCCAGCAAGGCGCGCAATTGGCGGAAGCGCGCGCCAATCTGGTCGAGGCCGAGCAGCAAATGACGCGGGCGGAAGCCCTGGCGGCGTCAGGCAATCTGTCAGGGTCGGTTCTCGATGAACGCAGGGCCGCGCGCGATACGGCACAAGCGCGGGTGCGCGCGCAGGAAAGCCAAGTCTCGGACCGGCTAATCCGGGCGCCCTTTGCGGGCGTCTTGGGGTTGCGGCAGGTCTCCCCCGGTACTTTGGTGCGGCCAGGGGACGTGATCACCACATTGGACGATGTGTCCTTGATCAAGCTCGATCTGATGGTGCCGGAAACAGCGGTGGCATTGCTCAAAACGGGCATGCTGGTGGAGGTCAAGTCAGCAGCCTTTGGCGCGCGCCTGTTCCCAGGGAATGTGACAGGCATCGACAGCCGGGTCGATCCGGTGGCGCGCACGATCCTGGTGCGGGTTGAGGTGCCCAATGATGAGGGCCTGATCAAACCGGGCATGCTGCTGTCCGCAAGCCTGAGGGCCGATCCGCGCAACGGGCTGTCCGTGCCGGAAGAGGCCATTGTTCCGCTCGCGGACAAACGTTTCGTCTTTGTGGTCCGCCAAGGTGAGAAAGGTATGATTGCGGAGCGCCGGCCGGTGCGGACGGGCAGACGGGTGGCAGGGTCTGTCGAGATTTTGGACGGCCTGGTGCAAGGCGACCAAGTGGTCACGCAAGGCGTGGTCAAATTGCGGCCCGATGCGCCGATCACGCTAACCCCGCCACGCGGGGAACGCGGCGCGCGCGGCGCTGGAGCCTGATGTGGGTGCAACCGGGGGAGTGCGACCACAGCCATGTTCCTAAGCGACATCTCAGTCCGGCGCCCGGTGCTCGCCAGCGTGATGAGCCTTTTGCTCATCGTTCTGGGCGTGATGGCGTTCTTGCGGCTGCCGTTGCGGGAATTGCCGGACATCGACCCGCCCGTCGTCAGTGTGGAGACGATCTATCCGGGCGCTGCGGCGGCGGTTGTTGAGACCAACATCACAACGATCATCGAGAACCAGCTTGCGGGGCTTGAGGGGATCGAGACCATCACCAGCCGCAGCCGGGACGGGCGCTCCGATGTCTCGATTGAATTCGCGCTCTCCCGCGACATCGAAGCGGCGGCCAACGATGTGCGCAACGCCGTCTCGCGCGTGATCGACCAATTGCCGGACGCCGCCGACCCGCCGCAAATCTCCAAGGCGGATGCGGATGCGCAGCCCATCATGTTTTTCAATCTGTCGTCCGACCGCATGGGCGCGCTCGAGCTGACCGATTATGCGGAGCGCTTTATTGTCGACCAGTTGTCGGCGGTGCCGGGGGTCGCGCGCGTGCAGATCGGCGGCGCGCAGCGCTATGCGATGCGGGTCTGGATCAATCCCGATGCCCTGGCCGCGCGGGGCCTGACCATTGGCGATATCGAGGAGGCCTTGCGCCGGGAGAATGTCGAGGTTCCGGCCGGGCGGCTTGAGAGCCGGACGCGGGATTTCTCGATCCGCCTGCCTCGCGCCTATGAGAAACCAGAGGATTTTGAACGCCTGGTGATCCGCACCACGGCGGCAGGGCAAATGATCCGCCTGGGCGAGGTCGCCCGTGTCTCGCGCGAATCGTCTGAGGTGCGCAATCAGTTCCGCGGCAATGGCGTGGCGCAGATCGGCGTCGGCGTGGTGCGGCAGTCCAAGGCCAACCTTCTGGATGTGGCGCGCGCGGCAAAAGCGGAAGTCGCGCGGCTGGGCCCCACATTGCCCGCAGGCATGAAGTTCGACATCTCCAGCGACACTTCGATCTTTGTGGAGGCAGCCGTCAAGGAAGTGCGCTTCACGATCGCGGTCGCCATCGCGCTGGTGATCGGGGTGATCTTTCTGTTCTTGGGCACCATCCGTGCCGCGATCATTCCGGCGGCAACGGTGCCTGTGTGTTTGGTCGCGAGCTTCGCCGCGCTCGATCTGTTCGGGTTCTCGCTCAACCTGTTGACCCTGCTGGCGATTGTGCTTGCCATCGGCCTTGTGGTCGACGACGCGATCGTGGTGCTGGAGAATATCCAGCGGCGCATTCAGATGGGCGAGCCGCGCTTTGTGGCCGCTGCGCGTGGAGCCCGGCAGGTGGCCTTTGCGGTGCTTGCAACCACGACGGTCTTGATTTCCGTGTTCCTGCCCATCGCGTTTCTCGAAGGCAATATTGGGCGGCTGTTTGCGGAATTGGCGGTCACGCTTGCGGCGTCCGTCGCCATCTCCGCCTTTGTGGCCCTGACCTTGACGCCCATGATGTGCGCGCTGCTGCTGAGACCCACCGATGGCGATGGGCCGATCTCGCGCGCAGTGCATACGCTGACCGACGCCTTATCACAGTCATATCGCGGGGCGCTGGAGCTGACCTTGGCGGCGCCCTTGGCGGCCTTGATCCTGTTCGGCGGCGCCATCGTGATGACGGTCGCGATCTTTCAGGTGATCCCCTCCGAACTGGCGCCGGAAGAGGACACGGGCGGCTTCAATGTCAACATCCAGGGCCCCGAGGGGCAAAGCTTTGACGCCACCTTGAAAGAGGTGCTGAAGGTCGAAGCGATCCTGATGGACTATGTCAAGTCAGGCGAGATCCGCAGGCTTGTGACACGCGTGCCCGCGGGCTTTGGGCGGACAGAAGAGTTCAACAATGGCTTTGCGGTGGTGTTCCTGGCCGATTGGGCGGAGCGCAGCCGGCCGATGCGTGCGATGATCGCGGAAGTAACGCCGAGGCTGCAAGCGATCCCGGGCATGCGGATCAATGTCGTGACCCGCCAAGGCCTGGGGCAGCGCGGCGGTGGGCGGCCGGTACAATTCGTGATCACGGGCCGCTCTTATGAGGAGCTGGCCAATTGGCGGGATCTGATGCTGGCCAAGATGGCGGAGAACCCCAATCTGACCGGGCCGGACAGCGATTTGCGCGAGACCAAGCCGCAATTGCTGGTGCGGGTCGACCGTGACCGCGCGGCGGCAATGGGCGTGTCGCTTTCGGTGCTGGGCCGGACCCTGGAGACATTACTTGGAGCGCGGCGCGTGACCTCTTACGTGGAGGGGGGTGAGGATTACGACGTGATCCTGCAGGCCGAACGTCAAGAGCGCCAGACACCGGATGACCTGAGCAATACCTTTGTCCGTACCCTGAATGGGCAATTGGTGCCGCTGAGCAATATGGTGAGCATTGAGGAAAATGCCGGGCCTAACTCCTTGCAGCGTTTCAACCGCGAGCGGGCGGTGACGATCCAGGCGGGGATCGCGCCCGGCTATACGCTGGGCGAAGGTTTGGCGTTTATGGATGCGGCGGCGGCAGAGGTTCTGCCGCCTTCGGCGCGGACCGATTATGCAGGCCAGTCGCGCGAATTCCGGCAATCGACCTCGGCGCTTTATGTCACCTTCGCGCTGGCGCTTCTGGTGGTCTATCTGGTGCTGGCGGCGCAATTTGAGAGTTTCGTGCACCCCTTTATCATCTTGATGACCGTGCCTTTGGCGGTGGCGGGCGCCTTATTCGGTTTGTTCGTCTACGGATCGACGCTCAATATCTATAGCCAGATTGGGATCGTGATGCTGATCGGGCTTGCCGCCAAGAACGGTATTTTGATTGTCGAGTTCGCCAACCAATTGCGCGACGCGGGCAGGCCGTTCCGCGAGGCGCTGATCGAGGCGTGTGCCATCCGCTTGCGGCCGATTCTCATGACCTCGATCGCGACCGCGATGGGCGCGTTGCCACTGATCCTCGAGGGTGGGCCTGGCTCCGCGAGCCGCGAGACCTTGGGCGTGGTGGTGTTTGCAGGCGTGGTGTTCTCCACCTTGCTTACGTTGTTCGTGATTCCGGTCTTTTACGACCTTTTGGCGCGCGGCTCGGAGCCTGCGGGCGCGATCGGGCGAGAAATGGATGCGTGGGAGGCCGAGAACCCCGACCGCGATCAGACCGGGCATTGAGGGGTTAACCGGAGGCGCCAGCCGGGGACTGGAACGTGGCTTCCCGCCTAACCCCCCTTAGGCGTCGGAGGATTGGCGTAGGTGATGCGCGT
>DMER01000086.1:8012-8446 GCA_003451645.1 Alphaproteobacteria bacterium | reverse complement strand
TGATGCGCGTCGGGCCGATGGCGCCGCCAGAGATGACCATTGCCATCGCCTGGTCGAGCGTCAGCTCAGTCTGCACCAATTTGTCGGACGGAATGAATTCCAGATAGCCGCTGGTGGGATTGGGCGTGGTCGGCACAAAGACAGCGGCCAGTTCCTGACCGGTGCGGGCGTCCTGTAAGGTGTTCATTACAAAACCCAGAGCGCGCATTTCGTTGTTCGGGAAATTGACCAGCACCACGCGCTTGACGTTTTCGGCTTTGGGCTGAAAAGCGGTGATCACCTTCTTGGTGGATCCGTAGATCAGTTGCACAAAAGGCACACGCGCGATGATCCGCTCAAACACATCGATGATCTGCTGGCCAACGACCCGTGTGGCAAAGAGCCCCACCACGTAAATGAAGACCAAGGTGAAAAAGGCGGCCGCGAAATAGATG
>DMER01000086.1:1189-7782 GCA_003451645.1 Alphaproteobacteria bacterium | reverse complement strand
TTTGATCCAGAAACGTGTCCATCGTCTCGGGAAAAATGTCTTTGAGCGGCTGTGTGGCCAGGGAAATCCAGGGCCGCCCAAAATCCGACAAAAGGTCGAAGATAAAGTTCAACACGTACCACACTGCCGCTAGGGGCAGGATGGTGACAACGCCAGCGATGAGATTTTGTTGGATGTTCATCGAGGTCCCCCGGACCTTGTGGGAGAAGGGCTTAGTTGGTTACTTTGGCACGAACTGATAAACACATTCACGCTATGAGGCCCAGAGGGCTTTGGCAACAGGCCGGAGCGGGGTGCCTGAGGGGTTTAGACATGCTGATGGCTCAAATAGTCCGGCGCCTGTTGCCTGCATTGATTGTGGCCGCCGTTCACCTCGGCGCATTGGCCGTTGGTCAAGCGCAAGCGGGCGATCTCTACGCCGTCGACAAGCTGCCGATCGATGCCTCCGGGGCCTCACCATCGGAGGCGCGCGACAAAGCCCTGGCGCAAGGGCGGATGCGGGCCTTTTCGATTGTCTTCAAGCGCCTGACCGCGCAAGCCAATTGGGCGAATGTGCCGGAAGTCTCAAATGCCGAGCTTGAGGAAATGGTCACGGCCTATACGGTCGATAATGAGAAACTGTCGACCACGCGCTATCTGGCCAATGCGAGCTTCACTTTTTCGGCGGCTGGCATGCGCAATGCCCTGCGCCGGTGGGGCGCGATCTTCAGCGAGACCCAAGCAAAGCCAGTGGTGGTGTTGCCCACCCGTGCGGGTCTTGGCTGGAGCAATGACACACCGTGGGCACAGAGCTGGCTTTCTGTGTCGCAACGCGGGAGCTTGCGGCCGGTCGTCGTGCCCATGGGGGATGCGGCCGAAATCGCGATGGTGGGCGGCGTGATCCCCGAAGCGGCGACGTGGGAGCAGGTGGCACCCCTGGCGGAGAAGTATGGCGCGACAGAGGTCTGGATCACACAACATTCGCTCGTGCCGGGAGGCGTGCATGTCAATCTGGTGTCGCTGAAGGCGGATGGCCGCAAGCCAAGCAAATACACGGTCACTGCCAATGCGGGTGAGAGCGAACCACAATTGATGGTGCGTGCGGCGGCGATGGTGCGGGCGGCCTTTGAGGAGAGCTGGAAGGCGCAGACGGCGGTGAATTACGGCATCCACACGACGCTGGAAGCCGCGATCTCGTTTAACGGACTGGCGGAATGGGTCGCGATCCGCAAGGAGATCGCGGATATCCGCCTGATCCAGCGGATGGATGTCCTGCAAGTCCTAACCCAAGGGGCGCGGGTGCGCCTGCAATACCTGGGGCGGTTGGAGCAGTTGCAGGCGGCGTTGTCGCAAGCCAATCTCGATTTGGCCGAGCAGCCCAGCGGCCTGTTTGTGTTGGCAAAGAAGGGCAGCGACGTATCTCAGCTGCCTGAGGGCTTGTTGGAAGCACCCTCCGCAGCGGTTGATACGAACGCGCCGACGCCCGTTAGCGCGGATGGCGCACCAGTCACCGACCCGGCGGCACAGACCGGTCAGTCGGCAGGCATGCCCAGCACACCGTCCGCCCCTGCAACGTCCCCTGCGGGCACGCCTTAAGCCTTGGCGGCCAGGACGCCGGATGGGATGACGGGGCCGGAGCAATTGCGCTTGCCGTGGGCGGTGCACGAGCAGCTCTCACGCGCGGCCTTCGTCGCAGCCCCATCGAACGCGCAAGCCTTGTCCCTTGTGGAGAGTTGGCCGAAATGGCCCAGTCCCAATGCAGCGATCCATGGCCCGGCAGGCTCTGGCAAAACGCATCTGCTGACCCTTTGGGCGGAACGGGCGATGGCTGCGATGGTGCGAGGCAACGCTCTGACGCCGGAGCAAGTCTTGGCCGCCCCAACTCCACTGTGCTTGGCTATCGATGACGCACATTTGGCCTCAGCCAGGGAGCCGGGAGCGCGCGCGCTTTTCCATGCTCTGAACCGGGCCGTGCAAGAGGGAGGGGCGATTCTGCTGAGTGGTGAGCTGCCGCCGGCACAATGGCCGTGCGGGCTGCCCGATCTGAGCACACGCCTGTCGGCCTTACCAGCTGCGCGGATCGATCCGCCAGAGGATGAGTTGCTCGCCGCGGTGCTGACCAAATTGTTCGCGGACAGGCAATTGCGCCCACCGGCGGACCTTATCGGGTATGTCGCGGCGCGGATGGAGCGGTCGCTGGGGGTAGCGCGCACAGTGGTCGCCATGATGGATGAGCATAGTTTGCGCTATGGCACGGGCCTCAGCTTTGAGGTGGCGCGCCGGACCTTGGAGGCGCTTACGACGTACGATGACAGCTCTGCTCGCGAGGGCTGACTTTGCGGATGTTTGTGGCTATGGTCCGCGCAAATTGATGCCGCCCCCTTCAGATGAGAGCACGATCCCGATGGACAATGCACCCCAGGCGCCGAAACGCCGCACCGGACCGGGCCTGCGCGCCACCAATGGCGCCACCCAGGCAAGACCGCCAGCAGCCCCAGGCCGCTATATCAACCGGGAGCTGTCTTGGCTCGAATTCAATTGGCGGGTGCTGGAGGAAGCCAAGAATGCGCGCCATCCGCTTTTGGAACGGCTGCGGTTTCTATCGATCTCAGGCGCCAATCTTGACGAGTTCTATATGGTGCGGGTGGCGGGCCTGCGCGGCATGGTCAACGCTGGGATCACCTCTGTCAGCGATGATGGGATGACACCACAGCAGCAATTGGAGGCGGTCGACCGCACGGCCAGCGAATTGATGGAGGAGCAGGCCAAGGTGTGGAACCATCTTATCGGCCTGCTGCACGCAGAAGGCATTTGGGTGGTAAAGCCCGCAGACCTTGATGAGCAAGACCGGACCTGGCTAGCGGCGCGCTTCCGCGAGGAAATCTATCCGGTCTTGACCCCGCTTGCGATTGATCCGGCGCATCCCTTTCCCTTCATTCCCAATTTGGGATTTGCGCTGGCGCTCCAGCTCAAGCGGGAGGCGGACGGACAGTTCATGAAGGCGCTGATCCCTATTCCCGCACAGCTGTCGCGGTTTGTGCGGCTGCCTGCAGGCGGCGCGCGCCTTAGCAGCAATGGCGCGGGGCGGACGGGTCAAGAGCCGGTGCGCTTCCTGGCCGTGGAAGACGTCATCGAGATGTTCCTGACCGATCTGTTCCCAGGCTATGGCGTGGCCGGGGTTGGCGCCTTCCGGGTCTTGCGCGACAGCGACATCGAGATCGAGGAAGAGGCCGAAGACCTGGTGCGCATGTTTGAGAGTGCGCTGAAGCGGCGTAAACGCGGCAGTGTCATCCGCTATAAGTGCCAGGCCTCGATGCCGGAGAGCTTGCGCGAATTTATCGCGGGCCAGCTTGCGCAAGATCAGGCCGGACGCAAGGCGGTGGTGATTTCAGGCTTGTTGGGCCTGGCCGATACGCGCCAGCTTATCCTCGACGAGCGGCCAGATCTCAAATTCAAGCCCTATAATCCGCGCTACCCAGAGCGCATCCGGGAGAATGGCGGGGATTGCTTTGCGGCCATCCGGCAGAAGGACCTGGTGGTCCATCATCCCTTCGAGTCCTTTGATGTGGTGGTGCAGTTCCTGCGCCAAGCAGCCCAGGACCCGGATGTGGTGGCGATCAAGCAGACGCTCTACCGCACAGGCTCCGATTCGCCCGTGGTGCGCGCGCTGATTGATGCAGCAGAAGCGGGTAAGTCGGTCACCGCTCTGGTTGAGCTCAAAGCGCGGTTTGACGAGGCGGCCAATATTCAGTGGGCGCGTAATCTGGAACGCGCGGGCGTGCAGGTGGTCTTTGGCTTCATCGAACTCAAGACCCACGCCAAGATGAGCCTGGTGGTGCGGCGCGAAGGCGGGATGCTGCGCACCTATACGCATTTCGGCACGGGCAATTACCATGCCACGACGGCGCGCATTTACACGGATCTGTCAGTCTTCACCGATGATCCAGCGCTGGGGCGGGATGCCGCCAAGGTTTTCAACTTCATCACCGGCTATGCCGAGCCCCACGACCTTGAGCGGCTCGCGGCCTCGCCCATCACGTTGCGCGCGCGCCTGCTGCAGCACATTGCGGAGGAAATCGCGCACGCAAAGGCTGGGCGCCCTGCTGCCATTTGGGCGAAGCTCAACTCGTTGGTCGATGCCAATGTCATCGATCATCTTTATGAGGCGAGCGAGGCGGGCGTACAGATCGACCTCGTCGTGCGGGGGATATGCTGCTTGCGGCCGGGCGTGCCGGGCCTGTCGGAGAATATCCGGGTCAAGAGCATCATCGGCCGGTTCCTGGAGCATGCGCGCGTGATCTGCTTTGGGGCGGGCCACGGATTGCCGCATCCGCAAGCGAAAGTTTACATCTCTAGTGCAGATTGGATGCCTCGCAATCTCGACCGGCGCGTCGAAGTGATGGTGCCGATCGAAACCCCCACCGTGCATGAACAAGTGATGGATCAAATCATGGTCGCCAATCTGGCGGACATTGCGCAGAGCTGGCGTTTGACACCGGAGGGCAAGTCCGAACGCTACACCGGCTATGATGCGCCTGAAGCCTTTAGCGCGCATGAGTATTTCATGACCAATCCGAGCCTGTCCGGACGCGGCAAAGCGCGCCTGTCCGATATGCCGCCGCCCATTCCGCAACCCAAGCCCAAGCCCAAGGGCTAGCTCTGCCCGTATTGAAAGCCTGTGTACCCGTGAGCATTGCATCCCTGGACAGCGCCAAGCGCGATAAGACCGCCACCGACGGTCGCTCTGGTGTCATCGATATTGGCTCTAATTCGATCCGGCTGGTCATATATGACCGGGCCAGCAGGACGCCAGCGACAGACTTCAACGAAAAGGCTTTGTGCGGGATCGGCAGGGCACTCGCGACCACGGGCAGTCTTGATGACGATGGGGTCGAATGCGCGATGGCGGCCTTGGCGCGCTTTCGGATCATCGCCGAGGCGCGGGGCGTCAAGCGGCTGGACGTGGTGGCGACTGCCGCTGTGCGCGATGCCCGCAATGGCAATGAGTTTGTGGCGCGGGCCCGCGACACGCTGAATGCCAATATCCAGATCTTGTCGGGGGAGCAGGAAGCCAACCTTGCTGCAGTGGGCGTGGTCGCAGGCATTCCGAATGCCGATGGCATGTCGGGAGACCTTGGCGGCGGCAGCCTGGAGCTGACCCCGATCAAACATGGCCACATCCAAAAGGGTGTTTCGCTGCCCGTAGGCCCCTTACGCCTGATGGAGATGTCGGGTGCCAAGCTGGACCGCGCGCGCGCCCTGACGGATGCCAGTTTGAGCGAGGTCAAAGGCCTCGATCATTTCCGCGGCAAGGCGCTTTATGCCGTCGGCGGTGTCTGGCGCTCGATCGCGCGCATCCATATGCGGCTGACCAATCATCCGGTCAATGTGCTGCACCAATATGCGATCGAGCGGGAGGCGGCGATCGCGCATTGCGAATTTCTGACCGGCCGCAACAAGCGCACGCTCGAGGCGATCTTCGAGGAATCCCGAAAGCGGGCGGAGACGCTGCCCTATGGTGCGGTGGTGCTGGAGCGAGTGCTCAAGGCGACGCGGCTGGAGCAAGTGATCGTCTCGTCCTATGGGGTGCGGGAAGGGGTACTGTTTTCAAGGCTGCCGGAGGAGGTGCGTGCGCTCGATCCTCTGCTGACCAATCTGCGGGAATGGGCAGTGCGCTTTACCCGCGAGGAGGGCCTTGAGGAGGCGCTGTTCCAATGGAGCGCGCCTTTGGGCGCAGGCGAGACGCCAGAGGAGTCGCGGATCCGGCGCGCGGCCTGCATCCTCGCCGATGCCGCCTGGCGCGGGCACCCGGATCACCGGCATGAGCAGATTTTTGAGGCCACCTTGCACGGCAATCTGACCGGCATCGATCATCGCGGGCGGGCGGCGCTCGCGATCGCCTTGTTCCACCGGTATATCGGCAATGATAAGACGCCGTCGCGGTTCGAGGCCCTGTCGGCGCTGCTGGGGCCGGAAGCCACCGCAAAGGCGGTCAATTTGGGTTTGGGGCTGCGCCTGGCGCTGAACATCGCTGGCACGGCTGCGCCGGTCATCGCGCAGACCGCCCTGAAGGTCACCGCCATGCAGGTGAGCCTGCAAATGCCGCGCGCGCTGCAGGCCCTGTGTGGGGAGCCGATTGAGCGCAAGCTTGAGGACCTCGCCGAAGCGATGGGCAAAAGCCCGCGGATCGAGTTGCGGTAGGGCCGCGAACGATCGATTGGAGACGCTGCGGCTTTGCCCGTTCTATCATCCGCAACGGGTCCTGCTCCGATTTCCGGAGCTTCAATTTCGGGTTCCGGCTCGCGAGAGTGATTGCGGGCTAGCCAGCGGTCCGGTGGACCGGCGGCCCGCGATTACGCCAAGCGGACTTTAGGCCGCGCGGCAGTGACCTCTTTTGTCCTCACTCCTTTACATCCATTGAGGGGGGCTGGGGGCGAAGCCTCCAGCGAGTTGTGGGAGCCGCCCTCTTTGACCAGGATAACAACCAAATTTGTCATCCCGGGGCTTTGCGCCAGCAAAGAGCCCGGGACCTATGAACACAGACAGTGGTCACTTCTGCGAGGCCGGTGGTCTTGGGCCCCGGACAACTGCTGACGCAGTTTCCGGGGTGACAA
>DMER01000086.1:750-1025 GCA_003451645.1 Alphaproteobacteria bacterium | reverse complement strand
TGACGCAGTTTCCGGGGTGACAAATGAGCGTAGCCCCCCTGGTTCCTTCGTCCTGTGCAACCGGGATGAATGGTGAGGCGTGGCACTGGCCCAGAGCGTCAGGGCGCCGCCGCGGTCTCCACAATCACCGCCCGGCGGCCTTTCATGGTGATGGCGATCCGCCCGCGCTTAAGGGCAAGCGCCGGATCGCCAAAGATCTCCTGACGCCAGCCATGCATGGCCGGCACGTCCGCATTGTCGTCCATCGCAATCAAATCGATGTCCGCTGACGAGGC
>DMER01000086.1:0-516 GCA_003451645.1 Alphaproteobacteria bacterium | reverse complement strand
ACCAGTTTCTGCGCGACACCAAATTCCTCGCAGCGTAACTTGAGCAAGACCCGCAAGAGATCGGCGACCGGCCCGGCAACTGTGGGCGGCGGGGTGCGGTCCAGCTCCGGGAGAGCGGAGGCAGGCAGGCTGAGCCCAGTTTTGACGGCCTCCAGCAGCTCGGCGCCGCCACGCGAGGCACCAAAGCCGCGGGGCAGGGCCCGCAACTCTTCCATCTCGGCAGCGGTTTCCGGCTGCTGTGTCGCGACCTCATAGAGCGCGTCATCCTTGAGGATGCGGTTGCGCGGCACATCGCGGGCTTGCGCCATGCGCTCCCGCCAGGCCGCCACCTCGATCATGACGCCCATGAATTTGCGGTTGCCATTGCGCATTTTGAGACGCTTCCAGGCATCCTCAGGTTTGAGCGTGTAGGTCTCCGGCGCGCGCAAAAGCTGCAACTCCTCCTCCACCCAGGCTTGGCGGCCGGATTTGGCGATGCGGGCGGTCAGGACCTCATAGACCTTGCACAGATGGGGG
>DMER01000076.1:18574-18842 GCA_003451645.1 Alphaproteobacteria bacterium | reverse complement strand
GGATAAGGCGGGGCATTTTCAGGCCTTGTGCGGGTCCCGCCGCAATGCCGGCACATGTGCCGTCTGGCGTGGTGAGTGCCGCGCGAGGATTGGGGCCGCATTGTCCCTTGGCCACATAGGCTGAGCCATAGATCTCCGCGCGGGACGCTCCACAAGTGAGTGCGGCAACCCATGCCATCAGGACCAGCCAGCGCATGGACCCCCCTTTTTCGTGTGTGCGCGTTCGACTAGGCCGTACCCGCCGCCGCGAGCGCGGCCTCGGTGAGCG
>DMER01000076.1:18058-18389 GCA_003451645.1 Alphaproteobacteria bacterium | reverse complement strand
CGCGAGCGCGGCCTCGGTGAGCGGATGTTTGAGACGCTGCAACATCTCTTTGGGACAAACTTGCCAGAATTTGGGCAGCGCCGCCGCCCACTGCGCCAAAAGACCCTTGGCAAAGGCAGAGTCCGTCTCGGCCGCGTGTTCCTCAATCATGGCAGCCAGCAGATTGGACCAATAGACCGACTGCACGCGCTGCGCGATCACACTGTCGGCATTTAGGCGCGCCTGGAACATGCCGTCCGTATCCAGCACAAAGGTCATCCCGCCAGTCATGCCCGCCGCGAAGTTATCGCCAACGGCGCCTAAGATCGCGACCACGCCGCCGGTCATGTAC
>DMER01000076.1:12068-17839 GCA_003451645.1 Alphaproteobacteria bacterium | reverse complement strand
GCCGGTCATGTACTCGCAGCCATTGGCGCCGCAGCCCTCGACGACCGCATGAGCACCGGAGTTGCGCACCGCAAAGCGCTCCCCCGCCTGCCCCGCCGCAAAGAGTTTGCCCGAAGTCGCACCATAAAGGACGGTGTTGCCAATAATGACATTCTCATTCGTCCGCAGGCGGCTGGAGACCGCGGGCCTGACCGTTATGACGCCTCCGGACAATCCCTTGCCAACATAATCGTTTGCATCGCCGTAAAGTTTCAGTTTCAGCCCCTTGACCGCAAAAGCGCCCAGGGACTGCCCGGCCGAGCCCCGCAACTCGATCGTCAGCTGGCCCTCTTGAAACTGATCGCGCGCTGGATGGCGTACGATGTGGGATGAGGTGCGGGTCCCCACGGCCCGCATCGTATTGCGGATCGCGTAGGTCAACTGCATCTTCTCGCCCCGCTCAAGGAATGGCTTGGCGTCTTTCAAGATGTCTTGGTCCAGCGTGTCCGGAACTTCGTTGCGGCCTTCAAGCGTGCAGTAGCGCGGATTAGGCCCCGGATCGGCCTGCGCCAGCAGCGGGTTCAGATCGAGGTCATCGAGGTCGGATGCGCCGCGGCTGGCCTGCATCAATAGATCAGACCGGCCGATCACCTCGCGCAAGGAACGGAAGCCCAGCCGCGCCAAGGTCTCGCGCACATCCTCCGCGATGAAAGACATCAGATTGACGACCTGCTCCGCGCTGCCAGTGAAATGCTCGCGCAGGCGCTTGTCTTGCGTGCAGATGCCAACGGGACAAGTGTTGGAGTGACATTGGCGAACCATGATGCAGCCCATGGCAATGAGGGCCGCCGTGCCGATGCCATATTCCTCCGCCCCCATCATGGCGGCCATCACAATGTCGCGGCCAATGCGCAGGCCACCATCGGTGCGCAGCGTCACCTTGTGGCGCAAATTGTTCAGTGTCAGGAGCTGATTGACCTCGGTCAGGCCCATTTCCCAGGGCGCGCCGGCATATTTGATGCTGGTCAAGGGCGAGGCACCTGTGCCCCCCACATGGCCTGAGACCAGGATCACATCGGCGCGCGCTTTGGCAACACCGGCCGCAATCGTCCCTATGCCGGTCGAGGCCACTAGCTTCACGCAGACCTTGGCTGTGGGGTTGACCTGCTTGAGGTCATAGATCAGTTGCGCCAGGTCCTCGATCGAGTAGATGTCATGGTGCGGCGGTGGGGAAATCAGCATAACGCCCGGCGTTGCGTGGCGCAGCTTGGCGATCATCTCCGTCACCTTGAAGCCGGGCAATTGCCCGCCCTCGCCAGGTTTGGCACCTTGGGCGACCTTGATCTCGATTTCCCGGCATTGGTTCAGATATTCGGCAGTGACCCCAAAGCGGCCGCTGGCAATCTGCTTGATTGCGGAGTTGGCGTTGTCACCTTTTGGCGTAGGCTTGTAGCGCGCAGGGTCCTCGCCGCCTTCGCCGGAGTCCGACTTGGCGCCGATACGGTTCATCGCAATATTGAGCGCCTCATGTGCCTCAGGCGACAATGCGCCAAGCGACATGCCCGGCGTCACAAAGCGCTTGCGGATGGCCGTGATGGACTCAACCTCGTTCAAGGGCACCGGTGTAGCGCCCGCTCGGAAGTCCATCAAATGGCGTAAGCTGACCGGCGGGCTGCCAGCCACAATTGCCACATATTTCCGGAAAGTTTGATAGCTGTTGCGCTTCACTGCTTCCTGCAACAGGTGAATGGATTCGGCGTTGTGGGCATGGGTTTCACCGCCCGAACGATAGCGGTAAAGGCCACCAATGGGTAGCGGCGTCGCGCCCTGGTTCCATGCCTGATTGTGGAGCTTGGCGACGCGTTCGGCGATCCCGCCCAGTCCGATGCCTGAAATACGGCTGGGCATGCCGGGAAAATATTCCGCAACCATGGAGCGCGATAGGCCAATGGCCTCGAAGTTGTAGCCGCCCCGGTATGACGAGATCACCGAGATGCCCATCTTGGAAATGATCTTGAGCAAGCCTGCACTCACCGCATCCAGGAAGCGCTTGATGCACTCTCCCTCTGTACGGCCCGGGAACAAGCCCCGCGCATGACGGTCGAGGATGCACTCCTCAGCGAGATAAGCATTCACGGTGGTCGCGCCGACACCGATCAGCACTGCGAAATAGTGCGTATCGAGACATTCCGCAGACCGCACATTCAGCGAGCAATAGGCGCGCAGACCCTTTTTAACGAGATGGCTGTGCACAGCCCCGGTGGCCAGGATCATCGGAATGGCCGCACGCGTCCCGGACACGGCCTCATCGGTCAAAATCAAATGATCGGTCTCGCGCGCGACTGCAAATTCCGCTTCACTTTGGATGCGATCGAGCGCCGCTTTGAGTGCGCCTTCCTCTGTCTCGCCGTCGCGCACATCAAAGGTGCAATCGATCTCGGCAAAGTTTCCTTTCAGCGCATCTTTGATGCGGGAATACATGCCCGTTGAGATGACAGGCGATTCAAGCGTGAAGACCTGAACCTGCGTTTTGTCTTGCGCCAGCACGTTTTGCAGATTGCGGAAGCGTGTCTTCAGGCTCATCACCCGGTCCTCCCGCAAGCTGTCGATCGGGGGATTGGTCACCTGGCTGAAGTTTTGCCGGAAATAATGCGAGAGCGGCCGGTAGTGGTCAGACAAGACGGCGAGCGGCGTGTCATCGCCCATCGAGCCCACCGCCTCCTTCACATCCTCCACCATCGGCGCCAGGACCATCTCCAGGTCCTCATGCGTCAAGCCAGCCGCAAGTTGACGGCGGCGCAATTCGTCGCCCTGAAAGCTGCGAGGCTCAGGCCCTGGACCAATGAGCTGTTGAAGGTCCGTGACGCCGCTAATCCAGTCCTGATATGGCTGCGCGGTTGCTAACTCATGCTTGATCTCATCATTGCCGTAGAAGCGGCCAGCCTGAAGATCGACCGCGATCATTTGGCCTGGGCCCACGCGGCCTTTGTGTGTGATGTCCTGGTCCTCAAGCGGCACCATGCCGGTTTCGGAACCGACGCAGAGCAGCCCCTGTTCCGTGAGGCTGTAGCGCATTGGGCGCAAGCCGTTGCGATCCATTCCCGCGATCACCCAGCGCCCATCAGAGGCGCAAATCGCCGCCGGGCCGTCCCAAGGCTCGATCACCGCATTGGCATAGGCATACATGGCCTTGAGCGCGTCCGGCATAACCGTCTGCTTGGACCATGCCTCAGGGATGAGCAGTGTCTTGGCCATCGGCGCACTGCGTCCCGCACGGCATAGCACTTCGAACACGGCATCGAGGGCGGCGCTGTCGGAGGAGCCTGGCTGGATGATCGGTTTGATATCCTCCTGATAGTCGCCAAAGGCTTCCGAGACCATTTTGCGCTCATGGCTCTTCATCCAATTGACGTTGCCCTTGAGCGTGTTGATCTCACCGTTGTGCGCCAGCATCCGGAAGGGATGGGCGAGGTACCAGGTGGGAAAGGTGTTGGTCGAGTAGCGCTGATGAAAGATCGCCATGGGCGAGACAAAGAGCGGGCTCTGCAAATCGGGATAAAACACCGCCAATTGCTCAGCCAGAAACATGCCCTTGTAGATCAGCGAGCGAGTCGAAAGGGAGCACACATAGAAATCGCGGATGAAGCTCTCGCGCACGCGGCGTTCAATCCGTCTGCGGATGATGAACAAGTCGCGCTCGATATCCTCGACATCCGTCTTGGCGCCCGTGTCGAACATGATCTGCTCGATCTCAGGTCTCGTCGCATTGGCCTTCTCGCCGATAACTGAAAGGTCTACCGGCACCTGTCGCCAGCCATAAATATAGTAGCCGAAGCGCAAGATTTCGCCTTCGACAATCGTGCGGCAGGTCTCCTGTGCGGCATAGTCCGTGCGCGGCAGAAACATCATGCCAATCCCGATGCGGCCGCCGCGCGGCTGATGACCGGTCAGGCGGACTTGGGCCTGGAAGAATTCCTGTGGCACATGGATGTGAATGCCTGCGCCATCGCCTGTCTTGCCATCCGCGTCCGTGGCGCCGCGATGCCACACGGACTTCAAGGCAGCAATCGCAAGCTCCACGACATCGCGCCGGGGCTTGCCATCAACCGCTGCAATCAGCCCCACACCGCATGCGTCGCGCTCGTGCGCTTCGTCATAGGCATGGGCGCGGCTCAAGTGGTCCTTGTTGCGGCGGTAGCGGGTGATGTCCGAGGCGCTCACAGTGTGTGCTAGTTCCCTGCGTTGGTGATGGTCACCCGACCAAGCGGAAATTCGCAAGACCGGCCAATATCGCATGACACCGACCCAATCCGGTCGGGATCATTGTAGTCATCGAATTCGTAAAGCTCGACCTCGAAGGCCACATCGGGCACATTCAGCGGGCCGGTTGAGCATTTGAATTTGCCCTGGCAGCCCTTCAGAGCGGGGTCGGTTGGTCCCCAACATTTGCGATACTCAGTGCCTTCGCGGATGCAGAGCTGAAGCTCCGGGCTGGTCAGCGGCCAATCCCAATCATTGCCGTCCGCCTTTTTCTGACTGAACTCGATGTCAAAGGCAGCCTTCCGCCGCCAAACACCAGGCGTGTGATCGGGCGGCACCTCGATACGCACCTTTTCGGGCTCGGACGGCGCTATCACGCCCTTTCCATATTGCTCATACAGTTGCGGGCCATAGGCGACCGCTACTGCGCCCACTGCGAAACCTATAATGAACCCACCCAGTGTCGATTGCGCCATTGCTCCCCTCCAACGCCTTTGCCGCTATTCAGCAGCCTGGCGTCGTGCCCTAGCGGCCAAATAGGTGTTGATCCCCCGCGCTGCATCGCGCCCCTGACGCAAAGCCCATACAACCAAATCGGCGCCGCGGACGATGTCGCCTGCCGCGAACACGCCGTCGAGGCCAGTCATATGGGTCTTGCGGTCCGCCACTATGGTGCCGGAGGATGACACTGGCAAGGCAGGCTCGTTAAAGACGCGTGGCAAGTCCTCTGGCTCAAACCCTAACGCTTTGATGACAAGGTCTGCGTCCAAGGTAAATTCCGATCCAGGCACCTCTTCAGGTTGTTGGCGGCCCTTGGTATCCGGCGCGCTCAGCCGCATCTTGCACGCGCGCACCCCCGAAACGGACTCGCCGCCAATGAAGGCTTTGGGCGCGCTTAGCCAGACAAACTGAACGCCTTCTTCTTCCGCATGCCCCACTTCGCGTTGCGAGCCTGGCATGTTTGCGCGGTCGCGCCGGTAGAGGCAGGTGACCTTCGCCGCCCCCTGGCGCACGGCCGTCCTTACACAGTCCATGGCAGTATCGCCGCCGCCAATGACTACAACCTTGCGGTCCTTGGCATTTAGTCCGGCATCTCTTTTCTGCTCGATCGAGTCGCCAAGCCCCCTTTTGTTAGAAGTAATAAGATAGTCAAGCGCCGGGACGATGCCCGCCAGCCCGGAACCAGGCGCTGCCAATTCGCGCGGCTTGTACACGCCTGTCGCGATTAAGACCGCGGTGTGCCGCTTGCGCAGATCACTGAATGGCATCGTTTGGCCGATATCGACGTTTTGGTGAAAGGAGATCCCGGCGTCACGCAGGCGCTGTGTGCGGCGCTCGACCACTTGCTTTTCCAGCTTGAAGTTAGGGATCCCATAGATCAGCAGCCCACCGGGCCGGTCGTAGCGGTCATAGACATCCACGTGATGCCCAGCGATCCGCAAGGCCTCGGCCGCTGCAAGCCCCGCAGGGCCTGCGCCGATGATCCCAACGGACTGACCCGATGGCCGGCCAATTTGCAGCGGCTTGACCCA
>DMER01000076.1:1231-11848 GCA_003451645.1 Alphaproteobacteria bacterium | reverse complement strand
CCATTCGCCCAAGCGGTTTCGGTTAGGTACTTCTCGATGGCGCCAATCGTGACGGTGCCATGACCGGACTGCTCGATGACGCAGTTGCCTTCACAGAGGCGATCTTGCGGGCAGATGCGGCCGCACACTTCAGGCATGAAGTTGGTTGCTTGCGAGAGTTCATAGGCTTCTTGCAGCCGCCCCTCCCCCGTCAACTTCAGCCAATCAGGGATGTTGTTCTGGACTGGGCAATGAACTTGGCACAGCGGCACACCGCATTGCGAACAACGGCTCGCCTGCTCCGCCGCCTTCTCGGACGCATATTGCCGATAAATTTCGGCGAAATCGCCCAATCGCTCCTGTGCTTCCCGCTTGACCGGCATCGCGCCAGGTGTCGTGACAAATTGTAACAGCCTGTTAGACGCCATCTCACCCTCGCGCGCACCCACGACAGAATCGATCCCAGCGTGGCACCTTAGCGCAATTTTTCAGATCACGCATTGGGAATCTAACATATTATGGCAGTAGAGTTGTCTTAAATTGCTGAATGTGTGTACCGCCACCCGGCGCATAGCCACCCCGCTCCAGGCGTTATGGCCACTTCGGCCATAAAAAGGTATAGCCATAATGCCACGGAACCGCGACCGAGCGCACATTGCGCTTTCAGATTAACCAACTCTTGTTTGGGAATTCCGCAGCACCAGTGTAGGGTGCGCCCTCTCAATAATTTTGATGGCGATCATGGATCTGTTTTGGCAGCTATTCCTTGCCGTCCTTCTGGGACTGGTCGAGGGGTTCACCGAGTTTTTGCCGATTTCCTCGACGGGACATCTCATCCTGTTGGAATCGATGTTGTGCTTCGAAGACAAGAACCATGCCTTCAAGGTCATGATTCAGTTCGGGGCAATATTGGCCGTGGTGGTGATTTACTTTAGCCATCTGCTGAATATCGCGCTCGCTGCCCCCCAGAATGAGAACGCCCGCCGGTTTGTGATCGGGATCATCATTGCGTTCCTTCCAGCCGCCGCTATCGGCGCGCTTCTAGGCAGCTATATCAAAGAGGTTTTGTTCAACCCGCTGGTGGTTGCAACGTCTCTGATCGTGGGTGGCATCGCCATCTTGGTCATTGAGCGGATCATCAAGATTCCGCAGTATTATGCGGTCGAAGACTTCCCGATATCGCTCTATATCAAAATCGGTTTGGTGCAGTGCATCGCCTTTATTCCTGGCGTATCTCGCTCGGGAGCCACGATCATGGGTTCATTGCTCATGCGTGTTGAACGGGGTGCCGCCACAGAATTCAGCTTCTTTCTGGCCATCCCGACCATGCTCGGCGCGTTTTCGTATGATCTGTACAAGAACTACAAGGTCTTCGATACTAGCGACGTGATGACGATTGGCATCGGTTTTGCGGTTGCCTTTGTCACCGCCTATTTCGTGGTCTCGCGTGCCATCGCCTTTGTGAGGGCCAACGGCTTTTGGCCCTTTGCCTGGTACCGGATCGCATTAGGGTCTTTAATGCTCGGTGCAATCCTTTACACGCAAGACATCAAGCTCAAGGATCAGTGCGCGCCCGCCCCGACAGCTAAGCCTGCGCCAATTGTGCCCGCGCAATAGCGCTAATTGTTCCGCAGATCGGTGAACTGGCCTGCCTTGCGGAAGACGTAAAGATACCTCGGGACAATCGCCTCAACGGGGACCGGTTGGATGCTGAGTTGCGCCAGAGTCCGAGCGCCATCAGCTACGACATTATCGGATGCCAGCAAACGCAGTTGGTCCCGCGTAAGCGGCGGTGTAGGCAGGAACTCCGCGAAGAAGGCCCCCAAATGCCCCAAGCTGAACGGCATTGACACCAAAAAGGGCGTCCGTCCCGTCACCTCGCACACATACACCATAAGTTCACGAAAGGTGAAAATGCGCGGCCCACCGAGCTCATGGACGCCCGCCGCCCCTTGCTGCAACCCATTCATGACTGCATCTGCGACGTCGCCGACATAGACCGGCTGCATGCGGTTCACACCGCCACCGAACAACGGAAGGATAGGCGACCAGGTCGCAATCGAGGCGAAACGGTTGAAAAATCCGTCCTCTGGCCCAAAAATTATCGAGGGACGCAAGATTAGTGCGTTTGGAAAGGCCTCTTGGACCAGCGCCTCACCTTGGGCTTTGGTGCGCGCATAGAGGCTTGGTGAGGCTGCATCTGCGCCGATGGCTGACATCTGAACGAACGAGGTTGCACCAGCAAGCTTTGCTTGGCGGGCTAGCGCCCCAGCCCCCTCAGCCTGGATTGTTTCAAAGCGTTGCCTGCCCCTCTCGAACAGAATCCCAACCAGATTGATCACGGTGTCTGCTCCAGAGACCGCGGTTGCCACCTGCCGCTCATCGGCAAGATTGGCCCGAACCACAGCAATTTGCCCCGGGTCGCCCATGGGATAGAGCCGGTTGGCGAGCAGTGGGTTGCGCACCGCCACACGAATGCGTGCGCCGGTCTTGGCTAGCCGGGCCACAACATGGCGCCCCACAAAGCCGGATCCGCCAAAAACCGTCACTAGTTTCGCCATGTCCGATTCGCCTCATGTGATTTCTTAAGGACTGGTATCGCGCCGGACAGCCGAGGGAAAGGGGGCTTTGCCCCGGCAATGACGTCGCAGCCAATCCCGGTGTTCACCGGTCAATTGCCCTTATCCACTTTAACGCGATTGAAAATCCACAGGCCTTATGATCCCTGCCTATGTTCAAGGGGCTTATAAGATTTCGCTCATTTGTTGTATCCGCCCGCCAAATGGTGCTGTTGGCGAGCCTTTGTTCTGTGCTGATCTTGTCTGCGGCAGGCTGGTTCTATGTTCGCTCCTCGCCTACAATCGACCGCAGTGTCCTTGCATCCCCTGCATCGGGCGTCCTTGATGCTTCTAAGTGGAGCGCTATGGCCGGGCCAGTGCTCACCCTTGATCAGCAATGGCAGGTCGGGACGAGGAGCACCCCGGGGCAAGTCCCTCCGTCTCTCAGCCGGGGAAAGGTCATTGAAGTAAAAGATGCAGCCGCCATTGACGGTGCGCGCGTCATCACGGTCAGCTTGACGCTTAATGGAATTGGACATCCTAGCGGCGAGGGTTTGGCGTTCGAAACCGGCTCCTTCAACAGCCACTATAAATTGCACATCAATGGTACCTCCGTTCACGACAGCCGCGCCCACAGCGGCGGAGCGCCGGGCGACCCTGGCTATACCAGCATCGTCGCTATTCCATTCTCCGTGACCGGCGGTCAGGTTTTGCTGCGCTATCAGTTCGATGTGCGAGCCGACCAGCAGTTGCTGATGGAAACAGCGCCTCGCGTCGGCCCCGTCAACGCGATTGTTGGCGCCCGGGCATGGATGCAAGTGGCCATGCTCTTGCTCGTCGGCGCGATGCTCTTTGCCGCCAGTTTGCATTTGGTCATTTTCACGGTCACCCGGGATAGTCTCAGCAGCCTGACATTTGCTGTATTCACCGCTTTGTTCGGGATCAGGACCCTAGTCATCGAACCCTTGGCGCCGCATGTCCTGCCCTACATCGGCACGGAGGCGCTATGGCGGATTAATTTCGCCACGACAATCTTGCTGGGACCTGCGTCCTATTGGTTCTTTGCTCATGCCTTTCCGCACTACATCTCCCGAGCGGCAGGACATGCGATCCTGATTTTTTGCGGGTTTGGGGCAGTTGTGTGTGCGGCCGGCCCTTATGATTTGAGCTATCTGTATCTGAAGGCCTTTCAGCTCGTTGCGTTGGGGCTTATCCTGCTCATCCTGCATGGCATTGTGCGCTCGGCTCTGGCACGGGAGCCCGGCGCGAAGCTTGCGGCCATAGGCTGGCTGTGTTCGGCGCTGCCCGCGATCCATGACATTATGGTCGATGCCAAGATCATCCATGGAATGAACCTGTTGCCCTTCGGGTTCCTCGCCTTCTTTCTGTGCTTGTCGGGCCTGCTAGCGTCGCGCTTCCACCACGCTTACCGGCGGACGGAGTCTCTTGCTGTCGATCTGCGGCTTTTGAATGAGGCGCTTGAGACGCGTATTACTGAGCGGACACAGGAGCTCTCGGCCAAACTTTCCTTGCTGCAGGAGCAGCAAGTGCAGCTCGAAACTGCGCGCAAGGCGGCGGTCGCGGCCAATCAGGCGAAGTCGCGCTTCCTTGCCAATATGAGCCATGAGCTGCGCACACCACTCAATGCCATCCTGGGATTTTCGGAGATCATTCGAGACCGAATCTTTGGCGAGGCGGCCCAGGCGCGATATTCCGCCTATGCGGGCGATATCCATCGCAGCGGTCAGCACTTGCTACGCCTCATCAACGATATCCTTGACCTTTCCAAGATCGAGGCTGGCAAGCTTGAATTGCGGCCCAAGATGCTCCGGGTCAGCGACGAAGTGCAATGCGCAGTGGAGCTCGTCACTCTCGCCGCGCGCAGCAAAAGTGTTTCACTCGATGTTAGTGTGTCGGACGATTTAGAGGTTCTTGCTGATCAGCGCGCCCTCCAGCAAATCCTGCTGAATTTGTTGTCAAATGCGGTCAAGTTCACGCCGGAGGGTGGCAAGGTCGCTGTCACAAGCCGGCGCGACGGCACCTTCGTATCACTCCGGGTGGCAGACACGGGGATTGGTATCGCGCCGCAAGACCTCGAGCGGGTGCTGGAGAATTTCGGCCAAGCCGCGCATGATGTGACGACCCGCGAAGAGCGCGGCACTGGGCTTGGCCTGCCCATCGCCAAAGGTTTGGCCGAGGCGCATGGCGGACACTTGCACCTTGCTAGCGTCTTGGGGCAAGGCACCACGGTGACGATTACGCTGCCCGCCAGTGCTGCCGCGCGCATTCCAAGTGCGGAGCGCGGCGCGGCTTAACCGGTCAGGCTCGCGCGGACTCCGCCTCGTTGAGCGCCTTTTGCCGGGCGAGGTCTGCGGCATAGGTGGTCCCAGCCAGCCAATAATGGATGATACCCCAGAGGCTAAAGACAGACATCGCCAGCAGCGCATACCGTAGCGAGTGAACGCCATAATCCGGCTTCCAAAGATCGGACAGATAGCCAGGGATCAATGGCCCCAACGTATAGCCGATGATGTTGATGATAAAGAGCAACAACGCCGACGCCACAGTGCGCATGCGCACACCGACCAAAGCTTGGGTCATTGCGAAGGAAGGGGCCAAGTAGAACCCGCCCGTGAAGGCTGGGATGAAGATCAGCGCATAGACCAGATTCACATCATCAACCAGATAAAGCGAAATAAGGAATGGCAGGGCAATCATGCCGATGATCGCTACCCCGCGCGGCGTCCATTTCGGGTCGAGGCGAGCCATGAAGTCCGTGACAAGGCCGCTTGCTATAATGCCTAAACCAGTGGCGAGACCGAAAACTAAAGAGGGCAGGATGGCCAGATCCGCGATGGTGAGCCCGTGGCTGCGGATCAGAAAACCTGGCCACCACTGCACGCCCGCATAGCCGACGATTGTGGTGAGCGTTGCGCCCGCCACCATGTGGCGGGTCGAGGCATAAGACAGCATGTGGCGCAAAACCGTCATCAACGGGGGCGCATTTCCTGAGTCCTTGAGCCCTTCCGACAGACCGCGCTGAGGTTCCCGGATGGTCAAAACTGCGATAATCGCAAGCACGATGCCAGGCACACCCAGCGCTATGAACGCCATATGCCAGCTGTATTCAGAGGCGATCCGCGCGCCTGCCTGGTAGGCGAGTACCAGGCCCAAAGGGACACCGAGGGAGTAAATGGCCAAGGCGGTCGTGCGGGCCTTGGGGCTGAACAGGTCGGAAATGATCGAATGAGACGGCGGGCCTGAACCCGCCTCGCCAACGCCAACACCAATCCGCGCAAGCGCCATGGTCGTGAAGTTTGTTGCCGCACCGCTCAACGCCGTGAAAACTGACCAAACGACGGCGGACGCAGCGATGATCCGCACCCGGTTTGACCGGTCCGCGTATAGCGCAATGGGAACCCCCAAAGTCGCATAGAAGATGGCAAAGGTTGCCCCCGACAGCAGTCCTATCTGCCAATCCGCGACTTGGAACTCCGCCTTGATCGCCTCAGAGACCACGCCGACCAGCACCCGGTCTGCGTAGTTCGAGATGTAAATCAGCGTCAGCAGGATAAGGATGTAGATTTTGTAAGGCGTTGAGTATCCGGGTACAGCAGTCCGGTTACTGTCGCTGGCGGCGGCAGGCATCAGGCGTCTCTCCCTCTGGCATTCTTGGCGCTGTGCGCCTTGTTGACGGATAGGATATACAGAACCGCGCCAATTGACAGAGGGCCTTGCAAGCTTTAGTCAATCTGTCCCCTGACATGGGCCCAGATGGCGGAATTGGTAGACGCGCTAGTTTCAGGTACTAGTACCGCAAGGTGTGGAGGTTCGAGTCCTCTTCTGGGCACCAGGTGCGTGATCCCTAAAGGTCCATTGACCCATGGGCGCGCTTGCCGCTAACACAGCCCCATGAAAATTCATTTCCATGAAGGCGATCTGCCTGGCGGGCTCGATTTTGGGCGTGTTGCGGCCATCGACAGCGAGACGCTCGGGCTCAATCCTTTGCGCGATGGCTTGTGCTTGGCGCAGATCAGCGCTGGCGATGGGCATTGTCACATCTTGCGCTTTGACCGGAAAACCTATCACGCGCCTCATTTCGTGCGGCTGCTGCAGGATCCTGAGACCATCAAGCTGTTCCATTATGCGCGCTTCGATGTTGGGGTGTTCCGGCACTATCTGAAGACCGACACATCGCCAGTGTGGTGCACGAAAATCGCCTCCAGGCTGGTGCGGACCTATACGGACCGGCATGGACTTAAGGATCTGGTCAAGGAAGTCCTTGATCTCGACCTGTCCAAGCAGCAGCAATCCAGCGACTGGGGCGCTGCGAAGCTGTCCGACGCTCAGCTTGCCTATGCGGCATCCGATGTCCTGCACTTGCACAAGGTCAAGAACACCTTGGAAGCAATGCTCGTGCGGGAAGGGCGGCTAGAGCTTGCGAAAGCGTGCTTTGGGTTCATCGGGACGCGCACCGAACTCGACCTTGGCGGGTGGAGTGCGGAAGACATTTTTGCGCACTAACGGCCCCGCTCCACCGGTCATGCCTGCCGGTTTGGCATGGGTGTCTGGCGCCTGTTTACCTTGATTCCACCCATTTTGCCGGTCCATAGTCCGCCGATGAGGGCGGCCATTCAGGGTTCGGCCCCTCGAATTCAGGTTTGAAGCCTTTGAGCGCGCGATCGCCACAAGCAGATACCCCCAGCCCAGCGGCTGCCCGAGACGCGGCAGCGGCGCAGCGCGTGCTCGGCCTGGAAGCGCAAGCGCTAAGTGCCCTGTCGTCCTCGATCGACGGGCGGTTCTCGGCTGCGGTGGACCTTCTCCTCAAGGTGCAAGGCAGAGTGATCGTCTCGGGCATGGGTAAGTCGGGGCATGTCGGGCGCAAAATCGCCGCGACTTTGGCCTCGACGGGCACACCTGCGATGTTCGTGCATCCAGGGGAAGCGAGCCATGGCGACCTCGGCATGATCACTGCGCAGGACGCGGCCCTGCTCTTGAGTAATTCGGGCGAGGTGCGCGAGTTGGCCGATTTGATAGAGTATACGCGCCGGTTTGGCGTGCCGATGGCTGGGATCACGTCGAACCCGCAGTCGACACTCGCGCGCAACAGTGATGTCGCGCTAATCCTGCCCAAGGCTGCGGAAGCCTGCCCCATGGGGCTCGCACCCACGACCTCCACGACGATGATGCTGGCGTTGGGCGATGCGCTTGCTGTCGCGCTGATGGAGCGTCGCGGCTTCACGCAAGACCAGTACAGGGTCTTTCATCCGGGCGGCAATCTGGGCCGGCGCCTCGTCAGGGTCAGCGACATCATGCATGCGGGTGACGAGGTTCCGATCGTCAACCGCCAACTGCCCGTTGCGGATGTCTTGATCACCATGACGTCAAAGCGGTTTGGTTGTGCGGGTGTTTGCGACGCGGATCAAAATCTGATCGGTATCGTAACCGATGGCGATCTTCGCCGGCACATGAGCCGCGGGCTCTTGGGCCTTACCGCTGCAGACATCATGACGCCGAGCCCGAAAACCATTCGTAGCTCTGCGCTCGCAGCAGAAGCTCTGCGCCTCATGAACCAGTCTGAGAGGCCATTTACCTGCTTGTTTGTTGTGGCCGACGACGCGGTGGACGGACAAGCCTCGCCTCCCGTTGGCATTTTGCACATCCATGACTGCTTGCGGGCAGGTGTGGCATGACGGAAGGCCGCCCTTTTTCAAGCCGCATGGCGCACGGCGCAAGTGCTGAGCGCGACTGGGGGTTACCGGACGAACAACGCGCTTGGCAGTCCCGCGGGTCTCGTGGCTCCAATGTAGCCCGGTACAGCCGCTTTGTGACTGTCATGAAGATCGTGCTGCCGGCGGCGGCCACGCTTCTTATTGCGCTGCTGATCCTTTTTTCGGTCGCGGGACGGGAGACCGAACAAGTCGCTGTCACGATGGAGAATTTGGGCGCTCTCAACGATGACCGGCAAATGGTCAATCCCCGCCTGACAGGGATGGACGGTCGCGGGCAACCGTTTCTCGTCACCGCCAAGGCGGTCAGCCAAGACGGCGCCAAAGTTCCCAATGTGATGATGTTCGACGTGTCCGGCGATGTATCTCTGCAGAACAATAGCTGGATAAAGGTCGAGGCGAGTAAGGGGCTTTTGCAGTCGCAGGAAAAGCGTGTGACGCTCAGCGGTGCCATCCACATCTATACCGACAAGGGCTATGAGTGCCACACAGACGGGGCCGTCTATGACATTGACAAAGGGCTCTTATCAGGCGCGCGGCCGATCGATTGCCAGGGGCCTTTAGGGCTCATCAAGGCCAACGGCTTTGAAGGCATGCGGGAAGCGCAATTGATGACCTTTCGCGGCGGGGTCACGACAGCGTTTTATCCGCCACCACGCAAAGCAGCAAAAGCGACAGCGCCTTTGACATCACCTCCTCAATCCTCCACTCCTCAAGAAGCGGCGCAGCCCGTTGCGCCCCTGGAACCGGTGGCCAAACCATGACCCGTTTTGGAACGCTTATACTCGCTTGCGTCTGTGCGGCTTCGGCTGCAGCGCAAGATGTCAATCCATTTGCCCTGTCGCCAAAGGATGCCGACAAGCCCATTGGCATCTCCGCGGATAGCATCGTGGCTGACATCAAGAACCAAACAGCGACCTATGCCGGCAATGTGGTTGTCACCCAAGGCGAGCTGCGTTTGCGCTCCGATGCGCTGAGCATCAAGGCGAACAAGGGCCAGGTAAGCCATATCAAGGCTCAGGGACGGGTGGTTCTGGCTAGCGCGCAAGGACAAGCGAGCGGGTCCACAGCGGATTACGACGTCACCGGCCGGCGGGTCACGATGGCGGGCGCAGTGGTCTTGACCCACGGCCAGAATGTCATGAAGGGCACGCAACTGTCCGTTAATCTGGCCACCGGCGAGGCAAAACTTGTGGCCTCAGCAGGCTCCAATCAGGGCCGGGTCGAGGGCCTGTTCGTGCCGGAGAAGAAAAAGGAAAAGCCTGTGGCGGCTCCTAAACCTGCGGCGCCTTCGCAACCGGCGGCGCCGCCCGTTCCTGCCGCGCCGCCCGTTGCCAACCAGCCCTAAGGCGGCGTTGCGGCCGTTAGCTTTCGTTCACGCTGTTCTGTTCCTTGTGCTGCGAGCTGTCAGGATTCATGAGCCACCCGCAAAACCCTTTGGATCCCAGCTATACGATTGGTGCAGTACCGGAAGCCGACGCCGGCAAAGGCGGCCCCCGCCTGGTGCAGGGCCAACCCGGCCTCATCGCCCGGCGCATCGGCAAGAGCTACCGGGCCCGGCCCGTCGTGCGTTCCGTGACGATGCAGGTACGGCGCGGCGAGGTTGTCGGCCTTCTGGGCCCTAATGGTGCGGGCAAGACCACCTGCTTTTACATGATAACGGGACTAGTGCCCGTCGATCAGGGCTCTATAGAACTCGATGGTACGGATGTGACCAGCCTGCCCATGTACCGCCGTGCGCGGCTTGGGATTGGTTATTTGCCGCAAGAAGCTTCAATCTTCCGTGGTCTGACGGTCGAGCAGAACCTGATGGCTGTGGCCGAGCTGGTCGAGCGCGACGGCGCCCGCAGGCGGCAGATGGTTGACGATTTGTTAGCCGAGTTTGCAATTGAGCATATCCGGCGCGCGCCAGCACTGGCCCTTTCCGGCGGTGAACGCCGGCGGGTCGAGATAGCCCGCGCGCTCGCCATTCAGCCATCTTTCATGCTTTTAGACGAACCTTTCGCCGGTATCGATCCGATCGCAATCGGCGAGATCCGGAAGCTGGTGACGCATCTTAAAACCCGCGGCATCGGTGTCTTGATTACCGATCACAACGTGCGCGAAACGCTCGATATCATAGACCGTGCTTACATCATTCACGACGGCGAAGTGCTCACCCATGGCACGCCAGCCGAAATCGTCGGGAATATGGATGTGCGCCGGGTCTATCTTGGAGACCGTTTTCACTTGTAGCGAGCGCGCGCCGCGTTGCTGAAGGTTTGAGAGACCCGCATGGCTTTGGCTCAAAGGATGGACGTCAGGCAGGCGCAAGGCCTCGTCATGACACCGCAATTGCAGCAGGCGATCAA
>DMER01000076.1:468-1031 GCA_003451645.1 Alphaproteobacteria bacterium | reverse complement strand
GCGATCAAGCTGCTGCAAATGTCGAACCTTGAGTTGTCTGCTTTTGTCGACTCTGAGTTGGAGCGCAACCCGATCCTCGAGCGCGAAGACGCGGATAACTCTGCCGAAGCGCCCGAGGCACCTGCCCCCGCTGAAATGCCCGAGACAGAGCTGCACTTGCGCGAGGATGCGCCAGCTCCAGACGCCCCCGGCGCGCTTGATACGGAAGCGGATAATCTCTATCCAGACGAAGCAACACCGCACCGGGATGACGGCAGCAATGCCGGCCTTAATGATTGGAGCAGCGTCAAGGGCGGCGGCCGCCTTGACAGCGATGATGCATTCTCGCTTGAGGCGACGCTGTCCCAAGAATTGTCATTGCGGGACCATCTTCTGGCGCAAGTGCCCAACAATTTTAACGATCCAGTTGACCGCCTGATCGCGGCCTATCTCGTCGACATGATCGATGAGGCAGGCTATCTGACGGGAAGCGTTGAGGATGCGGCATCGAGCCTTGGCGCACCCGTTTCTCGCATTGAGGCGGTATTGTCGCGCATTCTGCGGCTCGATCCGACTGGCGCGGG
>DMER01000076.1:0-226 GCA_003451645.1 Alphaproteobacteria bacterium | reverse complement strand
GCGCGGACCCTGGCGGAATGTTTGCGTGCGCAGCTTGAAGAGAGGGACCGTTTCGACCCTGCCATGGCAGCGGTCATCGCCAATCTCGATCTTTTGGCCAAGCGCGATCTTGCAGGGCTCATGAGGGCGGCGCAGGTCGATGCGGAGGACCTGAAGGACATCATTGCCGAAATCCGGTCCCTAACGCCCAAACCTGGATTGAAGTTTGGCTCAGTCGCCGTGACGC
>DMER01000049.1:2298-2858 GCA_003451645.1 Alphaproteobacteria bacterium | reverse complement strand
CCCAGGATGACGGGATTCTTGGACAGCGCGCGCGGCCTGAGCGGGCCTCATCGGGATGACGATGCCCAACTCTTGATCCACCTCAAAGCGCGGACGGAAGCGAGGGCCCATCTGTGGGATATCTCAATCTCAAGGAGAGGCTCATGACCCATTATCACGCGGCCGTCTGGCTCGATCATCGCGAGGCCCGCATTTTCGAGATCGGCACGGACGAGGTTGAAAAGTTCACCGTCCACGCCCATCCCCACCATCGCCAAGTCCACCACAAACATGGTGTGCTGGGCTCAGGCCATTCGGAGGGCGACAAGCACTTTTTCGAGGAGATTGTGAGCCACCTGCAGGCCCCGCAAGAAATCCTGATCACGGGCCCGGCTAAGGCCAAATTGGAGCTAATGCGCCACTTGCACAAACATGCGCATGGGGTTGAGGCAAAAGTGGTGGGCGTCGAGACGGTCGACCATCCCACCGATGGCCAATTGGTCGCCTATGCGCGCAAATATTTCGACAAGGTCGACCGCATGCGCGGTTAGTTGGAAGCAAAACAGTCAACTGACCGCGAT
>DMER01000049.1:470-2051 GCA_003451645.1 Alphaproteobacteria bacterium | reverse complement strand
TTCCGCTCTCAAATCGAAGTGATTTGATCGCCCGTTGCGCTCGTCCCCTCAGAACGTCCAATCGCGCGCCAAACGCAAAATGAACTCGCGGAAGACGCTGACCCGTTTGGAGCCCTTCAAGCTCTCGGGGTAACACAAATGCACGCCGAAGGTGGGGCCGTCGATCGTACAGAGCAAGCGCACCAAGCGGTCATTGCCGTGGGTGAGATAATCGGGCAGGCAGGCCAAACCCACGCCTGCCTCACACAACAGCAACATCGCGGTGAGCTGATTGACAGTGACGGCCGGCGTGCGCGGGCCGGAGCCGTTGCGGCCCACATCGGCGAGCCAATTCACGGAGCGGATTTCGCTCGGCGCATCCCCATAGGTGATGAGCGCGTGCCGGTCGAGATCCTCGATACTGCGCGGCTCGCCCCGCCTGTGGAGATAATCCTTGGACGCATAGATGTGATAGCGCACATCGAATAATTTGCGCTGGATCAGGTCGGGCTCAACGGGCTGGCGCATGCGGATCGCCACATCCGCCTCACGGTCGCTGAGGTTCAGTTCCTCGTCCGCCAGGATCACCTGCAGCTCGATATCGGGATAGCTCTCAATGAAATCGCGCATGCGAGGCATGAGCCAATGCGTGCCAAAGCCCACCGTTGCCGTGACCTTGAAGACGCCTTTGGGCTTTTCCCGGCTGTCGGTCAGCGCGCTTTGCGTGCGCGCGACAATGCCGAAGATTTCCTTGGTGGCGCCATGCAGCATCTCCCCCTGCTCGGTGAGGTTCAGCCCCCGCGCATGGCGCTGAAACAAGGTGATGCCCAGTTCTTCCTCAAGCGCGCTGACCTGGCGGCTGACGGTGGACTGATTGAGCCGGAGCTCGTCCGCCGCATGGGTGAAGCTTTTTGCCTCCACCACCGCATGAAACACCCGCAACTTGTCCAAATCCATGACGATCGATCCTGTTGAGGCCACCAGATGTGGCTGCCATTCCGGCCGTCCTGTCCGTTTCCCGCAAAGCCGCGCCGCGCGTTAGGCGGCCTGCGCCTCCGCACTCTCTTTGTCTTTCGCCTCTTGATGGGCGAGAAATTTTTCTGCTTCCAGCGCCGCCATGCAGCCCATGCCTGCGGCCGTCACCGCTTGGCGGTAGACCTTGTCCTTGACATCGCCTGCCGCATAGACGCCGGGGATCGTGGTGGCGGTCGAATCCGGCTTGGTGAGGATGTAGCCCTCAGGGTCCATATCGAGCTGCCCCTTGAAAAGCTCCGTCGCCGGAACATGGCCAATGGCAACAAAGACCCCATCGGCGGACAAGGTCTGCGCCTCGCCCGTCTTTAGGTTTTTGAGCTGGACGCCGGTGACGGTCTTGGGGTCGGCGGAGCCTTGCACTTCATCGATCACGCTGTCCCAGACGACGTTGATCTTGGGGTGGTTGAACAAGCGCTGCTGACCGATTTTCTCCGCCCGCAGACTATCGCGCCGGTGCACCAGCGTGACCTTGGTAGCGAAATTGGTGAGGAATAGCGCCTCCTCTACCGCCGTATTGCCGCCGCCCACCACGACAACCTCCTTGCCGCGGTAGAAGAACCCGTCGCA
>DMER01000049.1:0-260 GCA_003451645.1 Alphaproteobacteria bacterium | reverse complement strand
CCGCGGTAGAAGAACCCGTCGCAAGTGGCGCAGGCCGACACGCCATGGCCGCGATAGGTCTGCTCGCTGTCGATGCCAAGCCAGCGCGCCTGCGCACCTGTGGCGATCACAAGCGCATCGCAAGTATAAATGGTCCCGCTGTCGCCAGTGAGGCGGAAGGGCCGCTGATCGAGCTCCGCCTTGACGATCACGTCCTCTGCGAACTGGGTGCCCACATGGGCCGCTTGCGCGCGCATTTGCTCCATCAGCCAGGGGCCTTG
>DMER01000157.1:17276-23112 GCA_003451645.1 Alphaproteobacteria bacterium | reverse complement strand
CTTTGGAAGACGGATGCCTATGTCGATATCGGGGGCGTTCATGTCGGCTATCCGGATCTGGTCCGTGTGGGCGGGCTGATCGCCTTGGCGTTTGTTTCCCTCGCCGTGACGCCAACGGAATGCAGGGTTGGCAATGACTTCAATTGGGGGCCTATGAACGAGGTCGCCAAGCTGTTCCTTGGCATCTTCATCACGATCATTCCCGTTCTTGGCATCTTGAAAGCGGGCGAGCAAGGCGCGCTGGGACCTGTCATCGCCGCCGTTTCGAATGCGGACGGCACGCCCAACAATGTGGCCTATTTCTGGATCACTGGCGGCTTGTCGAGCTTCCTGGATAATGCCCCGACCTACCTTGTGTTTTTCAATGTGGCGGGTGGCGATCCACAAAATCTAATGGGGCCGCTTGCCCCCACCTTGGCCGCGATCTCAGCCGGCGCCGTATTTATGGGGGCCAACACCTATATCGGCAATGCACCGAATTTCATGGTCAAGGCGATCGCTGAGGATATGGGCGTTAAGATGCCCTCCTTCTTTGGCTATATGGCATGGTCGGTCGTGTTCTTGCTGCCGCTGTTTGCGCTTATCTCGTATTTATTCTTTGCGTGAGGGACGAGTGGACGGGGATCAGAAACGGTCCCCGCGCATCACCTCAACATCGCTCAGCGCCACAATACCTGGCCAGGTAGCGAACAGCTCTTTGAGACCGGCCAATACTTTTGCCGCCGCCTCGTCGGTGGTGACCGCATAGATCAGGACCTTTTGCTCTGCCCGTGTCAGATGATCCTCGCGCCAGGGCCCGCTTTCACCGCGGCCGCCCAGACCGCTTAGGACCGTGTGCCCCTTAACCCCTTGCTGAAGCAGCAGGTCCTCAACGCGCCTCTGGATTGTGGCCTCAATGGTGATCTCCAGCTTCTTGCGCCTGACTAGGTCCATGATCACAGCCTCATCCGGTGAGAGATTGTGCCGCCCAAAGATAGAGCGGCAGGCCCAAAGTCAAATTGAAGGGGAAGGTCAATGCCAGCGACAGCGTGAGATAGACCGCTGGATCAGCCTGCGGGAGCGCCAGGCGCATGGCTGCAGGCACTGCGATATAGGACGCACTCGCGCATAAGATGGCTAGAAGCGCCAGATTGCCCACAGGCAGGCCGATCGCATAACCGCCTGCCAAGCCCGCTGTCGCACCAATCAAAGGCATATAAACGGCAAACGCTGCCAGTGGCCAGGTTAGCTTGGTGGCGCTACGCAACCGGGTGCCGGCAATCAGGCCCATGTCCAACATAAATAGACACAAAACGCCCCGGAACGGATCATCGATAAAGGGCTTGATGGCGGTCATGCCTTTCTCGCCCGTAATCCAGCCTATCGCAAAGGCGCCCATGAGCAGGACCACGCTGCCATTCAGAAACACTTCGCGAAGCAGATCGCCAGACGCCTTCTGGGCTTTGGCCGAAGGGTCGCGGCTGGCAAGCCAAAGGCCCGCCATGATCGCTGGCGTTTCCATCAGCGCCATGACCGCCACCATATGTCCATCAAAGGCAATGCCGCCGAGCCTCAACAACTCCGTGCCCGCCACAAAAGTCACGACGCTAATGGAGCCGTAGTGCGCAGCGACAGCGGCAGCTGTGGCGCTGTCCAAACGGCTGGTCCGCCGCAGTGCCAGGTAAGCTATCACCGGCAGGACGAAACCAATCGCCATGCCGGTCAGGGCAACCGAAATGACCTGCAGGCTCAATCCCGCTTCGTTGACGGCAACGCCGCCCTTAAAGCCAATCGCCAGCATCAAGTAGAGGGCGAGGCCCTTGGCGACCGCCTCTGGGAAGGTCAGGTCAGACCGGGCCAGGGCTGCCATGATGCCCAAGGCGAAAAACAAGACCACCGGCGACAGCAGATTTGCGGATGCGAGGCTGAGAATTCCGTCCATGTGGTGTTCTGAACACGGACGATCCGCATTCGCAAGACTTATGTGACAAGACGTGAATTTCGCTTGCCTCAAGCGCTTTCTCGTCCCTAGCTTTTGTGGGCGCTCAATTCTCGCATGGCGCGCCAGTCTCGGGGGTACGCATGTTCATTGGCCATTATGCCGCGGCATTGATCCTGCGGCCCGTCAAGAAGGCGCCGTCGCTGCCTGTTTTGTTCGCGGCCGTGCAGCTGATGGACATCGCTTTCTTCGCGTTCGTGATTGCTAAAACCGAGAGCCTGCGCATCACGCCCGGTATCACCGCGATGAACCCGTTGGACCTCTATTTCATGCCGTTTAGCCACGGCTTGGCGGGTGTCCTGATCCAAAGTGCGGTGTTCGGAGCGCTGGTGGCCTTGGTGGCGGGCCAAGGGCATAGGGCGGCGGCAGGGATCATCGCTGGCCTCGCCGTCTTCTCCCACTGGGTCCTCGATGTCGTCACCCACCGTCCGGACATGATGCTGTTCGGCGCGGACGAAAAGATTGGCGCGGGTCTCTGGAACCACCCCAATGCGGCCATGACTGTCGAGCTTGGCCTGATCGCTGCCGCTTTCGCCCTCTATGCTCTGCTGACCCGGCCCAAGGCTGGATCGGGTATGACATCGTTGGCTGTTCTCGCCGTTGGCCTCGCGCTTCTTCAAGCAATCAACTGGTTTGGGCCGCCACCCAACCCGCTGACGACGCCCATCAATGAGATCGCATTGCAAGGCCTCGCGGCGTTTGGGGTCCTCATCGGCCTGGCATGGTGGGTGGAACGCACACGCGAGCCTGCTGACTGAGCATGCGCGCCACGCCACTGGCTCGATTAGGGCTCCTGCCCCGCCATACACGCGCACCCGCCTTTGATGTCATCCGGCATTTGCGCGAACCAAGCGTCCAGCGCCTCTGAGATGATGTCCTGCGCCGCACGCCGGGTGAGTGCTGCCGCCAGTTTCAGCCGGACAAAGCGCTGACGCTTGAGGCGCAGATTGACGTGATAGACCTTTCCAGCCTCCGACGGCGAAGGGCAGTTCCCACACGCAGCCGAGGGCGCTAGCTCCTCCGCGGGCGGAGTATTGACTAAGCGCATGCGCGGCAACGGCACGACTGCGGCAAGAGGCGGCGGGCTTACGTGATCGACCGGATCGGTGAACAAGCTTGGATAGTCGGGCGGGACAACCGGCTCCGCCACTTTGCGTCCAAAGGGCGACGCATGATGGCCCTTGGGCATGGGATTGAGCGTCAGTTCAACCGCGGGCGAGCCGACGCGGGTGAGCAACTCATCCGCAAACGGACTGGCCGTGGGTTCTGCCTCGCCTTTCCGGGCCAAAAGCCCAGCTGTGAGCGACGCGAAACGAGACTTGGACATGGGGTAAGGCCTCCGCCCTAATTCAAGAAAAGACCGCGCGGCGGCCAAAGGCGGGTACTTCGCGACCCAATGCGTTGGTATTGCGGTTGGCATGTTGCGCAGGTTCTGCCAATGCCGCCGGGTCCATCTTGTGGAGGCGGTTCTCCAGATAGGCCCAGAGCTGCCGGATTTCCTCGGCGGACTTGCCGTCCGGGTCGGCTTCCATCACGGTGCGGCCGTCGATCATCGAGGCGGCAAAGTCCGTGCGGCTGTGGATGAAGGATGGCGCGACGGTGCCATGCTGCGATAAGGCGACCGCCGCCTCGCTCGTGATCTTCGCCCGGGCCGCAGCCGCGTTCAGTACAAAGACCATCTGTTTTTTGCGCGCTTCGACGATGTCGATCGTGGGACCTACGGCACGCAGATCATGCGGGCTTGGCCGGGTCGGCAGCACCACCAGATCGGCAAACGAGACCACTTCTGAGATTGCTTTCGTAACGGCCGGCGGTGTGTCGATCACGACAAGCCTGAAGCCTTGTGCGCGAGCCTGATCGAGGTCGTGGACCAGATTTGTGAAGGTTGAGTGGATAAAGGCGGGGGCTTGCGCCTCCCGGCAGTTCCACCATTTGGCTAAAGACCCTTGCGGGTCCGTGTCAACGAGTGCTACCGGGCCGGCACCCGCCAGCTCCGCCATGACACCAATATGACCTGCTAGGGTTGTCTTGCCCGATCCGCCCTTCTGGGACGCGAATACTAGGACACGCATGGACTGCGGCATCTGAACTACTCTCCTTTCGGCGGCTCCGCTATCCGTCCCGCATGAGAGCGCTGTCTCAGACGAGGTTAGGACCGGAAGCTTTGCGTCGCGGCGTTCCCGCCGGTTTGCCGTTTCGTGGTTGGGTTCATCAGGGTCGGGTCATCCCCGCTCCTACGCCTTTCAGTCTGTCAGTATGCGCCTTAATGACGCGTAAAATTGTGCCGTCATCACTACCTGCGCTTAACGGGCCTTTAAGTCCCGTCGCGCAATTGCACATTCCACAGGGCCAAAATGGTTTGTGCGCGGCCCTGGGTCACAGCATGGAATACGTGCTCCAAGCTCGCCATGCTGGCCGCGGTGCGAACCGGCCCTGAGCGCAAGTGATCCAAAGTCTCGACGAGCGCCGTCAGTTGCATGCCGTCGGCGCCAAGCGCGCGCAAGGCAATCGCCAGAGGCTCGGCACCCTTATCGTTGATGATGCGCGCGGCCGTGTCCGCCCTGATCCCCGCAGCGGCCGACAAACTTTGCACCGCGTCGCGCAGTCCACCGTTCCGCAAAGCCTCCAAGAGCGACGTTGCCCCTTCGACGTTGGCGCTCAAGTCTTGGCTCTCATGCTTTACGGCAATGGCCGCATCCATTGGCTGGTCACCCAAATCATGCTGGGCAATATCGACCTGGGCAGCACTCACTGGAAAACGCTCGACGACGGCCCGGCGCCAGGGCGGGGATACCCACCAAAAGACTTTGAACGCCAAATCCGCAGGGAAATCAGACCGGGCGAGAAGGGTCTCGCACAACGCTGCATCGCCCTTTGCCTGGCCTGTCAATTCCCGGAAAACGCGGCGGCTGAGCCTTGCGCCCGGGTTGGCGGCGACCAAGCGCAACACGGCAAGTTCTCTGCGGTGGCACAGGGCCTCTGCCAATTGCAGCGGCAAAGCCTCCCGCCTTGCGAGGGCGAGACGCGTCAATACACCGCCGGACTGCGCCAAGCGGAGCAGTTCATTCTCCGGTAAGCTTTTGCAGCGCTCAAGAATGGGGCCGGCGACCGAAATGTCGTGATCATGAGCCAGCGCCCGCACGAGTCTGGCCGGGGCCGTGCCGCACTGCGACAGCGACGTCGCGACCTTCGCTTTCACAAAGGGTTCTACATCAGGGATGAGGTCCGTCAGGAGCCTGTCCATCACGTCCTGGCTCTCGGCATTCAGTGCCGCATTGTCGCCGAGCCAAAGGCCTGCCACTTTTTCAAACAGGCTCGCCCGGGCCAAAGTGGACCGGCTATGCGTGATTGAGCGCATGGTCAAAAGGTCGTGCACGGGGATCCTGCCAGGAAATCAAGGAAAAATTGGCATGCGGGCGTTAACACGCGCCCAACAGATTGAGTTAATCCGCGGGCCCAAACGGCCTTTTTTGCTGTAAGTTCCGTCAGGATGTTGCTTAATCGCGCCAAAGCTGTGAGCTATTGGAACCCCATACTGGTTAGCCACGCTGTATCAAACTAAGCTCAAATCAATTAGGTTCGGTCATGAAGCGTTTTAGTCTCGCCCTCACCCTCGCTGCCCTTTTGCTGAATGCCTGTGGTCCCAGCATCGACGTCAATAATCCAGAGTATCAGATCGGCTACAATGAAGGATGCGACGCAGGGACGAGCTACGATCCGCAGTATTCCAAGCGCGTCCGGCGTAATGAAAACATGTGGTCGGCCAGTGAGTTCTATCGCTCCGGCTGGAAAGCGGGCTTCAGCCATTGCAGGCCTCCAGCGAGCCAAGGCGGCGGATTTGAAATCCCTGGCGGCGAC
>DMER01000157.1:12793-17037 GCA_003451645.1 Alphaproteobacteria bacterium | reverse complement strand
GCTCAGAGTTCGCTACCCCGCAGCGTTTAGTCGGAGGCTTGGATGATCCGGACTTTGGCATTCCTCCTTGTCTTGGTCCAAGTCCTGGTGTTCGCGCCACTGGTCTACGTTTACGGGCAGGTTGATCCGTGCAGGGCCCTAGCCGTGGATAAGATGCAGCGCGCGACAACGGCGCAGGGCGAGCGCGGCTCAGAAAAAACGGAGGCTGCCCTTCGCAAGGAAACCGTCACCATGACGCATGGGGACTGTGCGCTGGAACTATTGAAGGCGAATACGCAACCGAAAGGCTAACCGGCCGGACGCAATCGGGCAGATAAGCCTATGGCGCGGTCAGAAGATCACGCAGGTTCCAGATCGGGTCCTTCTGCGAGATAATGTTGTCGACACGCCATGTGTTGCCCTCAAAAACGAGGCGGTAGGTCAACTGCGATGGTTCACCGAAATTCTTGAACGTCGCAGTCACTTCGGCGGATTTGCCGGGCACGTTTGTCCCGGTGCGGACGGTCAGCCCCTCAAGACCGAAATCCTGACCATTCATAATCGGATCGAAGTCCAACGCGCCCGGCTCGTCCGAGGACGCTTGCGCCTTCTCATAGGCCTTGAGCGCCCGGACCAAATCCGCCGACAGACGCCTGTCGCGCTCGACATTGTTCTGGAACACCGACATGTCGATGCTCCCGCCCTTTTCATAGGGGGCATAAAGCGCCCGGACAGCACTCTCAGGCGATGCGGTCTCTTGCGCCGTTGCCGCGCTATCCGGCGGCAATTGTCCTTGCACTTTGGGCGCAGCCGAGGCCGCACCAGCCAATGCCAGAGCCAGAACCAAACCCAAAACTCGCTTCATGCACACAGTCCCTTTTCTTGTACGCGCTATAGATTCTGTGCCGCCAGTATAATCACCGCAAGGTCCGCATCAGGCTCCCAATTTGTCTTCTGCATCACAAAGGTCGTCGGTCCGGATTTGGTGACGCCTTCACCGCAAAACGAAACGACGTTGTCGGGGGCGCCCTTATCGACGGTCAATTTGAAGCTGCCAATCGGTCCCTTCCAATTGCGTCCAGTCTTCAGAATGTAGCGGATGTCGAGATAGGATAGCGGGAGATCAACCTTGTGCTTGGCCCTTACGGCCGCCTCACGCGCCCTGATCGCATTCAAGGTGCCCTGATCGATGCAGAAGTCCTTGAACAGATCGTGCTTGGCCAAGGTTTCGGGCGTGAACTTCTCATCGTACCAGAAACTGCCGCCAACGACGGGCGCATAGGTGTGCTCCACCGTCACGATTTTGCCAGGCGGAAAGGTCTGCTCCCAGTAATAGGTATTCTTGACCGTCCATAACGCTTGGACTTCGCGCGTTTCGGGGGCAACGAAAACGATTTTCTTGGCCTCCAGCGCGTCGACCTTGGCCCTGCTGATACTCTTCACACGGTCCCAGAAATCGCCAAACGGATAGTTCACGGGCACGCCCGCGGCCTGAAGATCGGCCGTGACATCCTTGCCATTGACTACCGCCTTGCGCTCAAGTTTCGGGGAGACGGACTTGCCATCCACCTGAACTTTGAAGCCTGTGGGGTCCTCTTTATTGTCGGACGGCCAGCCAATATCGCCCTCCCCCATCGCGGCCAGATCCAGTTCCGGCAATGGAAACGCGACCAGTGTGGTCACGGGAGACTGCCCCTCATTACGGAACTCGTAGCGCACGCGGATCTTTGGCCTTGAAACATAGAGGTCTTCCGAGACCATCCGCACATCGCCTTGCTGGCGCAGCTCTATGCCCCCGGCGCCGATCGCCGCGGCGCTGTCATTGGCCTTTGTTGCAGGCGCCATCATGATGGCCGCCGCCATTACTGCAATCCATCTGTTTGCCTTGATCATGTCGCGCGCTCCCCAAATCATCCCATGACTGCGCAACTCGTTTAGCGCGGAGTCGCGGCGCTGCCAAGTGATCCCCCTTACACGCGGGGCTATCCAGCCTTCGCATGTGCGTAACGCCCTGCTTGGCGGGGCGGTCGCGTTGTGCTCTGTGACGTCCCAGACAAACGAAGCTCTAGTCATTTGGTGACATTATGGCAAAGCTGCTGCATCTACAGGATTATGACGTAACGCCCGAGCGCGGATATCTGACGCCCTACAACATGGCCGATATCGAGCTTCCGCCGATGTTCCGCCCGCTCGTGGCGGCGGCGCGGGCATTGCCAGGCATTATGTTGTCCGGGCGCTGCCGACGTTTGCTCGAGCGCGTGCCGGAAATCGATATGGCGGCTCACCTGCCGGGCCTCAGTGACGCTCAGTACCGCCTGCTCATGGTGCACTACTCCTTCATCGTGCAGGCCTATGTGTGGGGCGAGGACAAACCGCCCCTGATGCTGCCGCGCAATCTGGCTGTGCCCTATTGCGCGCTCGCTGAGGCAATCGGGCAATTCCCGCTGCTGCCCTACTCGTCCTACACCCTGGACAATTGGGCTCTGCATAATCCAGCTCAGCCCGTCACCCTCGACAACACCTATGTCCTGCAGAATTTTTTGGGTGGTGTGGACGAGAACTGGTTCATCCTCGTTCATGTGGAGATCGAGGCCAAAGCCGGACGCGCGCTCGCCGCCATCCCGGCTCTCATCCATGCCGTTGAGACCAACGATATGGCTGGTGTCTCCGACGGCCTGCAGACCATCCTGGCCGCTTGGGCATTGATCCTGCCGGTGTTTGACCGCATGCCCGAGCGCTGTGACCCTTACATCTACTATCAGCGGGTCAGGCCCTATATCCACGGCTGGAAAGGCAATCCCGCTTTGCCCGATGGCCTCGTCTATGAGGGGGTCGCCAAATATGACGGCCAGCCGCAGTCATTCCGTGGGCAGACGGGCTCCCAGAGTTCTATTGTGCCGACCATGGATGCGCTCCTCGGCATCTCTCATGAGAACGACCCGCTGCGGGAGTTCCTCGACGAGCTGCATCACTACCGCCCGCCCAAGCACCGCAAATTCATCGAGGATGTGGGAGAGCGCTCCCAATTACGCCAATGCATTGCCACGTCGGGCGATGGCCGGCTGATCGGGCTCTACAATGGTATTGTCGGCCAAGTTCAGGCCTTCCGTACACGTCATCTGGAATATGCCGCCAGCTATATCAACCGTCAGGCTCGCGGCGCCGATGGCAATCCGGTTGATGTGGGCACGGGCGGGACGCCCTTCATGAAGTATTTGAAGAAACACCGCGACGAGAGCGCGCAGCATCTTTTGCCTTTGCCTTGACGCGGTCTCCGGCCTTGCCCAGCGTCAATGCGTTGCGGCGCGCAGATTGGCCGCCAACCGCTCTGCTGCCTGAAGCTCAATCTGCGCCTTGATGGAGGGGTTGGACGCCAGGAAACTGTCAAAGTCGCGCTTCATAAGGACCAGAACCTGCACATAACCCAGGGCAATCACATCGGCACTGCGCGGCTGATTGGTGAGAAGCGCCATTTCGCCCACAAAGCTGCCCCGCTCCAGCTTGTTGACCGCTTTACCGCCTACCCAAATCTCCAACTCGCCCGACGCGATGAAGAACATCCGGTCGCCCGCATCGCCCGCCCGGATCACCTTGGCGCCGGGAGTGAAGAACTCAGCGGTCAGTTTCCGCGCCAAGCGATTCAATTGGTCTTTGGTCAGTCCAGCGAACATCGGAACCTTGGTCAGCATCTCCTCCAACTCAAGGCCCAGATTAAGCGGTGGCCGTCTCTCCAAGGCCTGCTTCTTTTGGCGATGCGTTTCCGCCAGGTCTTCAAACACGGGCTCTGAAATCAGATTAAGCTCAAATTGATTGCGGTACTCAACTTCCTCAAAACTGACCGCCAGCCGCTCCATAAAGCGATCCTGCATCACTTTGGTAAAGTCTGTATACTGAACATCCAGTGCGGTCATGGCACTGTGCGTTGCTTCCTGCCTGCTTTGGATCGCTTGTTCGACCTCCACTAAGGCCACGGGGCCGATCAGGGGCGCCAGCCGGTCATGGGCGAAATCCTTGAGTTCCCCCAAAAGAAGTGTTTTGACGATGAGCAACTCATAGCGGAGGGCGATCTCTTGCGACAGGGGCCCGGTCCATCCCAGCCGCTTGTACAGCTGGAGCGCCAGCCGGAAGCTTAGCGTAGGTCTTTGCAGTTTGATGGCCGCGCGCAGATAGCCCTTGGCGCCGCCGCTGCTGCCCATCACACGCGCGCCGTCGAGGACGGCCGACGCATCTGCACGCAGCCGCTCGGCGATCCGCCGGCTGACCTT
>DMER01000157.1:10547-12619 GCA_003451645.1 Alphaproteobacteria bacterium | reverse complement strand
GATCCGCCGGCTGACCTTGCCTTGCTGCAGATATTCGAGGCTCATTTCGGCCTCACGGTTGGCCGCAACCACAAGGCCCGCTTGCGCCAGATCCGCATGCGACATTTTTTGCTGGCCTTGCTCGCTCTCACTGCTGATCGCGGGGCGATGCTGCAGAGTGGTGCGAAAGCCAAGCCGTCCGCTCACATCGCGCAGCGCCTCCGACACGCGCGTTCTGGACAGCGCCATGACGCGGTCGCGCACCAACCGTTCTTGCGGCGTCAGCTTGTCCAAGCTGAGCATTTTCATCAGCGGCCGCAGTGTGGGTGCTGAGATGAACAAGGTCGCGAGCACATAGCCCATGGCAATGATGAAGACGAACTCTTTAAATTCCTTGGCAACCCCTGCGTCTTCAGACACGGCCAGCGCCAGGGCCACCGTGATCGCGCCCCGCAGCGAACCCCAGCACAGAACAATCTTGTAGTTGTTGCTGATGGCCTGGCTAAGCCCCGCGAGCGTCAGCATGGGGAGAATTCCCCATAGCACGGCAGCGCGCGCCAGAAGGGCTGCGCCAAATACAGTGGCCACGCCCAAAGCGATCTGGCCCGACGACTCGGACGCTGCCATGTTTAGGATTGTTGGCGCCTTCATTGCGGCCAGCACGAACAGCAAAGATGTCGACCAGAAATCGAGCTGCCGCCACGTGACCGATAATGTCTCCCAGGCCCCGGGCGACAATTTCGTCCGCCCAACCGAGGCAAAGGTCATGGCCGCCACGACGACCGCGATGATGCCCGAAATGCCCATCAATTGCGACGACACAAAGGTCAGATAGGCCAAGCTGACGCTGAGCGTGATCTCCGCCACGATCCCCATGCGGAACTCGCCGATCACCCAGCAATAGATACGGGCCACGACATAGCCCCAAAGCACGCCGCCGATGAGCCCATAGATCAGCGTGACGAATATCGCCCCGACGCTCACCTCGGCCGCAGTCTTCAAGATATTGAGAAGCACAACAAAGAGGGCGATGGCGGCAGCGTCATTGAAGAGGCTTTCACCCTCAACGATGGTGGTCAGGCGGCCCGGCGCGCCAATATCCCTGAAAATGCCCAGCACTGCGGCCGTATCCGTGGTGGCCACAAGCGACCCGAGGATCATACAGACGAGGAGACTTGTCCCCGTCGCCATCCATAGCGATAGCCCCACCGCCGCTGTGCACAAGAACACCGCGATGATGGCCAGCACGAGAATGGGGCTGAAATCGTCCATCATCCGCCGCACATCGACGGTCAGCCCCCCTGCAAACAACAAGGGTGGCAGAAAGATATTCAAGAACGCCTCCGAGGAGACGTTCATCTCCCGGATGGCATTCAGGAACAATCCGGTGCTCTTGTTGTCGGCGAAGACTGCCAGAAAGCCAACGCCGAGCCCCAATATCGCGATCAAGACCGTAAAGGGCAAGCTCAATCGGCGCGCCAGCGGCACGAGCAGGCTCACACCAGTGAGCAGCACCGCTATGCCAATCACGCCCGAAACAAGGGGCGAGACGACCAGGCTCGTGGTTTGCATGGACGACAGGACAGTAGATTCAACTGGAAGCATAGCGACCCTTATCTGACGTGTAGCAATCCTCGCAAGAGGCTCAATGGGCGCATCATGGCGCGACTGGGCAGCCACAGACGTCAGACCATAGTCAAAGGGCGGCCTTGCTGCCTAGCTCTGGCGGGGGATTTGAGTGACGCAACGTGACCAATGCACCCAGCGCCTTTGGGCCTTGCGTGAGGCTCATCACGCAATGGCCTTGCTTGAGCTGGGCAATTCCAGCCACAGTCGGCCATTGTCATTCGCCTATTGCGCTCAGAGCGGTCCTCATGTCTCCCAGCAATCAGCCTTCCGGCCTGTCCGGCGGGCCCTCTCAATTGCCATTGTACCTAATGGGCAGTGCGGCCTGGTTCGGTGCGTTCGGCATCCAAACGGTCGTCTTCACCTATATCTCGGCCCAGGTTTTGGCCCTGTCTGGCGTTTACTTCGCTCTGGCCCAGGCATCCTTCATGCTGCCAGCGCTGTTTCTCCTTCTCTTAGGGGGTGCC
>DMER01000157.1:5846-10313 GCA_003451645.1 Alphaproteobacteria bacterium | reverse complement strand
CGGGTGCCGTCGCCGAACACTCAGATACGCGGCGTCTGATGGTCATGGCGCATCTGGGCGCCGTGGTGCCGCCCTTGTTCGTGGCTTGGCTTGTTGCGAGTGGCACCCTCACGTTTGTCCCTCTCATCCTGGCAGGGCTTTTCATGGGCACCGTATCGGCCTTCATGCTGCCGGCGCGGGAGGCCATGCTGGCGCGGGTTCTGGGCACCAATGAGGGCGCCGCCATCCAGCGCGCGGTCCGCTTTTCCCTGCTCGCCCAGTTCCTGGCCCAGGTCGCCGGCATGGCCTTTGCGCGCCTTGCCGACAAGACGGGGCTTGAGGTGATGCTCCTCATCCAAGCGGGATTGCAGCTCGCAGGCGCCGCCGCCGCGTTCATGCTTCTGCCAGCGCCCAGCCTGCTGACCAACAGCGCCGCCGGGTTGCGTGGCCAGTGGGTGCGCATCCGCGAAGGCCTCGAGCAGGTCAGAAATTCACCCAGCCTCCTGCCCATCACCGTCCTGACCTTCGCGATTGGCGTGTTCTTCGTGGGCTCCTTCATGGTGGTTCTGCCCATCATCTTGCGCGATGACCCCAATCTCGGTGCCACAGTCGAGCGCGTTTCGTCCCTCCAAGTGTCCTTCTGGAGCGGTACAATCTTGTCGACCCTGGCGGTCGGTGCCTTTGGCGAGATTGCCCGCAAGGGGCGCCTCATCGTCTGTGCAGTCGGTGTTGGCTGCGTGGTCTTGCTGGGCCTTTCGGTTCCGGGTCCGCTTTGGCTGTTCTATGCGTTGAGCTTCGTCTGGGGCCTTGGCGCTGGCGTAACCCTGACCATGACGCGCACGATTGTGCAGTTGGATGCGCCACCGACGAGCCGCGCGCGCGTTCTGTCCGTCTATCAGATGGGCTTTTCGGGCGGCTTGCCCCTGGGATCGCTCCTTGCTGGCCCTATAGTGGAGGCTGTTGGCGGGCGCGGCGCCACGGTTACGGCGGCGCTTGGGATGGCTTTCGTGGTCGCAGTCCTTGTCCTGCGCACAAAACTCTGGAACCTGTCGCACGCGCCAAGCCTCGCCGCGAGCAAGCCATGACAGGCGCCGCAGCCCAACAGCCCGAGACACAGCGCACGTCCTCTCGCGTCTTCTTTGCCGGACAATGGTGTCACTTTGCGGGCGCCAGCATGATGGGTGTCCTGTTTCCTTGGATCCTCGCGCAGAAACTCAATCTGGGTGCGGACCTTGTGGGGCTCGGCCAGATGCTGGTGCAGGTGCCGATGCTGCTGATCCTGTTTGGCGGCGCGACCGCGGATGGGCAGCATTTGCCGTCCTATCTCGCCAGGCTGCAACTCATGCTGACCGTTCCGGCCCTGGCGCTTGCCGCCGCAACGGCCAGCGGCGCCCTTACCTTTGAGATCGCGGTTCTGTGCGGGGTCGTGACATCAATCATCGGCGCCTTTGTCCTGCCTGCCCGTGATAGTTTGATCGCGGATGTGACACCGCCCGGAACCGCAATTACGCTGATGGTCGCGGCCGCTACCTCCGCCATGTTCGCAGGGCAGATGACCGGCTTTGCCATCGCGGCAGCGGCCTCCTATACGGGGCTCTTGCCACTACTGTTCATACAGATCGTGCTGCTGGCCGGCTCGGCCATCCTGACGTCCCGGGTAGCGCCCCATGCGGGCCCCAGCCGCGCCGACACTCGGGCCAAGCCACGCCGCAGTATCGGTCAGTTGCTCAAGGACATTCGCGAAGGTCTGACAATCGTGGCCGCGCATGAGCGTCTGCGCACGCTTACCCTCCTGGTGAGCCTTGCGAGCCTTGCGAATAATGCGGCCTTCATCGTGGGTTTGCCGCTGCTGGTTCGAGACGTTTATCGCGGCGGATCGTTGGAACAAGCCATCCTGTTTGTGGCCTTCATGGTCGGCACGACTTTGTCGACGGGTTACCTGTCGCGGCGTAAGCCTATCGACCAGCAGGGCCGCACAATGATGATCTTGTTCCTGAACGGTGCCATCGTGTTTGCCTGCATCCATCTCGGTCCGCCTTTTTGGGTGACGGCGCTCCTTATCCTGTCCTGGGGCCTGACGGCTGGTGTGGGCATGGTCATGAGCCGCTCAATGATCCAGGCCGCCGCTCCGCCGCTCGTACGTGGGCGAGTACTGTCGGTGTTTCAGATGGCGCAAATGCTGGGGAGCCCCATTGGCGCATTGCTCTTAGGGCTGATCATTCACGCGCTGGGCATTCTCAACGCCTTGCTGGTCGTACCCATCTGGATCGTGTTGTTGTGGGGCGGGTTCAGCCTCTTCACCCCCATTTGGCGCTTTCACCGCCTGGAGGAGCATGCCAACCCTGCTCCCGCCCCGCAGCCGGGATCAGGAATAGCCGCGCTCGCTCCACCAGGGGAAGAACGCCGGGAGATCGGCTGACACCTTGCCCGGAAAGTGCGGCGCGCGCTTTTCCAGAAAGGACATGACACCTTCGATCGCATCGGGCGTCTGTCCAGTCGCATAAACGCCCCGGCTATCGATCTTGTGCGCCTCCATTGGGTGGTCGGCGCCAAGCATCCGCCACAGCATTTGGCGTGTGAGGGCAATTGACACGGCAGAGGTGTTCTCCGCGATCTCCCGCGCCAAGCCATAAGCTGCTGGCAACAGGTCCTCAGGCGCATAGACATCCCGAACGAGGCCCGCAGCCTTGGCCTCGTCCGCGCCAAAAATGCGGCCCGTCATGGTCCATTCCAAGGCGCGCGAGATGCCAACGAGGCGCGGCAGGAAATAGCTGGAGCAAGCCTCCGGCACGATGCCCCGGCGCGCAAACACAAAGCCAAACCGCGCGGCACTGGACGCCAAGCGCACATCCATGGGCAGCTGCATCGTAGCGCCAATGCCGACCCCTGCACCGTTGATCGCGCCGATCACGGGTTTCAAACACTCGAAGATCTTCAAGGTGACCATGCCGCCGCCATCGCGCAGCTTTGGGCTCGACCAGTCGATATTGCCGCCCCGGCCAGCGCCCGCTTTGTCCGGGCGATCCGCACGCTGATCATAATCGAAGGTCTTGGCGCCCGCGCTCAGATCGGCCCCTGCGCAGAAAGCTTTGCCGGCTCCCGTCACGACCACCGCCCGCACCTCGTCATCCTTGTTCACCTTTTCAAAGACGTCGATGAGTTCGCTCATCATGGTGCCCGTAAAGGCATTCATCTTTTCCGGGCGGTTGAGGGTCAGTGTCATGACCCCTTTGTCGATTGCGGTCGCGATTTGCTCATAGGCCATGGGGCAACTCCTGTGTGACGGATGCCCATACTCTGGCCCGGCGCTTATCACCTGACAATTGCGATTTTCAGGCGTGCGCGCGCCTGTGCGCGGCCGTCAGGCGGCTGACCAGGACCTTGTCAACCCGCCGTCCGTCAAGGTCCACCACTTCAAAGCGCCAGCCGGACACCTCAAAACTCTCCCCGATTGATGGCAGGCGCTGCATCGAATTCAGCACAAGCCCCGCAACGGTCGAGTAGTCGCGGCCGGGATCGAGCTTGATCCCCAACACCTCAACCGCCGCATCGATGCGCATGGACCCGGACAGCAGCCAAGAACCGTCATCCCGCTGGACAGAGTCCGGCTCCTCGTCCCCTTGGTCGGTCTTGAAGTCGCCGACAATGGACGACAGGATATCGGTGGTCGTGACGATCCCTTGAAAATGCCCGTACTCATCATGCACTAGCCCAAGATGCACGGGCGACTCGCGCAAGACCGTGACGGCTTCGAGAGCATCCATCGTATCGGGGATCGTAGGGGCTTGCCGGACAAACTCCCGCGGGTCAACCGCACCCCCCCGGATATAGGCGTTGAGCAAGTCCTTGGCATAGACGATGCCGATCACCTCGCCGTCCTTTGATTCCGAAACAGGCAGGCGTGTGTGGCCGCTGTCCGCAATAAAGGCGAGCGCCTTGTCCGGCCCCATGCTCAAATCCAGCACATCGACGTCCATGCGCGGTGTCATGACGGCGCGCACCGGCCGGTGGCCCAGCCGCAGGACGCCAGAAATCATCCGCCGCTCTTCAGGCTCAAGCACGCCCGCGTGTTCGGCTTCAGCGACCAGAGTCTTGATTTCTTCCTGAGTGATTGCGCTGTCATTGCCTTCTTCGCGTCCGAGGAGGCGCAAGATCGCGCTGCTGCATACATCGAGCGCCATGACAAAGGGGGCAGCGATCCTCGCCAGCACGGTCATCGGGATTGCTACCACCACTGCGATGGCTTCTGCATTGCGCAGGGCCAATTGCTTGGGGACGAGTTCACCAACCACCAGCGAAATGAAGGTGATGGCGGCAATTACCACGCCAAAGCCTACTGGTTCAGCGACAGGCTCTGACAGACCCAATTCCATCAACACACCCGACAGGCGCGCGCCGAGAGCCGAGCCTGAAAAGGCGCCCGCGATGATCCCTACGGCGGTGATCCCAATTTGCACGGTCGATAGAAACCGGCCTGGATCTTCCGCA
>DMER01000157.1:1965-5646 GCA_003451645.1 Alphaproteobacteria bacterium | reverse complement strand
GATCTTCCGCAAGCTTCATCGCAGCCTGCGCGCCAAGGGATCCGTCGTCTGCCAACGCCTTGAGGCGGGCACGGCGGGCCGAGACCACCGCCAGTTCCGACATCGCCAATGACCCGTTGAACACGATCAGGGCCAAGACGATTGCAATTTCGAAGAGAGGCATAATGGGCCAGACTCATAGCGCATCCGCGGGAAAAATCAAAATCTTCACTTTTTGGGCAATGTAGCCAGCCCTGGACGCCGGTCGCGCCGCTTTCTACCTTTGGGCTCAACGAAAACCAAAGCCGGAGAGGACGCCGCCATGCATCCCAGTGTTCACGCCAAAACAAGCCCCGACAAACCCGCCATCTTTATGGGGTCGACCGGCGCTGTCGTGACCTATCGCCAATTGGACGCCCAGAGCAATCAGGCCGCCCAGCTGTTCCGCTCGCTGGGCTTGCGCACCGGGGATGTAATTGCCCTTTGCATGGATAACTGCCCGGAGTTCCTGGCTTCCGCATGGGGCGCTCAGCGCAGCGGCCTCTACTACACCTGTATCTCGACGCGTCTGACGCCCGGTGAGGTCAGCTACATTCTGAAAGACAGCGGCGCAAAGCTCTTCCTCACAACGGGCAATCTGGCCACGCTGGCGCAAGCCGCCGCCTCTCAATGTGAGGGCCTTTCTTGCTTCGTTGCCGGCGGCACGATCCCCGGATTTCAGTCCTGGAATGACGCGCTGGAGCCCATGCCCGCAGTCCCCGTCCCAGACGAAACCTCCGGCGCTGACATGCTCTACTCCTCCGGCACGACGGGCCGGCCCAAGGGTGTCCGGCACCCCCTGTCCGGCGCCCCGATCACGGAGGCGGGCCCCTTGCTCCTCCTGGTGCAGCATCTGTTCGGTATTTCGGGCAACGACATCTATCTCTCGCCCGCTCCGCTCTACCACGCCGCCCCCCTTCGTTATGTCATGGCCATGCACCGCCTTGGCGGCACGACCGTCATCATGGAGCATTTTGATGCGGAGCAGGCACTCTCGTTCATCGAACGCTACAGGGTCACGGCGAGCCAATGGGTCCCCACCATGTTTGTTCGTATGCTGAAATTACCGGAGGCCGCCCGTCTGAAGTATGATCTGACCTCCCATCGCAGCGCGATCCATGCGGCTGCCCCCTGCCCCGTTGAGGTCAAGCGGCAGATGATCGGCTGGTGGGGCCCCATCATTCACGAATATTATGCAGGTACTGAGGGCAATGGCTTTTGCTATGTCAGCTCCAAGGACTGGCTGGCGCGGCCGGGCACGGTTGGCAAGGCCTTGCTGGGCGAACTTCATATTGTGGGTGAGGATGGCCAAGAAGTGCCAAAGGGTCAGGAAGGAATGATCTATTTCGGCAATGGTCCGGCCTTTGAATATCACAACGACCCCAAGAAGACGGCCGAGACCCGCAATGCGCAAGGGTGGACAACCCTTGGCGACATCGGCCGTGTGGATGATGAGGGCTTCCTCTTTCTGACCGACCGTAAGGCCTTCATGATCATTTCAGGCGGCGTCAACGTCTATCCGCAAGAAACCGAAAACCTCCTCATCACGCACCCAAAGGTCGCCGACGCGGCGGTCATTGGCGTTCCCAACGAGGATTTCGGCGAAGAGGTCAAGGCTGTCGTGCAACCCATCGATTGGGCCGATGCGGGTCCAGATTTGGCGCAAGACCTGATCGCCTTTTGCCGTCAGAACCTCTCGCCTGTAAAATGTCCGCGCACGGTCGATTTCGAGCGGGAGTTGCCGCGCCAGCCAACGGGCAAGCTCTACAAGCGCCTCATCCGTGACCGTTATTGGGGGGCGAAATCTAGCAGGATTATCTGAGAGCGGCGTTCAATCTGGCCTTGCGCCGCAGCCGCGCGCTCCCCAATATTGCGCGATTGCCATGGATAACCCAGTGACCGACAACGCCCTCTCAAATTTGCAGAAAGACATCGCTTCCCGCTCGGGCGGCGACCTCCGCCGGGAAGATTTTACGCCCGAGCGCATCGACGCCTATCGCGCCTTCATGGCCGCGCAAGGCCACACAGTCAGCTTCTTGTCGCCGGAGGAGCGCGAGGCCAGCCGGCAAGCCTTTTTGACGGATCATGTGCCGGGAGAGGACCTCTGGCTCTTTGGCTATGGCTCCCTCATGTGGAACCCGGCCGTTGAGACCCTGGGGGCCGAGCGTGCCAGTATCGATGGCTTCTCCCGTGCCTTTGCCCTGACCTTGGCCTTTGGGCGCGGCACGCCCGATCGTCCCGGCCTCATGCTGGTGCTGCTCGAAGGCCAGGGCTGCACCGGCCTTGCGCATCGTATCCCGGCTGACAAGGTCGATAGCGAAACACAGGTGCTCTGGCTGCGCGAAATGCTATCGGGCGCCTACCGGCCTGTGTGGCAGGAGATGCGCTTTGCTGATCGCCGCAGTCAGCGCGGTTTGGTCTTCGTTGCCAACGCCGGCCACCCCCGTGTCGAGGCCAATTTGCCCTTTGAAACTATTGCCCAGCGCGTTGCCTTAGCCGAGGGCGCCTTGGGCACCAATCGCGACTACCTCTACAAATGCGAGGCGATAATGGCAGAGCATAACATCGCCGATCCCATGATCACGCAACTGGCCCGGCGCGTGCGCGAGATCTGCGCCGGCGAACCTTGAATCCAACACAAACAGGAAGGATACCCCGATGAAAACCATCCACTTCAAAGATATTGCGAGCCACGCTGGCCAAGAGATCGGCATGTCGGATTGGGTCACCATCGATCAGGACCGCGTGAACAAATTCGCGGATGCGACCGGTGATCATCAGTGGATCCACATCGATGTGGAGCGTGCAAAGCGCGAACTGCCCACAAAGGGAACAATCGCCCACGGCTATCTTACCCTGTCTCTTGTGCCTTGGCTCGGCGCGCAGATCATGAAAATGGAAGGCGTCTCGATGGGCATCAACTACGGCTCCAATAAGATCCGCTTCCTGAACATGGTGCCCGTCGGCTCGCGCGTGCGGGCGCGCCAAAAGCTCCTGTCAGCGGAACCAAAAAGCGGCGGCATGCAACTGATCAATGAGTTCACGATCGAGATCGAGGGCCAGGACAAACCCGCCTGCATTGCCGAGACGATTAGCCTCGTCTACGGATAATCTGCGCACAAACAATGTTCGCCCCATTGTGAGGCTGGTGCAATGCGCTGGCCTCAATCGTATCTTCGCTTCTTATAGCGCTGGCGCAGCGCGCGCGTCTTTGCGAATCATCTCCTCATTGACGTTTTTGGCGGAGGGAATGATGTTGCGCGTATCTCAGATAATTGCGGCGGGCGGTTTGGCGCTGACCTTGGCGACCAGTGCGGTGGCCGGCCATCAATGGACTGGAGCCTATGTGGGTGCCATGGCGGGCTATGCCTCCGCTAACACCGAAATGACCGATATTGACGGCTACTATACGACGGGCGAGCGGTTTGACGTGGATTCGGACAACGCCATGATTGGCGCGGTGTTTGGTATCAATGGACAGTCCGGCCATTGGGTCTATGGCATAGAGGCCGAGGCGGGCGTCATCGCCGCCGATGGCAGCGCCGTTCAGCCCAGCTCGGGCGGCGACCTTGTTGCTAATGTTGACGGTGGTCTCTATCTGTCCGCGGCCGGCCGCCTGGGCTATGCCTGGGACCATTGGCTGGTTTATGCCAAGGCGGGCGT
>DMER01000157.1:0-1665 GCA_003451645.1 Alphaproteobacteria bacterium | reverse complement strand
AGGGCCGATGGCCTGACCGCAGGCGCCATTTATGGCGCGGGCCTTGAATATGCCTTCAACGACAAATGGTCGGTGCGTGCGGAATATCTGCGGTTCGACATCGGTTCGGATGAACTCGTTGCACCTGGTTTCAATCTGTATGAGGCAGAAACAGACGTCGACACCTTCCGCTTGGGGATTACGGTCAAGCTTGGCAGCTAGAGTATCCGTCTTGATCAAGCTGTTTTTGGCGAGCTCCGGCATCCTTGCTGGAGCTCCAGCCTTACGGCGGCTTGCATTTTCTTGAGTTGCGCGTGAGGCGCTGTCTGACGCATTCTCCGTCGCATGGACAAGATCACCAAAACCGACGTTGAGTGGCGCCAGCAGTTAAGCGAAGAGCAATACCGGATCACGCGCAAGCATGGCACGGAGCGGGCGTTCACTGGCCCCTATCATGACTCTAAGGACAAGGGCGTCTACCACTGCATTTGTTGCGACCTGCCCTTGTTTGATTCCGAGACCAAATTCGACAGCGGTACAGGCTGGCCGTCATTCTTCGCGCCTTTCGCGCATGAAAATGTGGCGGAGAAATCCGACTGGTCCTTCTTCATGCGGCGCACCGAGGTCTTGTGCGCCCGCTGTGATGCGCATCTGGGCCATGTGTTTCCGGATGGCCCCCGGCCCACGGGCTTGCGCTACTGCATGAACGGCCACGCCCTGCGGCTTCAGAAGACTTGAACCCGCGCCTGCACGTGTTTACGCATGCTGCGCAATGAAGCACTTCGATGTCATGGTTCTGGGCGCGGGGATGGTTGGCATCGCCTCCGCGCTGCACCTTCAATCCTCAGGGCGCTCCGTCGTTCTTGTCGACCGGCGCGGGTCGGCGGAGGAAACCTCGCATGGCAATGCGGGCCTCATCCAGTGCGAGGGCGTGGTCCCCTATAGCTTCCCGCGCGAGATCGACAAGATCGTCAACTATGCCTTCAACCGGCTGCCGGAGGCCAATCTGCATTGGCGGGCGATCCCCTGGCTCCTGCCCTTTGTCTACCGCTATTGGCGGCAAGGCTCGCCCGAACGGGTCGCGGCGTCCGCGCGGGCGCTGAAACCCCTGGTCGAGCGCTCACTAGCCGAGCACGAGGCTCTGATCCAAGCGGCTGGGATCGGCGATATGGTCCGGCGCACTGGTTATCTGCGGGTCTTTCGCACAGAGGAGGGCCTTGCCCGCCAGCTGGCGAAGGAGGAGGAGGCGCACCGGCTCTATGGTGTGCGCTACGAGGCCAAGACCCCTGCGGAACTCTCCGCCCTCGAGCCCCATCTTCAAGGGACCTTTGCAGGCGCTGTCTTCATGCCAGACCCGGCAAGCGTCGACAGTCCGGGCGCGGTGGGCAAGGCCTACGCCAAACTCTTTGCCGAGCGCGGCGGTCAGTTCATCTATGGAGACGCGCGTGGTCTCCAACACTCTGGTGATCAGTGGACCCTGGCCTCCGCAGGCTTATCGGCGCGCGAAGCCGTAATTGCGCTTGGGCCCTGGACGGCGCAACTCCTCGCGCAATTTGGCGTGCACATTCCGATGGGGTTCAAGCGCGGCTACCATATGCGCTATGCGGCGCCCGATGGCCCCAAACTCAAGCGGCCCATCCTTGATAGCGACTTCGGCTATCTCTTGACGCCGGAGGCCGACACGTA
>DMER01000187.1:6909-24349 GCA_003451645.1 Alphaproteobacteria bacterium | reverse complement strand
CTTTGAAGGCCGCCAGGGCCGCGGCGTGCGCACCCATCTGATGAGCCCCGCCATGGCCGCTGCTGCAGCCGTGACAGGGCGTTTGACGGATGTGAGGAGCCTTAACTAGGCAAATCCGATGCACATACAGGACATCAGGATCAAGAACTTCAAGTCCCTGAAGGACGTGCATCTCACCAATGTGCCCAAGTTCACGGTGCTAGTGGGCGCGAATGGGTCGGGAAAGTCGACATTCTTTGATATTTTTGGGTTCTTGCGCGATTGTCTCAAGAACAATGTCCGCCAAGCCCTGCAAGTTCGCGGCGGCTTTCGGGAAGTTGTCAGCCGGGAGCAGGAAAATGAGCCGATCCTCATTGAACTGAAGGCCAAGGTAAACTTGATTGACCGCGAGCGGGTTGTCACCTATGGCGTGGAAATCCGGCTTGAGAAGGGGCAACCCATCGTCGCCAACGAATATCTTCGCTATCGGCGAGGCGGCACTGGCCAGCCTTTCTATTTTCTGAAGTTTTCGAATGGCGAGGGGGAAGCGATCGTCGACGAAGAGAACTTCGCTTCCGATCTTGAACTGAAGCGCGAGACGCAGAGGCTAGACTCGCCCGATATTCTTGCCATAAAGGGATTGGGGCAATTTCAGCGATTCCTCGCGGCAAGCCAATTCCGCTCACTGATCGAGAATTGGCATGTTTCCGATTTCCATATCTCGGCTGCGAGGGGCAGCAAGGATGCGGGTTATGCGGAACATTTGTCGCCAGAGGGCGACAATCTGCCCTTGGTCACGCAATTCCTCTACGAGTCTCATCCAACGATATTCGGTAGAATTCTGGACAAGATGAAACGAAGGGTTCCGGGCGTGGCCGGGGTCACCGCCGAAACGATGGCCGACGGCCGTTTGGTCCTTCGGTTCCAGGATGGCAGCTTCAAGGACCCTTTTGTCTCGCGATTTGTCTCGGATGGCACCATCAAGATGTTTGCCTATCTGGTTCTTTTGAATGATCCCACGCCTCACCCGCTGCTTTGCGTCGAAGAGCCGGAGAACCAGTTATATCCGACGCTCCTGCCTCACCTTGCCGAAGAATTCGCCGAGTATTCCGCGCGCGGCGGCCAAGTCTTTGTTTCAACGCACTCGCCTGATTTTCTGAACCATGTGGACCTAGAGAACATTTATTGGCTGCACAAGACGAAGGGTTTCACATCCGTGCGGCGCGCGAACCAAGAACAGCAACTGGTCAAGTTCGCGGAAGCCGGCGATCACCCCGGCGATCTGTGGAAGCAGGGCCTTTTTGAGGGTGCTGATCCCAAATGAATCAGCTGGCCGTGTTTGTTGAGGAGCGGTCCATGACAGTCTTGATCCAGGCGCTCCTCGAAGCCCATCAGATGAGCCACGTGAAGGTGATCACGCATGAAGGTAAATCAGACCTGGAGAAGTCGTTCCCGCGCAAGATTGGCGCATGGTTGGCGCCGGACACCCGCTTCGTTGTCGCACGAGACCAAGATCACGCGACGGATTGCACCGAGCTCAAAGCGGAACTGACCGCAAAGATACCTGCAAGCGCGCAGCAAAAGACGAAAGTACGGATCGTTTGCCGGGAGTTGGAGGCTTGGTATTTGGGCGATTTCCCTGCCTTGGCCAAAACCGGATACATCTCACTGCGTGAAGCAAAGCGGTTAGGGGCAAGAGCTTTGTATCGCGATCCCGATGCGGTCATCAATCCGAAGCAAGAGCTCAAAAAGATCGTAAAGCCTTACAGTCCTTTGGATTTCGCACGGCGTGTTGGTCCAAACATGATCATTGACCAGAACCGGTCACGAAGCTTTCGTCACTTTACGCAAGCCTTGGGCATCGTTCGAAGCCCCTCATCGCTAGGAACCTAAATGCAAAAGTTCACCTCCCTCACTGGCGTTGCGGCGCCTTTGCCCATGATCAATGTCGATACCGACATGATCATCCCGAAGCAGTTCCTCAAAACCATCGCGCGCACCGGCCTTGGCAAGCATCTGTTCGACGAGATGCGCTATGGCAACGATGGCACGGAGAACCCAGACTTCGTCTTGAACAAGCCCGCTTATCGCAAAGCGCAGATCCTGATTGCGGGGGAGAATTTCGGCTGCGGGTCAAGCCGGGAGCATGCGCCATGGGCCTTGCTCGACTTTGGCATTCGCGTCGTGATCGCGCCGTCCTTTGCCGATATCTTCCATGGCAACTGCTTCAAGAACGGCATCCTGCCCATCGTGTTACCACAGAGCGAAATAGACAAGCTGCTGGACGATGCCTCACGCGGCGCCAATGCGGTCATTTCCGTCGATTTGCAGACCCAAGAGATCAGGGGGCCTGACGGCGGTTGCATCAAGTTTGACGTCGATCCGTTCCGTAAACAATGCTTGCTCAATGGCTGGGATGATATTGGACTTACCCTTCGGCATGAGGCAGCAGTCTCTGCCTTCGAAGAGCAAAGGCGGCTGGCACAACCGTGGTTGTAACTTTGAGTTGATTATTTGGTTGTGGGGCCCTGGTATTTGGCTGTGCCATGATCTTGCTTGCGTTGTGCGGCCTTTGGTCCAATACATTTGGACATGACCACGAATCGACCCTTTCAAATCTTGATGCTGCCCGGCGACGGGATCGGCCCTGAAGTCATGGCGCAAGTGCGCCGCGTCATGGCCGCACTGTCCCATCTTCGATTTGAGATCACCGAGGACCTTGTCGGCGGGGCCGCGATCGAAGCCCACGGCATCCCTTTGTCGCAGGAGACGCTGGCGCAGGCGATGGCCGCTGATGCGGTCTTGTTTGGGGCCGTGGGCGGTCCGCAGTTCGACACCTTGCCGTTTGAGTCCAAGCCTGAGCGCGGCCTGTTGTCCTTGCGCAAGAATATGGAGCTGTTCGCCAATCTGCGGCCGGCCTTGTGTTTTGCGCCTCTGGCCGGGGCCTCGACGCTGAAGCGGGAGGTCATTGAGGGCCTCGATATCCTGATCGTCCGTGAGCTGACGGGCGGCGTCTATTTCGGCGAGCCGCGCGGGATCATTCCGCTGCCCGGCGGCAAGCGGCGGGGCGTCAATACACATTCCTATACCACCGACGAAATTCACCGCGTGGCACGTGTTGCCTTTGAGCTCGCGGGCAAGCGCCAAGGCCGGGTGTGTTCTGCTGAGAAGTCTAATGTGATGGAGGCGGGTCTGCTGTGGCGGGAAGAGGTGCGTGCGCTGCATGCGGCCGAGTTCCCTGATATCGAGCTCACGCATATGCTCGCGGACAACATGGCCATGCAGTTGGTGCGGCGGCCCAAGCAATTCGATGTCATCCTGACCGATAATCTCTTTGGCGATATCTTGTCGGATGAGGCCGCGATGCTGACCGGTTCACTCGGCATGCTGCCGTCCGCCTCGCTGGGCGCGCGGCTGCCCGATGGCCGCATTCCAGCCCTCTATGAGCCGATCCATGGCTCGGCGCCCGACATCGCAGGGCAGAACAAGGCCAATCCGATCGCTGCGATCCTGTCCTTTGCCATGTGCCTGCGCTATTCGTTCTCGCTGGAGGCAGACGCTGCGCGGGTTGAGCGGGCTGTTGAGCGCGCCCTCGCGCAAGGTTTGCGGACAGGCGATATCGCGGAGCCCGGCGCGGCTGTCGTGAGCACAACGCAAATGGGCGATGCGATCGTTGCTGCGCTCAGTTAGTCGCGCGCGAGACGAATATCGATCTCGCGGGTGACATAGGTCCACTCGGGCGTTGCCCGCAGCCGCGCGACCATCTCGTCAAAGGCGGGTTCCGCCTCCGGCGCATACTCAAACCAGGTTAGAAAATCGAACGGCTCGCCTAAATCCCGGCCGTGGTGCAGCCGGCGCGCGACGGCTGGCAAGTAATCGAGGCCGATGGCGATATGGTGCGAGGTCTCTTCAAAGATGGCACGGCGCGCATCTTGGGCCATCCCCCACCACGTGGGCGACTTGGAGATCGGGATGAGCGCCGCACGCGTGGCTCCGGGCCTTCCCAGACCTTCTTGCTTGCTTTGCATGGCGCTCAGTTCTGAGGCTGCGGTATACCGGGCGTTGCTGGTTGTCGCGCGCAGGCTCCACCGCGCATCGGGCAGAGCGGGCGTGTCGCGGCCCTCCCCAATCCACAGGCGCGGTGCAGGGCTCAAGGGCTCGCCGCAAACGGTCGTGGCCGAGACGATCCGCCAGGGGCCAATGTCCGCGCCGCAAAAGGTCACCAGCAAAGGCGATTGTGCATAAGGTTTCATAAGCCGATGTCTGCCTGCGCGCGTCACCACGGGCCAGTGACACTTGCGTGAGAGCGCGCGTGAACGTGGCAGAAAACTTTTGGCCTTAGAGTTCCTGCCAACGCTTTGTCAGGAGATGCGCTGCATGGGGACCTGGTCGCCCACTTTGTATGGGAATGACGATGCTGCGGATTTGCGTAACCGGCTGAAAATCTTGGTGCGCTTGCCCGGCGATGGCGAGGCGTTGTTTGCGCGGCTGACGGGCGAGTTTCCGGCCCTTGGCGATGCCGATGACGATAGCCATTCGGCCTTTGTGCTGGCCGCCGCAGACCAGTTCCACAGTTTGGGTATTGCCTGTCCTTCGCTCTTTACCACGGCCCAGGCGCTCATCACGAGCGGGCGCGATCTGGCGGTCAATCGCGCCTTGGAGATGTCCGAGAGCGATCTGCGCAAACGGGCCAAGATCCTCAATGACCTTAAGGTCAAGTGGTCCACGCCGCACCCCAAGCCGCGGCCGCGTGCGGTGCTCGCTAAGCCAGAGCCCCTGTTTGCGGAGGAGGGCACGTGCTTTGCCTACCCCATCGACCGTCGTGGGGAGAGCATCAATGGGTACTTCAGTGCCAAAGCAATTGCGCAAGAGTTCAAGCCACATGCCTGGGGCGCCATGGCGGTTCTTTGGGCGGGGCATACCGAGGGCTATTTCGCAGCCGCGCTAGTGGCGCGCCTGAAACTCCCGCACAAGCCCAAGCCCGATCTGGATACTGTCAAAGCTAGCCAAATCGATTGGTCGGCGATCAGGGGCACGCCAAAGCTAGGCTATCGCGCCGTCGGCTTGGGCACCTTCGCGCGCAAACATCTGAGCGTGATGCGGATGGAGCCCTTGGGCGTCTTGACCCTTGACCGCGCCAAGGTCGCCGCGCGCTTTCCGGAGATCGATGCGTTGCCACGCAGTTTGGCGACAGGTCTCAGCAATTTTACCGATTACGGGCCCGTGGACGGCGTGGGCGGGGTCGCCATCACTCCCATTCCCATCGCGGAGTTCCTTGCCTAGCGTCCGAAACTTCCCCTAATCTCACCATCTTGCGCCGCAGCATCGTGGCGGGCGCGTCAGGAGACCGCTGAATGTCGTACAAAGTTGCCGTCGTTGGCGCGACCGGGAATGTCGGCCGCCAAATGCTCAATATCCTCAGCGAACGCCGCTTTCCGGCGCATGAGGTAGTGGCCCTTGCCTCACGCAAGAGCCAGGGCAAGGAGGTCTCCTTTGGTGACAAGGTGCTGAAATGCCAGGCGCTAGAGCATTATGATTTCCGCGGCACAGATATCGCCCTGATGTCCGCGGGCGGCACCGTGTCAGGGGAATGGTCGCCCAAGATCGCTGCCCAAGGGGCGATTGTGATTGACAATTCCTCCAAGTGGCGGATGGACCGCGATGTGCCGCTCGTGGTGCCGGAGGTCAACCCGGAAGCGCTAAGCGGCTATACCAAGAAGAACATCATCGCCAATCCCAATTGCTCAACCGCACAGATGGTGGTGGCACTGAAACCCCTTCATGATTTCGCGACAATCAAGCGGATCATCGTGGCGACTTATCAATCCGTGTCCGGCGCGGGGCGCGACGGCATGGACGAGCTCTTCGCGCAGACAAAGGCTATCTTTGTCAACGATCCTGTCACGCCAAAGACATTCACCAAACAGATCGCCTTCAATATCATTCCGCATATTGGCGACTTTCTGGACTCGGGCTTCACGCAAGAAGAATTCAAGATGATGGCCGAAACGCAAAAGATGCTCGATCCCGCCATTCAGGTGAATGCCACCTGCGTGCGCGTGCCGGTCTTTGTCGGCCATTCTGAATCAGTGACGGTCGAGTTTGAGCGCCCCATTACGGCCGAGCAAGCGCGCGGCATCTTGCGTGACGCTCCGGGCTGTCAGGTCATAGACAAGCGCGAGGATGGCGCCTATGTCAGCCCGCTCGAATGTGCGGGTGAGGACGCGACCTATATCAGCCGCATCCGCAAGGACCCGACGGTCGACCACGGGCTCAGCATGTGGATCGTCTCGGACAATTTGCGCAAAGGCGCGGCGCTCAATGCAGTGCAAATCGCCGAGGAGCTTGTGCGCCGCTATCTCAAGAAGGCGGCTTGATCACCAGCATTGGTCAGTGTGCCGAAGTCAGCTTGGTCAGGGCGGCGCCGATGTCTTGATCGCCGGGCAGGAACAAGAGTTCCGCGTTCTCGACCGCGCAACGGGTGAGCCCGTAGCTCTGTAAGGTTTGGACCAGTTTGAAGACCTGCCGGGCTGACGCGGTGCAATCGAGGCGCGTTGTGCCGGTGGCTGTTTCGACAGTCTGGACGACATCGGTCACGCCAAGGGTCTCCAGTTCGCGGGTCAGCGCGTTTGCGTCCTGAACGCGCCCGCTCGCCCGGACCAGCTTGTGCCGCTGCGCCGCTAGTCTGGCGCGGGCCATGCGGATCAGGCGTTCAAGTGCGCCCATGGCCTTGGCGGACCAGGTCACCGTTGCGGGCGGGGCTGCGAACAAGGCGGCCTCAGACGACAGGATCCGGCCGTCCGACAACGTCTTCAAATGATTGGCCGCCATGGTGGCGCCGGTCGATGAGATGTCTACGACAATCTCGGCGAGGCCAGAGGCCGGCGCTGCCTCAGTGGCGCCTGCGGACTCCACGATCCGGTAATCGGTGAGCTGCGCCTCGCTCAGGAATTTGCGCGTCAGGCGGACGTATTTTGTGGCGACTCGGATGCGAGACTTGTTCTGCACATGGTGCTGATGGGCGACCTCGCACACATCGCGCATCGTCTCCACATCGATCCAGGCGCGCGGCACTGCCACCTCCAGGTTGGCTCTGCCAAAGCCCAGCTTGACGACCAGCATGGGCCCCCCAGGCAGGCTTGCGCCGTCAAGGGCAGGCCCCGGGCCGCCCAACATCTCATTCACAAGATCGATGCCGGTGATGCCCAGATGCGCGCGGCCCTCCGCGAGCATGCCCGGCACCTCAGAGGCGGCTGCCAGGTCCACAATCACATCATCCGTGCCCGCTACAGTCATCGTGTAAGCACGGTTGGAGCTGGCGCGCTCCAGCACAAAACCGCAGGCCGCCAGAAAGTCGATCACCGGCTGCTGCAGCCGCCCTTTGCTGGGGATCACCAGTCTGAGAGGGTTTTGGGTCATGGACGCTGGCCCCTTGCCTCTGCGCCGAGACTCGGCCGGGCAGGCGGCGCCATACGGGACAGTTCGTCCAGAGTTACACTCGTGACCGCGCCGCTGCGCTCATCGCGCTGGCGAATTGTGCCATTGTTCTCAAGGAAGAGTGTCGCGTGCGCGGCCTGTTTAGGCCCTGGATCGCGGTGCGCGATGGATGACCGGAAGCCCGCTTGGCGCAGATGCTGTAGGGCCTGCATGCATTGCATGCTGTCGGCGTCAGGCCCAGCCACGACGATGACGTCCGGATGGCCGTGCGCGAGGCTGCCTTTGGCGAAGACGCTTGGATCGGCCGCCCGCATGACACGCTCCGTGTGCAGAGCAAATCCAACCGCCGGGCTGGACACCCCGCCTCCAAGCTGAGACATCAGCGCGTCATAGCGGCCGCCGCCGGCCAGTTGTGCCGGTTGGCCATCCGCCTCTGCCGCCACCTCAAACACAAAGCCTGTGTAATACTCAATCGCGCGCAGGAAGCCCGGCTCGATTGTCATGGTGTCGAGGTCGAGCCCCGCAGCACCCATGACGTCAAAGCGGTGACGAAAATCGTGGAGAATATCCGCCGTCTCAAAGCCGATGGAAGCACCCGCCTGTGCAATCCGGCCGAGAGCTTCTTTTGCGGGCGCTTTGAGCGCCAACAAGGCGCTTATCTCCTCCCAGATCGCATCCGGGAGCGGCGGTATCGTCGCAGAAAGCTGTGCCGTCAGCCTCTCCACAATGGCCTCAAGCGGGCGGGCGCCCACGACCGAGATACCACTGATCTGCAAAAACCGGCTGATGAGGGCGGTTGCGCGCTCGGTCCCCAAATCCTTCAGAATGCGGATGAATTCCAGATCCGCGCGGGCACCGGCTTGCTGCTCGATCCCGCGCTCGGTGAGCGCATGGTTGCGCCACGCGGCAATCTGGCCCGATAACCAGTTCGCATCGCGCCTTGCGTGGCTGGGCAAGCCGATGCGGTCCATTAGGCGGCTGATCAGGCGCACATCGCCAAAGCGCACCCGTGCCGCTTTGATCCCCGATCCCTGCAGCATGCTGATCGCCATGGCGACAATTTCGGCCTCATTATAGGCCCTGGGGCCGGGCCCGAAGCACTCAGCGCCTGCTTGCAGGAATTGCTTAAAGCCGCCCGGCCCATCCACGTCGCGGCGGAAAACGGGACCTGAGTAGCCAATCCGCGCCGCGTCCTCGCCGCGCCAGCCGGTGCGCAGAAGCGCGCGGCTCACAGGAATCGTCATCTCCGGGCGCAAGCACAGATTTTGCCCCGCCTCGTCCTCGAACAAATACATCCGCTCACGGATGGCCTCGCCCGAGCGCTCGATAAAGGCGTCCGCAAAGTCAATGACGGGTGGTTCCAAGAGCGCATAGTCATAGTTGCGCAAGGTGCCGCGAACCGCGCGAAGCACGCGGTGCACGGCATCGATCAAGGGTTCGTTATAGTCCAGAAATCCGGATAAGCTCATCGTGCCCGACCTTGCCTCACGCACCCGTAGCGCCAAGCTTCGCTTTGATATTGTTCACCAGGTCGCTGCGGGTAATGGTCCATTGCTGGCCATCCTTGGCCTTGGCCCATTCCTCGCGAGAGGCGATGTCCGCCGAAAGTTTTGCTCCCAGGCGCAAATCCTTGATGGTCAGCTGACCGCTCGCGCGCTCATTGGAGCCCTCGATCACAATGAGGGGCGCGCCCCGGCGGTCAGCGTATTTCATCTGCGCCTTCATGCCCGCTTCACCCAGATAAAGCTCGGCCCGCACCCCATGGCCGCGCAATTCGCTCACCATCGCCTGATAGCCCGGCAGCTGATCGCGGTCGAGAACCAGCACCACGACAGGTCCCTCACTCTGCGCTCCGCCCGCCAAGCCCTTCGCTTTGAGCGCGGCCGCAAGGCGCGAGACGCCAATCGAGACGCCAGTGGCCGGGACCTTCTTTCCTAGAAAGCGCTCAACCAGGTCGTCATAGCGCCCGCCGCCCCCGATTGAGCCGAAGCGCACCGCACGGCCATCCTCGTCCTTGATCTCAAAGGTCAGTTCCGCCTCAAAGACCGGTCCTGTGTAATAGGCAAGACCGCGGACCACCGACGGGTCGATCCGTACACGGTCGGCCTGATAGCGCGCAGCCGTCAGCAGATCGCGCATGGTGCTCAGTTCCGCGACGCCCTCTTGACCCTGGGCGCTGCCCTCGACCAGATGCGATAATTCGCTACACACATCATTAGCCGTGCTGGTGCCCGCTTGCAGAAAGCTGACAATCCGGTCGATAGCCTGCGGCTCGAGGCCCGCACCCTTGGTAAAGTCCCCGGACTCATCCTTGCGGCCCTTGCCAAGCAGCATCCGCACGCCTTCAACGCCCAACCGGTCGAGCTTGTCCATGGCGCGCAGCACGGTCAGGCGCTGCATGTCGCCCTCGGCGCCGGGTGCAATGCCAGCGCATTCCAAAATGCCGTTAAGAACCTTTCTGTTGTTAATCTTGATCGCGTAGTCGCCGCGGTTGAGCCCCAAGGCTTCCAGCGCGTCGGCGACCAGCATGCAGAATTCGGTGTCTGCCGCCATATTTGCGCTGCCGACCGTGTCCGCATCAAACTGCACGAATTCGCGGAAGCGCCCAGGCCCTGGCTTCTCGTTACGGAAGACGCTGCCGGTCTGGAAGCGGCGGAACGGGAAGCTCAGGCGCTCATAATTCTCCGCGACATAGCGGGCCAATGGCGCGGTCAGATCATAGCGCAGGCACAGCCATTGCTCGTCGTCATCGCGGAACGAAAACACACCTTCATTGGGGCGGTCCTGATCGGGCAGGAACTTGCCCAGCGCATCGGCGAACTCAATCGCTGGCGTGGTCAAGCGGTCAAAGCCATAGCGCGCATAAACCTCAGACAGGATCGTGATGATCCGGTTCTGCAGGTCGAGTCCAGGGCCATTGGCGTCTTCAAAGCCACGCGGAAGACGGGGTTTCAGTGGGGTGGTCATGCGCCTGTCCAGGTGGAGTGCCTCAGTTGCCGGGATGGCAGCATTGCACGTCCGTATGGTCAGGATATAACGGCCCGGTATCGTGGCGTCATCTGCGAAATGCTGTGACGCGTGGACAGCAAATGCGGAAAGACCCGGCCGAGCGTGTTAACGCTGCAGCCGGGCCTCCAATTCGTCTCAAGCCTTACTGGCAGTGCTTGTAGGCGATCTTGCAGCTGGAGGCTGGTGCGTTCTGCGCACAGAAGTCGAGTGCAAAGCCCATCGCCGTGCCCATGTCGCCCGCGGTGCCGGTGCCGTACCAGTAGCCGTTCCTGAAGCTATGGGCGAGCGCGTGGCAGCGCGCCTTGGTCACGTCAACGACGCGACAGCCTTGTGCGCCACAATAGCTCAGAGCGAAGTTGCGGGCGGTCGCGCGGTTTGGCGACTTGCCGTGGCCCACATTGCCTTTCATATCAACCGCAAAGGCCATGAAGGAGTTGGCCGCGGCTGGTGCACTCATCGCTGCGCCCAGGATCGAGGCAGTGGCGAGAGCGGAAACAAGAATGGTTTTCATGGATTTGGTCATAGTGATGTCTCCTGTGTGAACAATGATTTTGATACTGCACTAAACTCTGACCGGCTTTGGCGCCTGCGACCGCCAAGACCCCGGCCTGCACTGGGTGAGAGCATCTCCCCAGGAACGCCGCGAACCTACATGGTTAATCCTGAACCAAAGCTGGTATGCGCGTTCATCGCCCGTTTAGCTGTAGCGGCGCGCACTCAAGTGCCGCAAAAAGTCCTCGTCACGCGCTCATGGGCCATTGGTGGCATGGTCCAGGGGCTCAGGCGCGTATCGTCTGTGTACGGTGTTTCAAGCGCGCGCAACAAGTCTTCGAATGGCGCGAGGTCGCCTTCGGTGGCCGCTGCCAGCGCGTGTTCGACCTTATGGTTGCGCGGAATGATCGCGGGGTTGGCCGCGCGCATCGCAGCGGCAATATCGTCCTTGGAGCGGTTCTCCTGGTCCAGACGCGCGCGCCAGTCCGGCAACCACTGGCTGATCCCATAGGTGTTGGCAAACAGGCTCAAGAGGCCCGGCTCGCCGCCCTGTGTGAGCGCGCCCGCCAAGGCGCGGAACGTCAGCGTGAAGTCCGCTTGGCCTTCATGCATCGCCTTCAAGAGGCGCTGAATAAGATCGATATCGCTGGGCCTATGCGTGGTGAGGCCGATCTTCGCTGCAAACAGGGCGCGGAAGTGTTCATTGAAGAGGGGGGCGAATTGCGCCAATGCAGCCTCAGCCTTGCCGATGGCGCGCGTTTCGTCTGCGTCCAACAGCGGCAACAGCGTTTCGGCGAGCCTTGTCAGGTTCCACTGTGCAATATGCGGCTGGTTGGCAAAGGCGTACCGGCCATGCTGGTCGATGGAGGAAAACACGGCCGCCGGATCGTACGTGTCGAGGAACGCGCAGGGGCCGTAATCAATGGTCTCGCCCGCGACCGACATATTGTCCGTGTTCATCACACCATGCACAAAGCCGACGCTCATCCATTGTGCGATCAGTCTCGCTTGCGCCGCGATCACTGCTTCCAGAAACGCCACATAGGGTTCGGCCTCTTGCGCGAGATGCGGGTAGAGCCTGGCGATTGCGTAACCGGCAAGCAGGCGCAAGGCGTCTGTGTCCTGGCGGGCCGCGAAGTACTGAAAGGTTCCCACCCGGATGTGGCTCGTGGCGACGCGCGCCAGCACTGCACCCGGCAGGGCCGTCTCGCGGTAGACCGGTTCGCCCGTCGCTACGGCCGCGAGGCTCAACGTGGTTGGGATGCCAAAGGCCGACATCGCCTCGCTGATGATATATTCCCGCAAGACGGGCCCTAGCGCGGCCCTTCCGTCGCCCCTGCGCGAGAATGCTGTCGGGCCGGAGCCTTTGAGATGAAGGTCGAAGCGCCTGCCCTCAGGCGCCAGGATCTCGCCCACCAGCACCGCCCGCCCATCACCTAATTGGGGGACGAAGTGGCCGAATTGGTGACCCGCATAGGCCATGGCGATTGGGCTTGCCGCGTCGGGGAAGCGGTGGCCTGCCAGCATCGCGACGGCATCAGCGCTTTCCATCTGTGCCGGGTCAAGGCCCAGCACGCGGCAAAGCCGGTGGTTCAGCTTGATCAAACGCGGCGAGGCCACTGGCGCCACTTCATGGTGCGCGAAAAACCGCTCCGGCAGGCGCGCATAAGAGTTGTCAAACGGCATTGTCAGCGCGGTCATGAGGGCCTCCCATCGGCATGGCGGCACGCCAGAGCAGCCCCCAAGACATCGGCGCCCTGCGTCGTGAAAGCAAGGGTGGACTCACCCATTGACAGGGGCGGCCTCGTGCCATCATTTTAATGATTGACATTATTCGTGCCTCGCGCCGATTTGCCCCAGGAGCTTTGCGATGCGTGCGGCCGTTAGCCGGGTCGTTTCTCAGATCGTTACGAGCCCCACGCTGCGCGGGTGGTCGCGCGGACGTCATGCGCTGTGGCGCGTGCTGACAGGCGGGCGGCCAACCGTGCATTACTTTCACCAGCCCGATGATCCTTATAGTCATTTGGCAGTGCAGGCCTTGCCTGCGCTCAAGGCGCGCTACCGCATCGCGCTGGAGGTTCATGTGGTGAGCGCGCCCGATCAGGCCGCGGCGCCTGAGGCTGCGATGCTGCGCGCCTTTGCAGAGCGCGACGCACAGGTTCTGGCGAAGGGCCTGCAGTGGCCACCCAAGGGCCTCGGGGATCCAGTTGCTCTGCCATCCGCCTCGCAGGAGGCCTTGGCGCAAGGTGACGCCCTGCGGCGCCGCTTGGGGCATTATCTGGGTGCCATGTTCTATTTCGAAGGTGAGTGGTATTGGGGTCTCGACCGGCTCGCCTTTCTGGAAGAGCGCTTAGCGCCCTTCAGGGTCAAGGGGGCGCCGTCCGCGCCCATCGCCCCGCGTCTGGAGGTTCGGCTCGGGGCCGTTGCCGCCTCCTCCCGCAAACCTGTCCTCCATGCGTTTATCTCCTTCCGCAGCCCCTATACCTATCTTTCGATCCCCCGGCTGCGGGCATTGGCGGATCATTATGGCGCGGAGCTGCGCCTGCGTTTCGTGCTGCCCATGGTCATGCGCGGCCTGCCCGTGCCGCGTGCCAAGCAGCTCTATATCCTGACCGACTGCAAGAGGGAGGCCGAGCGGCTGGGGCTTCCTTTTGGCAAGGTGGCCGATCCGGTTGGTGCCGGCGCCGAGCGCGGTCTTGCGGTGCTGCATCATGCAATCCCCGCAGGGCAAGGGCCCGCCTTCGCGCAGTCTTTTCTGTCAGGGGTCTTTGCCGAGGGGATTGATGCGGCGTCAGATGCAGGGCTCGCCAGTCTTGCCACCCGGGCCGGGGGGTCTGCCAGCATCGTGAAGGCTGCGCTCGCCGACCCCTCTTGGCGCGATGTCGTCGAGGCCAACCGGCGGGAGATGTTTGGCGGTGGCGCTTGGGGTGTGCCGTCCTTCCGGGTAAATGAGGGCGCGACCCATTGGGGCCAGGACCGTCTTTGGGCGGTCGAGCAAGACTTACAACGCGCATTGGCTGGAGGATTGTCATGAGTGATCAAGACGGCAAAAAAGGTCTCGACCGGCGGTCGCTGCTCATTGGTGCTGCGGGCGGGGCGGGTGTCGTGGGCGCAGGCGCCGCGGGCCTGTCCTATCTGAACAGCCAGCGCCGCAAACTCGTTACCCCTGAGGCCGTGGCCGAAGGCGCGCCGCCAGAAATCGCCGAAACGCTTTCCGATTCCAGGCCCTCTTATGCGGTGGAGGGCAAGGCACCCGAAGGCGCGCCCAATATCATTGTCATTGTCCTAGATGATGTAGGCTTTTCCGATCTGGGCTGCTATGGCAGCGAGATCAAGACACCCCATTTCGACGCGCTGGCGCAGGCGGGCTTGCGCTATACCAATTTCCGCACCACAGCAATGTGTTCGCCGACGCGCGCTGCCCTCATGACCGGGCTCAACCATCACTCCGCCGGTGTGGGCTGGATCGCCGAAATGGATAGCGGCTTTCCCGGCTATCGCGGCGACATGACCTTTGAGGCCGCAACCACTGCCGAGGTGTTGGTCGAGAAGGGCTGGTCGACCTTTCATGTCGGCAAATGGCACGTCAATATTGCCCATGCCAATGGCGCCAATGGACCCTATCACAATTGGCCAACCTCGCGCGGGTTTGAGCGCGCCTATTGGTTCCAAGGCCATTCGACCGATTACTTCAAGCCTTCCGAGCTGATTGACGGCGTGGCACCCATTGATCCTCCGGCGACGGAGGATTACTTCGTCTGTGATGATCTGACGGACCGGGCGATCGCCTATGTCAACACCCAGCGTGCGCTGAACCCTGAGCGCCCCTTCTACCTTCAGATCGGGTATCCAGCCGCGCATTCGCCCCTGCAGGCCCGCGCGCGCGACCGCGACAAGTACAAGGGTCAGTATGACACCGGCTGGGACGTCATCCGCGCTCAACGTCTGGAGCGGCAAAAGCAAATGGGCCTGGTGCCCGCGAGCACGTCCTTGCCGCCCTTGGCGCCCGGTATCTCGGCCTGGGACACGCTGAGCGCCGAGGAGCGCCGCATCTTTGCCCGCTATATGGAGGTTTATGCGGGCCTCATCAGCAATCTCGACAGCAATATTGGGCGGCTCGTGGCGGCGCTGGAGACCCAAGGCATTCGCGACAACACCTTGATTGTCGTGATCTCCGACAATGGCGGCTCGGCGGAAGGCACGCCGACCGGCACGCCCAATGTGCTGGCGTCCGCTCTGGGGCGGCCTGTGCCTGTCGCGGAGGCCACCAAGCTCTATGACGTGATGGGTGAGGACGCAACTTTTCCGCACTATCCGATTGGCTGGGCGTGCGCGTCCAACACACCGTTCCGGCTCTATAAGCAGTACGCGCATTTGGGCGGTGTTGCCGACCCGCTTATCGTCTCCTGGCCCGCGCGCATCAGCGACAAGGGCGCCATCCGCGACAGATTCGTGCATGTCATCGATCTCTACCCGACCTTGCTGGAGGCGGCCGGTGTCGAACGGCCGTCCGTCTATCATGGGCGCAAGCTCAAGCCCCTGGAAGGGGCGAGCATCCTCAAAACCTTCGCGGACAAGGCGGCACCAACGCGCAATGAGCAATATTTCGAGCTTGGCGGGCAGCGCGCCTATATGGAGGGCTCCTGGCGGGCGGTTGTCGCGCATAAGCGTGGCAGCGATTATGCGGACGATGTCTGGGAGCTCTATGATACGAGCACTGACTTCAACGAGCTGAACGACCTTGCCGCCAAGAACCCCGATAAGCTCAAAGAGCTGATCGCCAAGTGGGATGTGGCGGCAAAGCGCTATAACGTCTTCCCGCTCGATGACCGCAATCTAATCATCAAAATGAGCCAGGACCGGCAGCGCCGTGGCATCCGTCCGGCCTATGACATCCGGCCGCCGCTTGAGCGTTTGCACAGCCAGGTGGCGCCGCTGGTGTCCGGCTTTTCGCACGAGATCATTGTCGAACTAACGCGGCCCGCGGGCCAAGGCAATGGCGTCTTGGTCGCTCATGGGTCGCGCCATGCCGGCTATGTGTTGCACATCAAGGAGGGCCGGCTCATCTATGAGCAGTCCCTGGCTCCGTATGTCGACCGCATCGAAGCCTCGGCTGCATTGCCCGAAGGGCCGCTCACGGTGCGCTATGTGCAAACGATGACGCAGCGGCCGTTCAAAGGGTCCGGCGCGATCTATCTGGGCGACCGCAAATTGGCCGAGCGCACCTTTGTCCATTGCGTTGCAGCGACGTCCTATGACGGTTTCTCCGTCGGCCGGGACAGCGGCAACCGTGTCTCGACCCTCTATGAGGGAAACAATCCCTTCCAAGGGGCAATCGCGCGCATCCGGATCAATGTCGATAATCGTCCGTTCACGGCCTATGAGTCCTTGCAGTTCATCAACAGCATCGGGATCCGGATTTGAGCGCGCGAGGGTCTGTGGTCCTCATCCCCGGCGGCACTGTCCGTCTCGGGTCTGAGGATCACTACCTTGAGGAGCGCCCAGTGCGGCTTGCCACCGTGGCGCCGTTCTATCTTGGCACAGCTCCCGTCACGGTCGCTGAGTTCGCACGCTTTGTCACAGAAACGGGCACCGTCACCACCGCGGAGCGCGCCTCGCCGCCGGGCTCTGCCCAGTTCCAGATGAGCGCTGGGCCGGTCAATCTGCACGATCCCTCGCAATGGTGGCGGTTCGAGGCTGGCCTCTCCTGGCGCGCGGGGCTTGATGCTGGCGCCACCGAATTGCCAGTTGTGCATGTGTCGCTCAGTGACGCCTTGGCCTATGCGCAATGGGCGGGGGGCCGTCTGCCTACGGAGGATGAGTGGGAGTTTGCGGCGCGCGGCGGGCTTGACGGCGCGCCCTATGCCTGGGGCCAGGACTTCATGCCCGCGGGGCGGCTCATGGCCAATATCTGGACCGGGGCGTTTCCCTGGTATAGCGCTAAGGGTGTGCCCGGCCCCTCCCGCGCCGGACAGTTCCCCCCCAACCCGTTAGGCCTATTCGACATGACCGGCAATGTTTGGGAGTGGACGCAAAGCCCTTTCGACCGGGCGGCGCCGTCATGCTGCGGGCCTGACGCGCCACCGGGAAAACTCTACGCGCTCAAGGGCGGATCTTATTTGTGTGCGCCTGAGTATTGCCAGCGCTACCGCCCCGCCGCCCGCATTGGCCTCACCGCCGACAGCACTACGGCGCATGTGGGTTTCCGCTGCGCGTGGGACCTGGCGGAATAGTCAAGCACAATGTACTCGGGCGCCGCCGTTTGGACGCCGCCCGAAAAGTAAAATTGATTCAATTAGTTAGTTGTGAACTTAGCGCAAATTGATCTAAGACTCCCGGTATGGGCGGCGATTCGTGGCGCACCTGCGCCAGTTTTGCCACAATGCCTTCCCATATCAAGGTCATGAGCATGCCAAGTCATATCAGTGCAGCCGCCTTACCGGTTCGCAATCCTGTCCTCGATTGGAGCGTCGCGTCACTCCTCGGCGAGACCGCGACACCGGAAATGCGCGATCTCGTGGGG
>DMER01000187.1:643-6701 GCA_003451645.1 Alphaproteobacteria bacterium | reverse complement strand
TTGCGCGATCTCGTGGGGCGGCTCTACGCGCGGAATATTCTGAGCGCCGGAGACCTCATTGTCATGGGCGAAGCTGAGTTCGTAGCCCAATTCAAGCCAAGCGCTACCGCACTGCGGTCCGTCCGGCAGAAACTGGCAAAGCGCCAACTGAGCTTCAAGCTACCTTCTTGATCTTGCAGATCATGTTTTCGATGCGGACCGTGCGGAACAGTTCCGCTCTGCCCAAAGCCCCCGTTGCCGGACGGCCAGGCGCGCTTCCTTTCTTGCGGCCCACACGTTTGGCTACCAAATAATCGCTCGCCTTCCGCGCCATGTCATCTGTGGAGATTGGCAAATCCACCAGGGTTGGTGCGCCCAGTCCATTCGCTAGCCCAATCTTTTCCGCAAGTTCGTGGCTCATCCCAAGGCCTCGCCCCAGCTTCTCCAAATGCGGGCGGCGATCTTCACCCAAGTCAGGGACCTTGGCGGCCGCAGCCACTGCTGCCGCCGGCGTGATCCCTTTCAGTGTGAAAGCGCACAACGGTACGTGCACATCAAGGCGGGCGCGAACTTGCTCAGGCAGCCTCTGTGCGGCTTCGTGGAGCGTGAATGCGCAGGTGACCGCCTTGGCAAAGGGCAGTGCACCGTTGTCGATAAAAGCCGCCATGTCGTCGCCACCAGGGACCGACCAACCCAGCATGCTCGAATAGCCAGTCTTGACGGGGGCTAAGTCCCGAAGCCATTGCGGAACCCGGTTCAAGCCCGCAGGCGCGTGTTTGAGAAGTTCCTTGCGCTCAATTCTCAAAAGGGCCTGCAAGTCCCTGGCACACTTGCCGCGGAAGAATATGCCGTGGGTCAGCCGCTTCCATACCTCTGCATCTGTCCAAATCTGCATGCTTCTCGGGATACAAAGGAAGTCAGACAGTTTGTCGGCATTCAAGGTGGTCCCGGCAGGCAAAGACATTTTACAATCCTGTTACTTGTGTTTGTTAACCTAATGCAATAAATCATTGTTCGAAAGCGAGCAACCGCTTTCAGACCGCCCTCTACGGTCAATCGCGAACACGCCCTGAAGGAACGGGTAGGGGCGTTGTTTGGAGCTCTTGCGTGAACCACGCAACCTCCGGACCGCGAGGCCTTATGCGATACTTGGTTGGGTTACCCTTCGGCGTCTTGCCAGTTGTGTTCTCTGTGTATGCGGGTGAAGCGGTGAAATCCGTGCACACGCACGTCACGGGACATTCTGTCGAAGTGTCGATGGATCTTGCTGTGAATGCGCTCCTGAATTTCAATGCGCCTCGTGCATTGACTGAACCGGACCGCAAAAATGCGCAGGCAGGTTCTCTCCCCGTCGCAAAGACCAGAAAAAAGGCTCCAAAGCGCCGGGTCAGACGCACCGCGCCTGATCCTCTGAAGCATGTTCCAGATGAGTTTGCTCGCGACCGTTGAGGCCGTGGCATCGTCTGGTTCCGCAAAGGCGGGGGGCAGCGTGTTAACGCGCCGCCCTCCGCAACACCGTCCTGAAGCCGATGTGGTTGGTGCCCATCGTGCGGTCACCAGGGATGCGGGCCGCCGGGCGGTAGCGGCCGCAATAGGACAGCGCGCACAAGTAAGACCCGCCTTTGATGATGCCGAACTCGCCCGGCTGCTGCGGGTAGAGGTCTTGCGTCCACTCCCACACATTGCCTGCCATGTCGTAAAGGCCCCAATCATTGGACGGGTAGCACCCCACAGGGGCCGCACCTGTGTGGCCATCCTCGCCTAGGTCTTTCAGCGGAAAGGCGCCTTGATAGCTGTTGGCCATCGGCTTGCCATTGAGGGTCGGGTGATCGCCCCAGATATAGGCCCGGTCGCGGTGCCCTGCGCGCGCCGCATGCTCCCATTCGGCCTCGGTCGGCAGCGCGCGGCCGCGCCATTTGGCATAGGCCAGAGCATCCTCATAGACCACATGCACAACGGGGAAACGCTCCCTACCCTTGAGGGAACTCGCCGGTCCTTCCGGGTGACGCCACTGAGCGCCCGGCACATAGCGCCACCAGGCGCGCGGGTCTCTTAAGTCGACTAGGCCCTTGGGTTGGGTAAAAACCGCTGAGCCTGGCACCAGCATTTCCGGCGGCACGCCTTTGTTTGCTTCCGCAGTGGGTTTGCGTTCCGCCACTGTCTTATAGCCTGTGGCGCGCACAAAGGCTGTGAAGTCTTCATTGGTGACCTCGGTGGCGTCGATCCAAAAACCTTGGACCTTGGCGGTGCGCTGAGGCCGCTCTTCGGGATAGAAATCCTTGGAGCCCAGTGTGACTTCACCTGCCGGTATCCAGACGCCGCGCGGGTCAGCGGGCAGCTTGGGCGTGCAGGCGGTTGCGGCAAGTCCCTCAGAGGACCCCATTAGAAAAATGAAGAGAGCCAACGTGCGCATGCTGCCATAATTGCACAAAAGCGGTTCGTGTCACGTTGTATCCTTTCCGCTCGCCCGCGCATGGCTCGCAAACACCTCTGCAAAGAGCACAAAACCCACAAGCATCATCGCATAGCGGGCGAGGCTCAGCGCCTTTTCCCAATCCTCTGGCCCTGTGTAGATCAGCACGCCGATCACCGGCAGGCCGAGGCGCAAACTCCACACCAAGAGAAAAGAGATCAGCCCTCGCACTGGCACCACAAAGCCAGCGGCCAGCAAGGCGCCATAGGCGATGTGCCACTTCATGGTGCTCGCCCACATGCGCCAACCCAGCTCGTCCAGGGTGAGGTCCCGGCCCGACGCCATGCCCGCCAGCATGCTCAAGAAATGCATGTTCTCCGCCCAATCCAAGAGCCCCGTCGCGATAATCCCAATGGTTGCAATGGTGGTGGCGAGGCGCGTCTCCGGCCGGCTCAGCGCGCTCAGCCCCAAGGCAATGGCGCCGCAATAAGTCAGCACGAACAAATTATCGAAGATCAGGGTTGTGCGGATGACACCGCTCGCTGCTTGCAGGCGCGCCGCATAGTCTGCCACTGGAGCCACAACCTCGAATTGGGCCTGCGTGATCCCGCCGGCCTGCAACGCAATGCCCAACATCGCTAATAATAGGCCTGCTGCCGTTACACTGAGGGCCGCAGCTGCCCACAACATCGCTCGCATCACCAACCTCCCCGCGAAGTTATGATTATTCTATCACTTCAAATGATGCTTACATCCTTTTATGGAGTTGGACAAGGTTAAAATCCACAAAATGGGGCGGGCGCGGAACCCTGCGCGGACTCGGGAGGACCTGATCGCGGCTGCGACTGGCATCTTTCGCGAGGCGGGCTACTTTGCCACCGACAGCAACGCGATTGCGCGCAAGGCGGGATATGCGCCTGCGAGTTTCTACAAGCACTTCACTGACAAGGCCGATGTATTGCTGGCGGTCTATGCGCGCTACCGGGAAGAGGAGTGGGCCGGATTGCAAACGGCGGCGCAGGCGGCAGGACCTGGACAAATGCGGCAATTGGGTGCCGCCCTCGATTTCCTGATCACCTTCCATCAAGCCTGGACGCGGTTCCGCACCGACTTACGCTCGGTTGCTTTGCTGGACCCCAAGGTCGCCGAGGCCATCAAAGCCGCGCGCCGCGAGCAACTGACCCGATTGAGCGTCCTGACCGGCTCGAATTTGGAGCGCGATGCAGCGCCTCTTCTCATCATCCTCGTTCTCGCCGAACGGCTGTCAGAGGTGGTGGCGGAAGGCGCCGCCCTTGATGTCGCGCGCGCTGACATCTTGCGCGCGGCCGCGCTGTCGCTGTCGGCGGCACTGGACATTCGGGTATGGGGGCGCTAGGGGCCTCGCTACAAAGGATCACCATGACCGGCCGCCCTCTCGACGCCTTGTTCGCGCAACTCTTGCACCACCATCGCGAGCCCTTGCAAAAGGGGCAGAGCTTTGGCGCGCCAATCGTGAATACGAGCATCTATCACCTGCCGGGCGCGCCGGAGGGGCCCTATCAGTATGGGCGCTATACCAATCCGACGTGGGAGGCGCTGGAGGATGCCCTCGGCCTGCTGGAGGGCGCGCCTGCGGTCGTGTTTCCGTCTGGCCTTGCCGCAGTCTCAGCCATTTTGTGCACCCAGATGCAATCCGGCGACCGCATCTTGGTGCCTGCCGATGGGTATTACGCCATCCGCGCCTTTATCGAGACGTTCCTGGCCCCCCTTGGGATCGTCATGGAGACTGTTCCGACCGCGCAGTATGACGCGCGCGCCTATGACGGCTTTCGGGTGGTGTGGTTTGAGACGCCGTCCAATCCTGGCCTTGCGGTGTGTGATTTGGCGCGCGAAATCCCGCGTGCGCGGGCCGCGGGTGCGCTCACCGTCGTCGACCATACAACCGCCACGCCCTTGGGGCTTAGGCCTTTTGCGTTCGGCGCCGATTTCGCCGTGTGCTCGGATACCAAGGCGGTCAGCGGCCATTGCGATGTTCTGATGGGCCATGTCGCCGCGCGCGACCCTGAGCGCCTCGCGCGCATTCGAACCTGGCGCAAGCTCTCTGGCGCGATCCCTGGCCCCTTTGAGGCTTGGCTGGTGCTGCGGGGCCTTGAGACGCTTGAGGTCCGTTTGGCGCGCATGAGTGCGAGTGCGCAGATCATCGCGGAGCGGCTCGCGGCGCATCAAAAGGTTCTGTCGGTCACCTATCCAGGCCTGCCCAGCCATCCGGGTCACGCCATCGCGCGGGACCAAATGACGAGCTTCGGGCCGGTGCTTGGCGTTACCTTTGCCTCCCGCGACCGTGCCGAGGCCTTCATCGACGGCTGTTCCCTGCTACGCGCCGCCACAAGCTTTGGCGGGGTGCATAGTTCGGCTGAGTGCCGGGTGCGCTGGGGCGATGCGGTCGCGCCCGGCTATGTCCGCCTGTCGGTTGGCATCGAACCTATCGAGCCGCTTTGGGCCGCGATGGCCGCGTCTCTCGCGGAATTGCCCGCAAGCCCTTGACCTTGGGGCCTGCGTCGGCCATTTGACGGCGATGGCCGACATCCTCGCACCGCCCAAACAGCAGAACGCCGCCGCACTCGCGCAAATGAGTCCGGCGATGGAGAAGGCCGTGCCGCTGTTCTCCTACCGGAAATATTGGGCGCAGCGCTTCGGCGTCGCGCCCTATCTGCCGATGAGCCGGGCGGAGATGGATTTGCTGGGTTGGGACAGTTGCGATGTCGTGCTGGTCACGGGCGATGCCTATGTCGACCATCCCTCCTTTGGCATGGCGATCATCGGGCGGCTCTTGGAGGCGCAAGGCTTCAGGGTCGGCATCCTCTCCCAGCCGGACTGGCAGTCCGCCGAGCCGTTCCGGGAGCTTGGCCGCCCGAACCTCTATTTCGGGATCACTGGCGGCAATATGGACAGTATGGTGAACCGCTATACGTCGGACCGGCGTTTGCGGCACAACGACAATTACACGCCCGGCGGCGCAGGCGGCGCGCGCCCGGACCGCGCGGTCATCGTCTATGCGCAGCGCGCGCGGGAGGCTTTTCCCGGGGTGCCAATCGTGCTGGGCGGGATCGAGGCCTCGCTGCGCCGCATCGCTCATTACGACTATTGGTCCGACAAGGTGCGCCGTTCTGTGCTCATCGATGCGCGTGGAGACATCTTGCTTTATGGCAATGCCGAGCGCGCAATCGTTGAGGTGACCCACCGCTTCGCCAAAGGCGACAGCCCTGCTCAGATGGACGACATCCGGGGCATCGCGCTGGTGAAGGATGCCGTGCCTGAGGGCTGGGCCGAACTCAAGGCCGACGATCTCGACAGTGCGGATGAGGGGGCCCGCATGGCCTCTGGCCGCAATGTGGTGCGCCTGCCGTCCTATGATCTGGTGGTCGAGGACAAAGAGGCCTATGCCCGCGCCAACCGTGTGCTGCACCGGGAGAGTAATCCCGGCAATGCACGCGCCCTCGTGCAGCGCCATGGCGACAAGGAGCTGTGGGTGACGCCGCCGCCTATTCCGCTCACGACGCCCGAGATGGATGCGGTCTATGAGCTGCCCTATGCGCGCAACCCGCACCCATCCTATGAGGGGGCCAAGATCCCCGCTTGGGAGATGATCCGCCATTCGGTCACCATCATGCGCGGCTGTTTCGGCGG
>DMER01000187.1:0-343 GCA_003451645.1 Alphaproteobacteria bacterium | reverse complement strand
GCGCGAGATCGAGCGCATCCGTGACAAGACGGAAGGCTTCACCGGCATCATCTCGGACATTGGCGGGCCCACCGCCAATATGTACCGCATGGCCTGCAAGGACCCCAAGATCGAGGCGGCCTGCCGCAGACCCTCCTGTGTGTTCCCTGGCATCTGCCCCAATCTCAACACCTCCCATGACAGCTTGATCTCGCTCTACAAGGCGGCGCGCGCGGTGCCGGGCGTCAAGAAAGTCATGGTCGCCTCGGGTGTGCGCTACGACCTCGCGGTCGAGAGCCCGGAGTATGTGAAAGAGCTCGTCACCCATCACGTGGGCGGTTATCTCAAGATCGCGCCCGAGCAC
>DMER01000190.1:21436-23961 GCA_003451645.1 Alphaproteobacteria bacterium | reverse complement strand
GAGGGGGGCACCGCGCGCAACCTCAAAACCGCACCCACACACTCGCAAAGCCCTGCACGTCGGCTTCGCGGCTGTCCTCCATCCGCGCCCCAACACCCACTTCCACATTGACATCGTCAATGACGCGCATCAGCAGCGAGGTTTGTCCGTACACGGTCTGCCCCCGCTCCTCGCCGCCCGAACTGACCTCAACCCGCGCGAGCCACGACCAGTCCGCGTCCAGATGAACCCCGCCCTCAACACTGGCGAGGCGCAAATCCGCTTCGTCGCCAAGTGCCGCCTGATAGCCCGCCTCCGCAAAGGCAAAGCTCTCAAAGCCCGCAATCTCCCCGCTCCACCCCAGGCTGGCACTGACCGTACCAAAGGCCGCATCGCCAAACGCTGGAAGTGGCGCCTCGGGATCTGTGCCATTGATCCCGGCCGTGGCAGTTAATCCTGCCGCCCACGGACCATCGCTCATCACCTGCCATCGCAGGCCCGCATGCCCGCCCGCCTTTTGCGTCTCACCTTCGCGCTCTTGCAGCCATATCTGCTTCAGAGCAGTCAACCCCTCCGCCACACCTGTTTCGCTATAGACACTGGCCGTCCGCGCTGGGTCGCCCTCCCCTTGCGCCGTCTCGACGCTTGTCCGGGCAATGATCAAGCTTTGCCCTTGCGGTAGGGCCCAGGGACCGGCTTGCGCGTTGAAGGCAAGGGCCGGCACCAGCATAGCCGCCGCCGTCAGCAAGGGCCCGCGCGCGACCCTCATGCGCGGCAAGACAGCCACCGCCGAGGGGATCGCGCACAATAGCCACACCGCACCTGCCTCGCCCATGATGGCTGCCAACACGCTGGCAAGGATCAGACACTGCGCGAGCTTCGTTTCGGCCCGCGCAACTGGGCTGATGGCCCGCGCCATCAAAATCACGGCTAAACTCACACAAACCGCCGCTAACGCCTTGTCCCACGCCAGCGGCCCAAGCCCGGTGATCTGAAGACAGCAGATCGCTGAAACTGTCAAAGGTGTTGCAAACAACAGCGCGGCACTCACAGGAAACTGGCGCAACCGCTCATGCGGATGCCAAAGCACCAAGGCCGCACTCATGCTCAGTGCAAGGATCAAACCACCCGCCCCTGCCGCTGGCAGCAGCGCAAGACCCAGTGCCGCACCCGCAACGCTGCGCAGCGACAACGTGCTTGAACTCGTCACTTGCGCGAGCACGACCTCGTTGAGGATCAAGGCGCAAATCACCGGCGGCAGGATGGCGGCAGTCATGCGGGCGCATCCGCGCCATGGGTTGTTTTCTCCCAATAGAATGGCGCAGTGATCAGCTGCACCAAGGCGCGATAGCCCGCGACAGAAATCAAGATCCAATAGATGGGCGTCATCAGCGCCGCAGGCACCAGCTCAAACCAGCCCCGCCGCAGGACACACAGCATATTCAGATAAATGAGGCCGAGATTGCCCAGCACAAGACTGGTAACTGTGATCAGCGCCGCCGCATCCCCCAGCAGCGCGGGCGCCCCCAAGCCCCAGCGCGCAGCCTCGACAAGGGTCAAGAGCCAAAGCCAGGGATTGACGAGGGCGGTCAATACCACACCACCTACGAACAAGTGGAAGGCCAGAAAGCCAAACGGCCCCGCCGCCCGCCAAAGCCGTACCGGATCGCGCATCTGCACCAGCCAGGTCTGCATATAGCCCTTGATCCAGCGCGAGCGCTGCCTAATCCAGGCGGATGGCCTGCTCGTCGCCTCCTCATAGGTGGTGGATGGGATGGTCGCGACGATCCCGCCCTGCCGCATCAGCCGCAGACCCAGATCGGCGTCCTCCGTGACGTTGAAGGGGTCCCACGCCCCGCACCGGCGCAGTGCTGCCGTCTTGAAGTGATTGGACGTGCCGCCCAAAGGGATCGGCGCCCGGAGTCGCTCAAGGCCCGGCAAGAGGTAGTCAAACCACAGCGCATATTCCAGCGCGAAGGCCCGCGTCAGCCAATTGCGGTTGCGATTATACCAATTGAGCCGCGCTTGCAGGCATGCCAGATCATCCGTGGACGTCATAAAGCGCCGCGCCGCCTGCCGCAATTGATCCGGCTCCGGACGGTCTTCGGCATCAAAGACCACGCACAACTCGCCCGCCGCATAGGCCAGCGCAAAGTTCAACGCCTTGGGTTTGGTGCGCGGCTCGCACGGGGGCACGGCGATCACCCGGAAGCGTGCATCGGCCTGCGCCGCGGCCCGTGCGGCCGCGACGGTAGCCTCGTCATCCGCCTCGCACACAAGGAAAATCTCGACGAGCCCGGGCGGATAATCGAGCCGCCCCAAACCTTGTGCCAATCCTGGTACGACATGGGCCTCGCGGAACAAGGGCACCAGCACCGTGTAGGAGGGCCAGGTCTTACGCACCCGCAACAGTCCGCCACGCGTTGGCACGGGGGACGCCGCGTCTGGCGCCAGCACCGCCAGCCACAACCGGAAACCGGCCACCACAATATTGAGGGCACCCGCCGCGCCCGCGAAAAGCCCGAGGGTCAAAAGAGGGGCGAACA
>DMER01000190.1:20129-21241 GCA_003451645.1 Alphaproteobacteria bacterium | reverse complement strand
GAGAGCGCGGTGCCCCCCCCCGCCGCAATCAAGACAAACCGCTGTTGGCGTGTGACAACCCAAAACGCCGAATCCTCAGGCTGCGCCTCCTTCAAACCCCAGACTGCGCGATGAAGATTAGCGGCCTCACTGTCCAAACAAGACCCTGCATTCAAAACGCTATCCGCGCCATCGACTGCGCACAAATGTATAGTGGCCGCGTCAGGGTTCTCTCCCTTGTCAAACACCTTATGTTGGGCTTGCGTGGCTTGACGCACGGCACGGCTTTCCTGTCCCAGCATTGCCAGGGAGATTTCTGTATTGTGATTATTGCCAGTAAGTAAGTCTTAGGAACGTCGTAGTCTGAAATAGCGTGAACCTGTCTTTGAACACCCGCCGCACAAGAAGGTTTTCTTTCACCGTCTGTTTCAACACAATTCTTGCTCCACTGAGCGCGTGCGCACACGCGGAGCGTGAAGGTAAACGCGGATTAACCATATCTTGCGGGCGCAGCTCCCCTCACCCCCACCACCTGAGCTGCGGCATAATCATCACAGGCTGATACAGCTTCGCCTCACAATTTTAGATAGAGTAAATTTATCCAAATATCTGCACTCAATCGCGACCTTTCAGAAACGGGTCCCTGGTTCAATAGACGGGCCAAAAGGTGACCCAAGGGTCCAAAAGGGCAAAGTGCAATGGACGTCATCACAAAGCTGCGTCAAATCTGGGGTTTATGGGTCCAGCTCTTTCCGGACAACGATATTATTGGCAGACGCGAGCATACGGCGGCCGTGGCCTTTGTCATTGTGCTGGCCTTCATTGGCTGGCTGATCCGGAAAGCCATGGGCGAAGACCCTGGAATCCGCTAGCGGCTCGCTGTATGCTGTTGACGGGTAAAGGCGAGGGACGGCGAGAGCGGGATCATGTCGGCCGTGAGCGAGGGTGAGGAACGGCAAGAGAAGGATACCGCACCTGCAAAGGAGATGGCGGAGGCGGCGGCTGTGTCCGCGGTGCCCGCCCTTGAGTTTGGCCCCGGCGATAAGCCGCTCTACGTTCCCAGCAAAGATGCCAAGCCGCCAACGGAATCGGCCATTGCGAGCGCGCAATCTCTCGACCTTAGCACCGATCCC
>DMER01000190.1:18469-19881 GCA_003451645.1 Alphaproteobacteria bacterium | reverse complement strand
GTCGATCCGCGTAAGGCGTTTTCTTGCCAGTTGGAGGGGCCGCGCGCTGATTGGCCTTTTTGGGCTTGGGCTTGCGGGGGCTGCCGGGTGGACTGTCTATCAGCTGTTTCAGGACACGGACATTGCCTGGAAACACTGCACGTCTTCGGCAAAGATCGCGCCGCCCAAGCGCGTCGCCGATTGCTCTGTAGTGATTTCCTCGGGCAAGGAAACTGGCCGCGCCTTAGCTACGGCGCTCGCGCAGCGTGGTGCCGCGTATTTGGACACGCAGAACCACGCGGCCGCGCTGCTCGACTTTGATGCGGCGCTCCGGGCCTCGCCCAATGATCCGGCCCTCTATTTGGCGCGTGGCAATGCGCGCCTGCGCTCGGGCGCGCCGGAACAAGCCATCTCCGATTTCACCTCCGCCCTTGCCCTTGATGGCACCTTGACAGGCGCACTCATGGGCCGTGGCAACGCCCAACTCTCTCTCGCCAATCCGCAAGCGGCAGAGGCGGACTTCACCGCCGCCATTGCGCAGTCGGCGTCGGCCGCTGACGCCTATTACCGCCGGGCGATCGCCAATGTGCGCCAAGCCAAGATCGTTGAGGCCTTGGGCGATTATGATCAGGCCATCGCACTTCAACCGGCGTCCCATACCTTTCTCAATGGCCGGTGCTGGTTCCGGGCGACCCAGGGCATTGATCTTGATTTGGCGCTCAAGGATTGTGACGAGGCGGTGCGCTTGCGGCCTGATTTCGCGGCAGCAATCGACAGCCGAGCCTTTGTCTTGCTGAGGCTGGAGCGCTTTGCCGAGGCGCGGCAGGCCTATGATCTGGCACTTCAGAGCCAGCCCTCCAGCGCATGGGCCTTTTACGGCCGGGGGCTCGCGCGTCTGCGCGAGGGTGACACGGCGGGCGGAAGGACCGACCTTGCCATGGCCATGCAGATCCAGCCCGGCATTGACCAGGAGTTCGCCAAATTCGGCGAAGTTCCCTAGACCTAGTCTAAAGACAGCCATGGCCGCCGACGGGACAGGCGCAAGTGAGCGTTAAACGCTCCATTGGTGGGGGAGCAAGCAATGCCTGATATACGCTTGGCTGCGGTCGCGGCGAACAGGTTTGGCTATGGCGCCAGACCTGGCGAACTGCAAACCATTGCCGGTGATCCGCGCGGGTGGCTCGCCGCCCAAATCGCAGGTCCCGCCGCGTTCAGTGTTGATGCCACCGGCTTGACCACGCGCGCAGAGGCCACCGAGGCCTTGGCCAAGTTCCTTGCCACGCGTGAGGTGCGCCAGATGCTCAATCCGCAAGGCCGCACCGCCCCGGAGATGCCCAAGCCCCCAGAGAACTCCAAGGGCATGGACCAAGGCGGTGAGATGGCCGCCCTCAGCACCGAGACGCAAGGCACGGTCCGCAGTCTTGTCGCCCTGT
>DMER01000190.1:13855-18258 GCA_003451645.1 Alphaproteobacteria bacterium | reverse complement strand
GCCCGCACCAACCGCGCTTTGTCATCGACAGCCACGTTTGCCGAGCGCCTGGTGCATTTCTGGGCCAATCACTTCACCATTTCCACCACAAGGGTCACCGTTTATCCCTTTGCTGGGCTTTACGAGCGCGAGGTCATCCGCCCAGGGATGACGGGCGGTTTTTCAGACCTGCTGCTGAATGTCTGCCGCCACCCCGCCATGTTGCTTTATCTCGACCAGGCCCAATCGCGGGGCCCCACCTCCCCGGCTGGGCAGCGTGCCAACACCGGCCTCAACGAAAATCTCGCCCGCGAGGTTCTCGAGTTGATGACGTTGGGCGCCCAGGGTGGCTATACCCAGGCCGACGTGACGGAGTTTGCCAAGGCCCTGACCGGCTGGACCTTGGTCAGCAAGCCAGTGCGCGAGCGCGTGCCAACGCTCGAACTTGGGGCCTTTGTCTTTATCCCGCAATTCCACGAACCTGGCCCCCGCACCGTGTTGGGCAAGACCTATGCGCAAGCGGGCGAGGATCAGGCCGCCGCGATCTTGCGCGACCTGAGCGTCCATCCCGCCACCGCGCGCACCATCGCAACCAAGCTTGCCCGCCACTTCATCTCGGATGAGCCCCCGCCCGGTGCCGTCGCCGCTTTGGCTGCCGCATTTACGCGCAGCAACGGCTCCCTGCCGGCTCTGCACGAGACACTGATTGGCCTGCCTGAAGCCTGGGACGCCCAGGCGCGCAAATTCAAGAGCCCCAACGATTTCATTGTGTCCGGACTTCGTCTGACAGGCCTCAACAAAGTTGAAGACCGAGCCCTCATCGCCGCCTACACGCAGTTGGGTCAGGTCCCATACCGTGCGCCAAGCCCCAAGGGCTGGCCCGATGACGCTGCCAGTTGGTCGGGCGGCGATGCCCTGATGAAACGCATCGAGTGGGCGCAGGCCCTGGGCCAGCGGCTCGGCTCATCGATCAAGCCTGCAGAGCGTGCAAATGATGTCCTGGGGCCAGTCCTGCGGCCCGTGACCCGTCAGGCCATTGAGCGGGCGGAAAGCGCCGATCAGGGCCTCACTCTGGCGCTGATGAGCCCAGAATTCCAATGGCGCTAGGGAGAATGTCCATGCCGCACGCGACCCTAACCCGCCGCACCGTGCTTCAGGCCGCAGGCGCCCTCACCCTCTTCCATGCCAACTCCGGCAGTGCCGCCGCAGCGGCCTCCGCCGAGCGCAAGCTCGTGATCGTGATTTTGCGTGGCGCCGCCGATGGGTTGAGCGCCGTCCCCGCCTTTGCTGACCCCGATTACGCGAGGCTGCGCAGCCGCTTGGCCATCGCCCCGCCCAGCGAAAAGGACGGCGCATTGCCCCTGGCTCAAGGCTTTGGCTTGCACCCGCAGATGCCCTTCCTGCATAGTCTGTGGACGGAGCAATCGCTGGCGGTCCTGCATGCCGCCGCCTCCCCCTATCGCGACCGCAGCCATTTTGATGGCCAAGACGTGCTGGAGAGTGGCGGGGCCAAGGTTTTTGCGATCGGCGATGGCTGGCTCAACCGGGCTCTGGCGCCGCCAGCCGCGCGGGAGGCGGTTGGCATCGGCCGGACGATCCCGCTCATCTTGCGCGGTCCCGCTCCGGTCAAGTCCTGGTCACCCTCCTTCATTGCAGCCCCCAACGCCGATACCGTCAGCCGCCTGATGGATCTCTATGCGGGCGATCCGGTCTTGGGGCCATCCTTGGCGCAAGCAGTTGAGACCTCCGCCATTGCGGGTTCGGCCAATATGCCTGAGCCTGGCGGCATGCGCGGCGCTTATGGGGCGGGCGCCAATCTGCAAATGGCCGAAGCTGCGACAAAGCTTTTGAGCGCCCCAGGAGGGCCAGCGGCGGCCGCCATGTCCATTGATGGTTGGGACACCCATGCCAATCAAGGGGCGGCAACGGGCCAAATCGCTCAGCGCTTCAAGAATCTCGACGACACGCTCAAGGCGCTCAAGACCGGCTTGGGCACCCACTGGGCCAAGACCGTGGTCATCGTCGCGACCGAATTCGGCCGCACGGTCGCCATGAACGGCACCAATGGCTCCGACCACGGCCAAGGCAGCGTGGCCTTCTGCTGTGGCGGCGCGGTCAAGGGCGGCCGCATCCTCGGCGACTGGCCAGGCTTGAGCCCCAAGGCTCTGTTCGAGGGACGCGATCTGGCGCCGGTCAACGATTTGCGCGCGCTCTTTGCCGCAGCCTTGGCGCAGCATTGGGGCCTGGACCGCACCACCCTGGAGACGCGGATATTCCCAGACGCCAAGGGCCTTGCGCGGTTCGAGGGACTGATCACCACGTGATTGCGCACTACGCCGCTCGCGGATAGTCTGCTGCCACAGATTGATCAATCCTGCGAGAGAAGCCTTAGATCGATGATCAGAACTCTGCCGATCACACTCTGGGCATTTGTATGGGTGTTCGTCTCGGCATCAACCACCGCACCGCATGCCAATGCGGCGAGCGAAGTCCTTGATCAGTCGGGCCTGCTCGCCAAGCACAATGAATTGCGCGCCCGCCATGGCGTGCCTGCGCTCACCTGGTCGCAAACACTTCAGGCCGAGGCGCAGGCCTGGGCTGACCGTTGTACGTTTGAACACAGCACCACTGAGAATGGGGAGAACCTGGCTTGGTGGTGGGGCGCCCGCTACACCCAATTGGGTCAGGTGCAAAGCTGGTACGATGAAATCAAGGACTATGACTTCGCCAAGGGCGCCGCGCGCAATGCCCAAGTCACCGGTCACTTCACTCAAATCATCTGGCGCGGCACGACCGCCGTTGGCTGCGGCGTAAAGACCTGCACCGATGGCAACATCCTTGTCTGCCAATACAGCACGCCGGGCAATGTCCGGGGTCAGTATACGGACAATGTCCCGCCGCTCCAATAGCGCCTTATTTCTTGGGCCCCAGCAATGTCGCCGCCGCCTGCTCACCCGCCGCGGCCGCCGCAGCCTCAAATAGAGCATTCCCGGCCAGTCCCGCCACTTGGCCTTTGAGCGCCGGGCTGCGTGCCGCCACATCAAAGCCTTCCAGGATGCGCGCGAAGCGCTGCTCGACGAGCGGCCGCATCTCGGGATGGGTGAAGATGTAGAGCTCATTGGCGAGGATCGCCTCAACCACCCGCGCGCCAACCGCATCAGGGTCAATGCCCGAATTGACGAGCTGCGCGGCCGCACCGGTCAGGACCTCCGATCCCTCATCCGCGCCATACTCATCCGGCCGGTTGCGGCGGCTCTCATGGATCCGCGTGCGGACAAAACCGGGGCACAGCGCCGACACCCCAATATTCTCCGCCGCCAGCTGCATTTGCCAGCCTTCCGACATCGCCACGACCGCGAATTTGGTGGCGTTATAGGGCTCCATCGCTGGCGGCGAGATCATCCCCGCCATGGAGGCGGTGTTGACCACATGCCCGCCCTCGCCGTGCGATTTGATCAGTGGCAGGAACACATCCATGCCATGCACTACGGCCTTCAGGTTCACATCAATGATCCAGTCCCAATCCCGCTCCGGCACCTGCCCCACAACGCCGCCGGCGCCCACGCCAGCATTGTTGCAAAGCACATGGACCTTGCCGAACTGGGCGATGGTTTTCAGCGCCGCGTCGCGCAACTGGTCGCGGTGGGCCACATTGCACAGCACACCCGCGCATTTGATTTGCCGGCCTTTCAGGTCCTCAAGTGCTGCGTTCAGGGCCGCCTGCTCGATGTCGGCGATCATGACATTCATGCCCTGTGCGCCAAAGGCGCGCGCCATCGAAAGGCCGAGCCCGCTGGCCCCGCCGGTGATAAAGGCTGTGCGGCCTTTTAGCTCTTTCATGCGTTTTAGTCCTTAAACGGAAGGATTATTCGGCAGCAGTCGCAAGCCCCTCGGCGGCGTCGAACTCGGCCATGATACGTGCGCCGTTTGGCTGCGCCAGGATGCGCGCGCGGATATCGGTGCGGGCCTGCGCACGCGCCTCATCGGCTTGTGTCACTGCGTGCCATTCGATCATGGCCTCCCAGACCGGATCGATCAGGGCCCGGCCCTCATAGCGCTGCCCGTCTTGGCCTAGAAATGTGAACGAGCGCAATTCGGAGATAAAGCACTGCAGATAGGCCACATGGATATCCTCATCGATCCGTATACGGTCGACAATGTCCGCCGCATGCAACGCGGCCTCGCGCCGGTCGCGGAAATTGTCCGGATCGCGCATCACGCTGTTGCAATAGCTGAAGAACTTCTCCGCCCGCACCTCGATCATCAGCACATTCATGAGCAGAAGGATCCAGCCCTCATGCTCGGCGCTGATCATGGGGAAATGCCGCTTCTTTTCCGGCCGGGACAGGCTTTCCGGGATCTCCGGGATCGGATAGGCGTCCTTGCCAAACAAGGCATCGCGCACTGCAAACCACATCGCGTCA
>DMER01000190.1:3660-13573 GCA_003451645.1 Alphaproteobacteria bacterium | reverse complement strand
CGTCAAGGCCATGCGCGTGCAGCAAGCCCTTGTTCAAATGGCCCGTGCAGGTCCCGCTCAGGTCTTCGGCGATAATGGTCTGGAAGTCCGGTGCTGTGACATCGCAAAGCGCGCGGCCACGGGCCTCAATCACGCCTGTAATTGTCAATCCGTTCCACAATGTTTGGCCCAAGCCATGGCTTAGCAGCACTTTTTGTTGGGTTGGATTGGGATAATTGTCCCGGCGCAGCAGCCTGACACTCGCATCGATCAGCGGCCAGCCCCGCCCCGCCAATTGCTGCCCCCACGCCTTGACAGCGGGCCAGCGATGCAACGTCCGTGGACTGAGGTACTGACCCTGTGCGTCAAACCCGCCATGCAGGGCATAACCAGCCTCCACTTGGGGCTTAGCATACGGATGGCAGGCCAAAATATCGTCGCGGTTATAGACCAGTGTCGCGCTCATGGTGGGTTATCCTCCCGACGCAATCCGAATGTGCCGCCTGACTTTTTGTCAGCGCGCGGGCTTAGTCAACCGCTTTCGCATGCGCCTCAGGGGCCCCGCTTGCGCACTGTCGTGGGGCGCGCACCGTTTCGTTTTGTGTCGTCCTGTTTCGTTTTGTTTCGTTTTGTTACGCTGTGTTACGTTCTGTTACGTTGGCGTGCCGTCTTGTTACGTCCTGATCTCACAATCTTTTCAAGCCCTTATCGCCTCATCTGGAGATGGGGTTCCTTGGGGCCGATGTAAAGCCCCCACCGTGCAAATGGGCCACAGAAGGCCCGCTTTCCTCGATGGCCCCTTTGACACGCCAAGCCCGCGCGGGCTTATGCTGACGCGTCACCTCTCAGTTGAAAGCCGCGCCCATGTCCTCGTCCCAGTCCGGCTCCCAGACCAACCGCCGTGCCTTCCTGGCCATGTCCACCGCGGCTTTGGCTGCCGGGCTCAGCGGGCCAGGCTATGCCGCTAGCGAAGGCGCTACAGAGGCGTCGCAGGCCCCGGCCGTGCCGCCCCCTGCTGCCGATCCTCTGGCCGCTCTGCGCGCTTTGGAGAAGGAGGCTGATGATCTGAAACTGCCGCCTGCGCCCAAAGGCGCACGCGTTGGCGCCCGCACGATCACGGTGCCTCCTCCGGGCGATGACGAGTTTGTCGATCTGGCCGACCGCTACCTTGAGGTGATGGACCGCGCCACGACTGCGGGCGCACGCTCACTCATTGGCGATGCCAAATCCACCGCGATGAACGACGTCGCTGGAGCCCGGCTGCGCGCGCTAACGCGCGCTGAAAATCCCGCGGCGCGCGCCGCCCGCACGGTGCGCTTCACGTTTCCCTACAATGAGGCCGCGAAGGAGGAATACCGCCGCCTCTTCTGGTCCTGCGTGATTACCCCGGAACGCCGGGCTCTCGTTTCGCGCATGGGCAACCGCATCATTGCAGAGCCGCGCGAGCCCTTGTACCGGGAGGTTGAGCAAAAGACCGGCGTGCCCTGGTATGTCGTCGGCCTGATCCACATGATGGAGTGCTCGTTCAGCCTGACCAGCCATTTGCACAATGGCGATCCCTTGAGCGCCCGCACCAAGATCGTCCCCAAGAACCGGCCCGCCATTTGGCTGCCACCCTCCGATTGGGTGTCCTCTGCGATCGATGCACTGACCTACGACAAATTCGTCGGCCAAACGGATTGGAGCTTGGAGCGCACGCTTTACCGGCTGGAGCGCTACAATGGCATCGGCTCGCGCCGCAACGGCATCAACACGCCCTATCTGTGGAGCATGTCGAACCACTACACCAAGGGCAAATTCGTCGCTGACGGCGTCTGGGATCCAAACGCGGTCTCCAAACAAGTCGGCTGCGCGGTCTTGCTGCGCTGGCTGGTCGAAGACGAAAGCGTCTCCTTACCCAGACCCGACGCCCAATAGCTCAGTTTGACCAGTAGATGTGCTCGTCCTTCTCGCTCACGCCGTCGACGCGCGGATGATCGATGGGAACAGGGCTTTCGATGAGGCTGGGCCATAGCGGCTTGGCTTGCGCACTATCGATTTCGGTGAGCTTCGCCATCATCTCTGCGGCCTTGGCCGTTTCCGTCTCCGCGACGTTGGTCTTCTCAAACGGATCGGCCTCAACATTGAACAGCCAGGTTTTGCCCTGCCGTTCCGAGACTTGCAGCTTCCAGCCGCGATGGAGCAAGACCTTGTACCCGCCTGACCGCCAGAAGAGCGGCCGGTCCAGCGTGTCCGGCGCGGCCGCGCCCGTAACAAACTGGCTCAAGTCCACGCCATCGATCGTCCGCCCATCGGGCAAGGGCACACCGGCGGCTGCAGCGGCGGTGGCGAAGATGTCGACATGGCCAGCCGGAACCTCAAAGGTGGCACCCTTGGGCAGTTTTGCCGGCCAGCGCATGAAGTATGGCACCCGGATGCCGCCCTCAAAGAACGTGGCCTTCCAGCCGCGATAGGGCGCGTTGATCTCCGGCAGGCCGACATAATGGGCGCCCCCATTGTCCGACGTAAAGACCACGAGCGTATTCTCGTCCAACCCTTGCGCTTTCAAGGCGTCCATCACTTTGCCGACATTGCGGTCGAGTGCTTTGATCATGGCGCCATAGACGCGCAAACGATGATCCTCAATCCCGCTCAGCGCGTCATAATCGGATTTCAGCGCCTGTAGAGGCGTATGCGGAGCATTGAAGGCCAGATACATGAAGAACGGCCGGTTGCGGTTTGCCTCGATCGCCTTCACCGCTTCGTCGCCCAGATAATCCGTCATGTATTTGTCGGGCATGAAATTCGGCCCGTTGTTGTAATTGATCTGAAACGGCAGCGCGACCCAGAGGAACTGATCGATGGGATCGAAATCTTGCTTGGAGTTGACCACGTCAGGATGCTTCTCTGGCAGGAACATCGCAGCACCTGGCATGAAGGCCAGCGCCTCATTAAACCCGCGCTCAAACGGCGTCATGCCTTTAGCATCGCCCAGATGCCACTTGCCCAGCATCACGCTGTGATAGTTCGCCTGCTTCAACAGCTCCGGCAGCATGACCTCCGTGGACGGCACACCCAATTGCTCCGGTGGCAGCACATCGCCCTCGCGCTCTGCGTGATAGATGCTCGGCAGCCCAGGCCTTGAATTCACATAGCCGGCAATGTTGCGCGCAAAGGTTTTTGGCGCTGGCGTGTATTCAAAACCAAAGCGCGTCGCGAAACGTCCCGTCATCATGGCCGCGCGCGAGGGTGAGCACGTCGCATTGCCAGAGTAACCCCGCTTCAGGATCACGCCGTCACTGCCCAGCGCGTCAATGTTCGGTGTCCGGACTGCGCCCTTCGCAACGCCGCCATGCAGGCTGATGTCGTTGTAGCCAAGATCGTCGGCGACAATCACGATGATGTTCGGCGCGCGCTCGCCCGCCGGTTTCTCGGGCGCCGCAGGCCCCTGCTGCCAGGTCACCGGAATATTGGGCTTCGGCTTAGGCTGGAACCAGACAATCATCCGGACGAGGAGCAGCGGGTTCTGCGTTGTCAGATACCAGCGCGCGCCCAGGCCCGCCGCGATGAGAAGTACCACCGCCACAATCCAAAACCGCCATCCCATGACACCACCGCCCTGTTGGTCCGCATCCCGCCACTCCTCTCAGCTTAATGTGAAGCATTAGGCAAACGCAAGGCGGCCTTTGACGGGAATTTCTGTCCGCTTGACTTCACGATAACGGCCGCGACAGTCCGCAGCACACTTTCGAGCAAGCAAGGACCGCACAATGCCGTTCACCTCATGGCCCTTCGATCCGATATTCGCAGGCAACCTCATCGCAATCGCAGGCGCCGCCGCCTCCGGCGCGCTGCTCGCAGCCGAGCGGCGGTTCGATGTCGTCGGCGCCCTGTTCCTTGCGATTGCCGTAGGCGTGGGCGGCGGCACCTTGGTCGATCTGCTGATCGGCCGCACACCCGTGCGCTGGCTGGTTGATCCTTACGCCACGCCTGTCGCTGCAGTGACGGGCGGGCTGGTCTTCTTCTCTGCAACCTATGTCGCCAGGATCTCCCGCGCGCTGGATTGGTTGGATGCAGGCAGCCTCGCATTGTTCACGGCCGTTGGCCTGCAATATGTGCTCAACCACATTGCCAACCCGATCACGGCCGGGATGCTCGCCATTTTGGGCGCGTGTGGCGGCGGCATCATCCGGGACACTTTGGCCAATCGCGATCCCATCGTCTTTGGCGGCGAGCTTTATGTGACTGCTGTGGCATCCGGCGTCTTCGCCTACTACGGCGTGATCATCGCGGGCTTCGCGCCCATCTGGGCCTTTGCGGTCTGTATTGTCGTAACCTTCGTCATCCGGTCGCTTGCTATGCTGTTTTCGTTGCGCCTGACGCCCGGAACTCTTTAAGCATGCAAGGCCCGGACAATGAATTTGGTCAGCGACTTGACAAGGACGTGCCGGGGTATCTTGCGCCAATAGGAATAGGCTGAAGCCTGATGGATCGCACCAACGATAGCTTGCCCCACAATGGCCTCGTCCATCGCGGCCGGCAGCCCGCCATGATCCTGTGCCAATTGCCGAACCGTGACCGCCCACTCCTCGCCCCACTGCGCCAGAAGCGTCTGTGCTACCTCTGGCCCGTCCCGCCCGATGACCGTCTCATCCGTCATCGCGGTTGCAAGTACGCCCGGATGGCTCTCGGCATAGTCATAGATCGCGTCGAGCACCGCCTCGATTGTGCCTTCAAGGCCCTTTGCACTCGAGGTCTTTTGCGAAACGAAATCGCGCAACTCCTGACGCGCCTCGTCAACAAAGGCAAGGAAGCAGGCCTTCTTGTCAGCAAAGTGCAGGTAGAAGGTCCCATGCCCCACTCCCGCAGCCCTGGCTACATCCTGGGGCCGGGTCGCATGATAGCCGCGCTCAATAAAGAGCCGCCGCGCCGCCAGCAAGAGCCGGTCGCGGCTTTCGCCTTTTCGTTTGCCGGACGAAGCACGCTCCTTCGCGGGACGAAGCACGGGTTGTGAATTCTGGGTCATGACGCACTACGTTAGGCTGCTTGCAGCCCGCCGCATAGCCCCGTCTTGACAGGTGGCTCTGGTCAGTCGCCAATGGGGTTAACGTCAGCCGTCAACTCGGGGATCAACATGCGCCGGACCATCACGATTGCTGCCCTGTCACTTTTCATTGGTCTGCAATCAGCTTTTGCCGCGCCAGGCGGCGGCAGCTTTGAGCCGACTGTCAAGCCATCCAACGATGCCGCCTTGGAGGCCGACTTCGCGCAAGGCGAGTACCTGATCAAGTCTGAGAAGTTTGCCGAGGCGATCCCCTATCTGGAGCGCGTCATCGCCAAGAAGGCTGATCACGCCGACGCCCTCAATTATCTGGGCTATGCCAACCGCAAACTGGGCAAGAATGACGTGTCGCTAGGCTTCTACCAGCGCGCGCTCAAGGCGGACCCCAAGCACAAGGGCGCCAACGAGTATCTGGGCGAACTGTACCTTCAAATGAAGGACTTGCCCAAGGCCGAGGCGCAATTGGCGATCCTCAAGGAGCTGTGCCCCGCCGGATGCGAGGAGCGCGAGGACCTCGAGGCTGATATCGCCGAGTATAAGAAGGCCGCCAAACCTTAACAAAACTGTTGCCATCAAGAGACAGGCGCGGACTTCCTGCATCACGGGGCCTGAGAAGCCTCGCATTCTCAGGCGGCCTCACGTATAAACAATGTCGAAACGCGGTTGCATGACGCGCAGTCGCCGCAAGAGTTTGGCGCGCCAGCGCGGGGGATGAAGGCCCTGCTCAGCGAGAGATCGCGGGCAGGGCTTTTCTGTTCCGGGAAACTGCCTAAGCGGCGTGGGCCTGGTTCAATTTTCCGAGCAGATAGTCAAGGTCGCCCACTTCCATATCTTGGTACTGGGTCAAGATGCGCTCGATCATTTGCCGTTCGAACCGCTCACGCGCATCGGGACCCGCCGTCAGCTCAATGTCCTTGTAGACGTCGATCGCGACGCGAAAGGCGGGGAAGAAGACTGGCGAGAGATTGGCCTTCTGAAAGATCGCTTTGAGGCCGAGTGGACCGGCATCATGGATCAGGAGCGAGGCCTTGGCTGGCGAGGTGCCTGCCAGCTGCGCAATGGCTTCCTCAAAGAAGCGGATATCGCCAATGCAGATGGCGCGCAGGATCAGACTGGCGGTGAGCCGCCCTTTGTTCCGCAATTGCCGCACCAATGCCGGAAGATCGCTGTTGGCACCTGGCAGAATGCCAACGGTCGCTTGCTCGCGTGCCGCATAGAGAACATCCGCCGCGGTTTCCGGCGAGACCGGATGGCGGGAGACCAGCTCAAGCTTGAGTTTGTCAGAGACCAGCGCCACGAGACGCTCGGCAATCGTCGACGGCAAAGCCGCGCGCATGACCATGCCGCTCTTGATTGTTTCGAACTCGGCGTATCGGTCGAGCGCCTCAGAGAAGGCCGCCTCGTCGATGCGCGCGCCCGTATTCTCGACCAGCGTGGTCACCGCAGCAGCATTGCCGGTGCGCACCACTGCGGCAGATACCGCCTCCGACACATCGGCCCGGCCCGCAATTGCGATTTGCTTATCACCATGTCCATCCGCGAGCACGCTGATCAGATCTTCATCGGTCAGCACGCGAGACTCCCGCAGGACAGGCGCGGACACCGCACTCTCTTCATCCTTGGCCAAAGCCATCGCCACATCATGCGGCAGCGCATCGGAGGATTTCATCGTCTCGGCAATGGCCTGCCGCACCCGGCTTTCGGCGTCCTTGGCCATCGCCCGCAAGATGTCGAGTGCCAGCTTGCGCTCAGCCTCGCTCAATGGACTTTGGTCGAGGCCGATCGCCACTTTCCGAGCGACATCGGCGCGCGACTGTGGCCGCGGATCGGTGAGCAAGGCCTGAACGTCGTCGAGACTGAGCGCGATACGGGACGCAGAATATGTCATGGTCGAACGCTATCGGATCACACTTAATGGTGGGTTACCTGGATGCTGTCCCGCCCATTTGAACCAGGGCCTGAGCTTACCGCCGCCTTAACAAGGGCGCAGGGGAATGCTGGTGCCTATGCAACTCTCAGCGGCCAGTACCGCAGTGCTGCCGGCACGGGCACTGTGTTCTTAAGCGCCGCCGAGAAGCAAGCCTACCTCGCCGCCAGGTTTCCCGCGACCTTTGCCGCGATCAGCATGGCGCTCTCTCATTTGCTGGACGCTTATCAAGGCAGCGATTGGACGAGCCTGCTGGACGCTGGTTGCGGCCCGGCAACCGCCAGCTTTGCGGCATCCGGCCATTTGCCCGGCCTTCAGACCATTGTCCTTGCCGATGCTGATCAAAGCTGGTTTGCCATTGCCAAAGACCTGGCCAATGCCTGCGGTAATGGTGCGATTGCTGACGCCAACGCAGTCGCGGGGCCCCTGAGTATGGTGCGCGCGCAAGCAGACCTCGTTGTCGCCGCTTATGTATTGAATGAGAGCGCATCGAAGGAACAAGACACCCTGCTAGACACGCTATGGAACGCGGCAGGACAGGCTATCCTGATTGTCGAACCCGGCACCCCGCATGGGTTCGCGACCATCCGCCGTGTGCGCGACCGGTTGATCACGTACGGCGCGGTGATCGCAAGCCCGTGCCCCCACCAAGCGCCCTGTCCTTTGCGGGACCCAGACTGGTGCCACTTCAGTGTACGCCTCAACCGTAGCGCCGCACATCGCCGCGCAAAGGGTGCAAAACTCGCTTACGAGGACGAGAAGTTCTCCTTTGTGGCGGCATTGCGCAATCCGCTCGATCTCAAAAGTTACCGCGCACGGATCATCAAGCGGCCCGTCAAGCATGGCGGCCATGTGCGCCTTGATCTGTGCACTGAGGGCGGCGCGGGGCCACGGATTATTGCGCGCAGCCAAGGCCCCCATTATCGTCAGGCCCGCGATGCCGAGTGGGGTGACATCTGGCCACCACACCCCTAGTGAGGGGTCGTGTCCCAAGACCGCAAGGACAGGAGAAGAGCCTGCGCTGCGCAAACCAGTGCGGCCGCCAGAAAAAAGGCGTGAGGGCCTGCGATCGCCATCGCTTGAGCGCCGAGAACCGGCGCAAGCGTGGCGCCCAGACCGAAGTACAGAACCATGGCGGCGCTGGCCGCGACCCGCTCCTCCTGCGCCAGCACTTCGTTCACTAGAGACGCCGCAACCGCATAGACGGGAAATGTCATTGCGCCGACGACGCATGAGATCAGAAAGAGAGTGATCGCCCATGGCTGCGGCACCAGCGCGCCAGCCAACGCAAAGGCCGCCGCCACGCTGCCCATGAAGGCCAGAACCATCCTGCGGTCGCTGTGGTCTGCCCAATGGCCCAGCGGAAACTGCGCGATCAGGCCTCCTAAAACCGCGATGGCCGTAAAGACGGAAACCTCGGTCGTACTGAGCCCTGAGCGTTCGGCAAAGACCGGCCCAAGCCCCACAACAAGAGCCCACATGAAGCCGGAGATCGCGATCACGCATGCGCCCAATGGCGCGCGGAAAGTGAGGGCAATCGGATTGAGCGGCTCCCGCAAGGCGACGCTGGGCTCGCTATGCCGCGCCGCGATCAAGAACAAGCTCGAACCCGTCATCAAAAGCGCCGCGGTGGCCAAGCCCGCGGCACCAGTGATGTCGCCAAGGCTGACACCAAGCTGACCGGCGGCAAGGCCCAGAAGCTGCATCATGATGTAGACCGCAAAAGTGCGCGCGCGCCAATCATTGCCCGTCGCCAAATTGAGCCAGCTCTCTGCCGTCGCAAACATTGCGGACAAGCCAAACCCTTGCGCGAACCGCAACATCATCCACGCCACCGGGTCATCTGTGAATGTGAAGCCCGCAACACTTCCCCCCGCAATCAGTGTAAAGACGATGAACGCGCCTGTAAGCCCGGTCCACCGGAGGACCCATGGCGGCGCGAGCGAGCCCGCGGCCGAGCCCAAGAAGAACACCCCGATAATCCAGCCCATGGCATTGGCATCGAACCCGGCCGCCTCGCTCCGCAGGCTGATGGTAATGCCGGACACGCCATTACCGATTTGCAGGGCCAGGATGGCGAGCATCATGCCCCACCAGCGTTTGAAGACGATGATCATTCTGCCGTGCCCCGCTGCCGACTTTACGCGCGCCCGCCGATGCCTATCCTGCCGCCCTTAGATTGTCGAGGAGGCGAGACTTTAGGTCGACAGGGCGTCCGACAAGGAGCGCGGCTTGTCCCCCGGCGTGTCCACACCGTCCATGCTGGCCAGAATTTGCACCAGTAAGGGGGAGATGATGTAGGGCTCTTGCGGTGGTGAGGCTCCCGCTGGGGCGGTATCAAAGATCGCGCCCCTAATGCCAGATTGTGTCTCTGGCGCAGGCGCAGAAGGCAGAGGCCCTTGCGCGCTCGCCATCATGACTGGGGCTGCACTGTTATCATGTTTGCGCTGCAACTCGGCGAGGACGCCTGCCGCCGATCGGGCAGTGCCGCTCTTGTCATAGAAGATCGAGCGATTGGCGCGCGCCTCCGCCGGGAACAATGAGGCAGCCGTCTGAGAGCCATTACCCGCAGCTGCCTTGATCAACTTCAGTGCGCCTGCCTGCCCCATGAAGTGGGCGGCATAGACCTCGCCTTGGTTTGGCTTGCGCCCCAACTCCCGTTCCAGCGCCAAGGCGTTCTCCGACGTGAACGCCCCCGCCATCACGGCGGCCGCATGCGGATCATTGCGCAGGGCAAGAATTTCCGCCCTCGCCTGCCGGTCGGCAATCTTGTACCGTCCATTCGAATCTTGCTCAATATGCTTGGCCGCAGTGCCAAGACCGAACTGCGCACCGTGGTCTTTGAGGGTCGCAAGCCACGTCTGCTCAATAAATTGGAACAATCCGGACGCAGACGAAGTCCTGGCCTTTGCCTCAGGATTAAGGCTCGATTCCCGCGTTGCCGTCTTCAAAAGATAATCGAAGTC
>DMER01000190.1:2974-3444 GCA_003451645.1 Alphaproteobacteria bacterium | reverse complement strand
CTTCAAAAGATAATCGAAGTCCACGCCCGTGCGTGCAGCTGCATCCTGCAAGGCACTCATGACTTGTGTCTTGCCCGCAGGCATCGCGGATGCGGTGTCGGCTTGGGAGGGGATCGTGATCAGCTTCATGTCTCACTCACACTTTGCGCAGGCGAACACCTGTGGCGTCGCAAGGCCTATGCCAGCCGATGTTGGCGTTTTATTAACCGGGTGGCGTCAGCGCCGACAGCCTCTCGCCAAGCATACGCGCTTCATCGTCCGTATACCGCGTCCGTCCGGGCAATCCCCACACAGGTCCGGGCCATCCTGCATCGCCCGCCATGCGCGCGACCACATGAACATGCAGTTGGCTCACCACATTGCCCAACGCACCGATATTGATCTTGCTGGCACCTGTCAGCGCCTTTAGCTGCCTCGCTACGTGTAGTGTCTCCTTATGCAGAACGCTTGCATCCTCAGCACCAAGATCA
>DMER01000190.1:0-2770 GCA_003451645.1 Alphaproteobacteria bacterium | reverse complement strand
TTGCATCCTCAGCACCAAGATCAAACCACTCGGTGGCACCGGCGCGCCTGGGCACCAGGATGACCCACGTAAAGCGGCTGTCATCCATCAGCAGCACCTCACACAATGGCCAGTGCGCAATCTGAATCGTATCGGCCGCAAGGGTTGGATGAAGAATAAAGGCTTCACTCATTGGGGCGCCTCTTCCCGTTCAAGGGCGCCAAACGTGGTGACACCTGCATAAATCCGCGTGCCTGCAGTGATCCAGCAAAGGACGCCGTAAATGACCGCAATGACCGGGAACCAGCTAGGGAACACGCACATCACCATGAAGGTCACAATCGTCTCTGTGCCTTCGGTTAGGCCGCCAAGGTAATAGAGCGACTTGGCCCCGCGAATGTCGGTCGTGATGTTGTACTTCGCGGCAAAGATCGCATAGGCCAAGAAGGTGCAGGCAGGCCCCATGAAACTCACTGCCAAAAAAGCGGCGGCGAGCGCGTTCTGCGCGGGATCAGCGAGCGCAAAGCCTAGGACGACGCTCGCATAGAAAATGAAGTCTAGCGTGATATCGAGAAAACCACCGACATCCGAAAGCTTAGTCTGCCGGGCTACGGCCCCATCCAAGCCATCGCACACCCGGCTGAGCACCAACAAGGCTAGGGCCGCCAGATAGGCTTGCATCGCGATGAGCACCACACTGAGCATGCCGAGCACAAAGCCCGTCACGGTGATATGATTGGCCCGCACGCCCGCTTTGACCAAAGCAGTTGCGATCCGGGCCAAAGGCGGGTTGATATAGGGGCGAATGGCGGCATCAAACATGATCAGGGTTCCGGCAGACGTTGCGCAACACGCAGTGGCGATCGCTTACTATGATTTGGCGTTCGGTATGCTGAGAAAAGTGACAGGGAGAGTATAACATGCGCTTTGCGCTTTTGGGGCTTGGCCTGGCGATCACACTTGCAGCACCGGCTTTGGCTGCAATCACAACCGGCGCGGAGCTGAACGCCGCGTGCGTCACTTATAATCAGGGGGCAGACGAAAAGCGCGATCCCTGCCGGCGCTATCTCGAAGGCTACTTTCGCATTCTGGCTGATCGCAATGATGCGGACTTCAAGGCCCGCGCGCAAAACCTCAACAAACCGGGGCCAGCGCGGCCTTGCGTACGCATGCCGGACAAATTGACGTACCGCGCCTTCAGCCAGCAAATCGCGGCACACTTTGCTGCGAACCCTGCCTTGGGTAGCGAGCCCGCGATTGTCCTTGCCGACAAAACCTTGGAGGCCAACTATCCGTGTCCCGATCAAGGGCCCGCCTCCAAACCTGCTTCTTAGAGAGGATACACAAAATGATACGCGGCCTAATGGCATTTCTTGGAGGCGTGTTGCTCATGTCCGATGCGGCTTTAAGTCAACCGAAAACCGAGGTGACCTTTACCGGCCTCGGCGGTGGTGACAAGGCGGTTGGTGCGCCCTTTGCCTCGCGCGCGCCCGTCATCGCCCAGAACGGCATGGCGGCAACCGCGCAGCCGCTGGCTTCGCAAATCGCCATCGATATCTTGAAAGCGGGCGGGAGCGCGGTCGATGCCGCGATCGCCGCCAATGCGGCGCTGGGCCTTATGGAGCCCACGGGTTGCGGGATTGGCGGCGACCTGTTCGCGATTGTTTGGGACCCCAAGACCAAGCGGCTGTATGGCTATAATGGCTCCGGCCGCGCGCCGATGGGCCGCAGCCTGGATGCGCTCAAGGCCAAGCTCAATGGTGCCCCGGCAATCCCCAGCTTCGGTTCCCTGTCCGTCACCGTGCCTGGCGCCGTGGACGGATGGTTCGCGCTGCATGAGCGATTTGGCACATTGCCGATGCGCGAGGTGCTCAAACCCTCGATCAGCTATGCCGAGCGCGGCTTTCCGGTCAGCCAATTGATCGCCTATTACTGGGAGCGCAATTTTGCCCGCTTTGACCGCGAGAAGGCGGCCATTGAGGAGCTCGACAATGCAAGGCGCACCTTTCTGATCGAGGGCAAGGCGCCCAAGGAGGGAGAGCTGTTCCGCAGTCCCGATCTGGCCCGCACCTATCAGGCATTGGCCGAAGGCGGCCGTGACGCCTTCTACACGGGCGCGCTGGCGGCGCGGATGGACGCCTATTTCCAGCGTATTGGCGGCGATTTGCGCCTTGCCGATTTCGCAGCCCACAAGGGCGAGTGGGTTGAGCCCGCGCACGCCAGCTATCGCGGCTATGACGTCTACGAACTCCCGCCCAATACACAAGGCGTGGCAGCTTTGCAGATGCTGCAAATGCTGGAGCGCTTTGACCTCAAGGCGATGGGCGCGGGCTCGGCCGACGCACTCACCGCCATGATCGAGGCCAAACGGCTTGCCTTCGAAGACGTCGCCAAATTCTATGCCGACCCGGCCTTTGCCAAAGTGCCGCTCAAAGGTCTTCTCGATCCCGCCTACGCCAAGGCGCGCAGTGCGCTGATCAATCTCAAACGCGCCAATCCAAATGCCGGACCGGGTGAGCCCAAGCTCAAGGACAACGATACCACCTATCTGACGGTGGCGGACAAAGACGGCATGATGGTCTCGCTGATCCAGTCGAACTATCGCGGCATGGGCTCCGGCCTCGTGCCGGACGGGCTCGGCTTCATGTTCCAGGACCGGGGCGAACTCTTCAGCCTCGACCCGAACCACCCGAACGTCTTTGCCCCCGGCAAGCGCCCCTTCCACACGATCATCCCCGGCTTCGTCACCAAGGACGGCAAGCCGGTGATGAGCTTCGGCGTGATGGGCGGC
>DMER01000218.1:13631-14079 GCA_003451645.1 Alphaproteobacteria bacterium | reverse complement strand
CTCGATGTCCGGGCCTTCCGCGACACCAAAGCCCATGTCGGCAAAAATCGCGGAGAGTTCTTCGAGCACCTGAGCCACCGGGTGCACACGCCCTTGCGGTTCCGGCCGAGGTGGAAGGCTTACGTCCAGGCGCTCGGCGATGAGGCGGGCCTCGATTGCGCGATCGGCGATGCCCGCCTTTTGCGCCGCCAGCGCCTCAGTGATCCGGTCGCGCAGACCATTGATCAGTGGTCCTTGGACCTTGCGCTCCTCGGGCGGCATTTTTCCAAGGGTTGCCAACAGCTCGCTGATCGAGCCCTTTTTGCCAAGCGCATTGACACGAATAGCCTCAAGAGCGGCTTCCTCTTGGGCGTCCGCGATCTCCGCCAAAATCGTCTTTTCCAAATCGATGATGCTCATGAGCGGCTTCCTAACAGAGTTTTTCGCCCGCGCAAATTGGCAGGGGGGG
>DMER01000218.1:10674-13417 GCA_003451645.1 Alphaproteobacteria bacterium | reverse complement strand
ACCCGCATTGGCCGCGCACGAGGCGCTGGTCGCGAAATGTTGGGAAAGCCTCGGCTTTGCGGATGGCGGGCGCCAAAACCGTTACGCCAGAGCCCCTTTTGCCTTGTCGACCAGGGCCTCAAAGGCCTTGGGCTGGTGGATGGCGAGTTCGGACAGCATCTTGCGGTCGACCTCGATCCCTGCCTTCCCAAGGCCGTTGATAAATCGGCCATAGGTCAGGCCCAGCGCGCGGACAGCCGCATTGATGCGCTGGATCCAAAGGCTGCGGAAATTGCGCTTGCGTTCTTTGCGTCCGATATAGGCGTGCTGACCGGACTTGTCGGCGGCTTGGCTGGCAACACGGATCGTGTTCTTGCGCCGGCCACGAAAGCCTTCGACCTTCTCGAAAATCTTTTTCTTGCGGGCGTTGCTTGTAACGCCCCGTTTGACGCGGGCCATAGGGTCTCAAAGCTCCTTCAGATTAACGGTCGTAGGGCATCCACATTTTCACGCGCGCGGTATCGCGGTCGGAGAGCACCAACATGCCCTTTGCCCGCTTCTGGCGTGAGGTTTTGGAGATGAAACGGTGGCGTTTGACCGCCTTGCCCGCCTTGACGAGCCCCGAGGCCGTCATTTTGAAGCGCTTCTTCGCGCCTGACTTGGTCTTCAACTTGGGCATTTCAAAGTCCTTTTGTTGTGATGGACCAACGCCTTAGCGCTGGGTTCCCAAGTATTGCCGCCCAGGCATGCCCTGCCCGGCGGCGTTATCGAATTTGGGAGCGCGCTACTAGCCAGACTGACCGCCAAAAAGCAAGAGGCAGTTTTGGGCGGCAATCAAAGGGACCAGCCGGATCGAGGTGCCCGGCCAACATGGTAGCGCACCCGCCGGGCGAGCAGCTCCGACACCAATAACGCCGCAAAGGCGAGCCCCAAGGAGATCAGCATCAGGCGCATCGCCGGCGCATCGCCGCCAGGGGTCTGCAGTACCGCATACAGCGCGTTCGGGATGGTCTGGGTCTCGCCAGGAATGTTGGACACAAAAGTGATGGTGGCCCCAAATTCGCCCAAGCTACGCGCAAAAGCCAGGATAGCCGCGGCGGCAAAGCCTGGCAGGCACAAGGGCAAAGTGACGTGCCATAGGATTTGGCTCCTGCTGGCGCCAAGGCTGGCAGCTGAGATTTCGAGTTCTTGGGGCACCGCCTCAAGGGCCAAGCGGATGGCGCGCACCGCTAAGGGCAAAGCCATCACGGTCGACGCGATCACAGCGCCGGTCCATTGAAAAGCAAAGGTCAGGCCGAACCAGTTGTCGAGGGACGCGCCGATCCAGCCCTGCCGGCCCAACGCAAGCAGAAGCAAATAGCCGGTCGCGACCGGAGGAAGCACCAACGGCAGGTGGACCGCGACGTCCAACACCGCCTTTCCCGGAAACTCGCGCCGGGCCAGCACCCAGCCTAGCAAGCCCGCAATCGGTACACAGATCACGACGCACCAAAGGGCCACGATGAGGCTTAACCATAATGCCTCGATCTCAGTTGGGGTGAGGTGCAGCCACTGCGCAAGCGCTTGAGGCCCTTCCCCTGTCACGGCGCTAAAAACCCGGCCCGCTTAAATTGGGCGATCGATTGGGGTGCCAAGAGCTCTTGCAACAAAACCCGGGCGGCGGGTGATGCGCCCTTCACGAGGGCTGCTGGATAGACGATCGGGGGATGGGTGCCCTCTGGAAAGGTGTCGAGGACACGGACACGGGGTTCTTGGCGGGCGTCTGTGGCGTAGACAATGCCGAGCGGTGCCTCACCCCGGGCGACATAGGCCATTGCGGCGCGCACATTCTCTGCACGGACTGTTTTGTGTGCAACTTGCTCCCAGACCTGCAGCGTGGTGAGTGCGGCCCGGGCATAGCGACCCGCTGGGACTGAATCGGGGTCGGCCAATGCGAGGCGCCCGGAGCCTAAGGCGGCGGCGAGCGGAAATGATGGCGCGAGTTTGAGCGCGGCCGGACCTTTGGGACCAGCGACCAGGACCAAGCGATTGCGCAGCAGATTGGTCCGCGTGCCCGGCTCCAAGAAACCCTCTTTGTCGAGATAATCCATCCACTGATGATCAGCAGAGATGAATATGGCCGCCCGCGCGCCTTGCGCAATCTGCCTGGCCAAAGCCGGGGTTCCCGCATAGGAGACTTTGACCGGTACACCATGGTTCTTTTCGTGGAGACTGACGACCTCATCTAGCGGGCCCTTCAGGCTCGCCGCCGCGAAGACAAGCACTGCGTCTTTCGCCGACGCGCCGGAAACGGCTGCCAGCCAAATGGTCAGTCCCAGGAGTATCGCCGCTCGACCCATCTTGCCCTGCTGCCCACGTCTAGCGTTATATATGGATGGATATAACGCAAAACGCCGAGTATCACAAGCAATGGCCAAGCCCACACTGCGGATCGACCTTGAAGGCGGCGGGGCGATAGGCCCCGGCAAGGCGCGCTTGCTCGAACTGATCCGCGAGACGGGCTCGCTGGCGGCGGCGGCGCGGGGCTTGCGCATGTCCTACCGGCGCGCCTGGCTGTTGGTCAATAGTTTGGAGCAAAGCTTCGGGCTGGATATGACACGCGCGCAAGCAGGCGGGCGCTCGGGTGGGCGGACGGAGCTGACCGAGGCGGGGCATGCCATCCTTGCCACCTACCGCGCGGCGGAGAGGGCGTGTTTGCGTGCAACGGCAAAACCGTTGGCAGCGCTGGACGCCCTCGTCCGCTCAGAGCCTCAGCGCAATCAAG
>DMER01000218.1:0-10399 GCA_003451645.1 Alphaproteobacteria bacterium | reverse complement strand
AGCGCCAGAAGCGGGTGCAGAGCAAGACCGCCGCCACGGCAAGCGACAAGACATAGCCTGCCCAAATGCCCATCCCGCCCCAGTCCGCCCAGAAGGCCAGCGCGTAGCAAGCGGGGAAGCCGATCACCCAATAGCTAATGCCGGTCAACAACATCGGCATCTGCGCATCCTTCAAGCCCCGCAGTGCAAATGCTCCTGCGACTTGCAGGGCATCAAAGACCTGAAAGAGCGCCGCCAGCAACAGAAAGCTCGACGCCATGGCAACCACTGCCGGGAAGGCAGGGTCTTGCCGGCTTAGATAGAGGCTCGCAATGGTGCCAGGAAACACTGCCATGATCACCGCGCAGACTGACATGACTACTGTCGCCAAGGCCATGACCGCATAGCCGGCGCGCCGGACCCCTTCGGCGTCACCCGCCCCCGCGGCTAGTCCTACCCGCACCGTGCCCGCCTGCGCAAAGCCCAATGCGGTCATGAAGGTGATGCTGGCAAAGTTGATCGCGACCTGATGGGCCGCCAAGGCCGTAGGGCCAAGGTATCCCATCAACACCACGCCCGCATTGAACAAGCCGCCTTCGAAAATCGCCGTCATTCCAATAGGCAGGCCCAGCACGATCAATTCTTTCTGCCGCATCCAGGATGGCCAGAGGTTGCCCCGCGCGACATGATAGCGAGTGAACGGCGCACGCAAGACCACCCAACCCAACAGAACAACAAAGCCAAACGCATTGGCGATAGAGGAGGCGTAACCTGAACCCTCAATCCCCAGGGCCGGTGCGCCAAACTTGCCAAAGATCAGGACATAGTTCAGGCCAGCGTTGACTGCGATCATCAGTACCGTGACGACCAAGGCCGCACGCGGGCTCGACAGCGCGGTCACAAAACTGCGCAGTGTCATGAAACCAATCGCAAAGGGTAGACCCCATTGGATCGCGTGGGTGTATTCCGCCGCATGCTTGGCGAGCTTTGGGTCCTGGCCGATCCAAACGAGCAGCGGCTCGACAAACACGAACAACAGCCAGACCGGCACGGAGAAAAAGACCGCCGCCCAAAGGCCATTGATCAGCGTATAGCGCGGCGTTTCGATGTCATCCGGATTGCGGCCGAGCGCTTGCGCGATGATCGGCGCAACTGCGGCCGCCGGCCCAAAGCCGAGCAACCAGCCAAAATAAAACATCGTGACGCCCATGGTGGTGGACGCAAGCTCGAACGCGCCCAACTGGCCCACCATGATGATGTCTGTCGTAATGATGGCCATTTGCGCCAGCTGGGTAATGATGAGCGGTGTGCCGAGCTTCACGAGCTCGCGCGCCTCGGTCATCCACGCGCGGACTTCGCTATCCTGGGCGCGGCTGTGGAAGGATTTCACAAGGTTATTCAAAGGCATGACGACATCCAATCCGAAAAGGCTTTACGTGGCCCGGACTTGGTTTGTGGATGTGTGGGAAGGCCCCCATCGCGACCAGCAAACCGGTCCGGGGGTGTTGGCAATCAGCGTTCAGTGAGACGTTACGATCGCTGACGGCAATTGACCCCGGCACTCCATGCGCCACCTGGCGCGCGAAGAAGCGCTGCAAAATTCACAGAACAGATTTTATTCATTGCGCGCTCCTTTCTTGGGGTTGGGGGTTGAAAAGGTGGCACGCCATCCCGATGCGGTATGGCTGCACTCGTTACTGTGGTACGCTTGGCCCGCAGAGGTGTCAACCCTAACCCAAGCATTCCGTATGCGGCGTGTCCTTCGTGCAACCATCGCTCGGGCGATGGATGCTTGATCAGTATGCGGCCGATTCCGCCTCAACCGCGATAAGCCAATCCAGCACAGCCTCAGAGAAGCCATTGACCCGCAGCCACCCATCAGAGCCCACACCGTGCCCATAAGAGGCGACGTTGACAATCACGCCCCGGCCCTTTGGCGCGCCGACATCGTCATGCGCCTGCTCATCCGTAAAGACGATGGTGCGCACACCCGGTTTGTCGACCTGGCTCACGGCCTTGCCCAGAAAGGTCCCGCCATGCGGCTGACTGCCGACGATCGCATCGCGCAATGCAAAGCCACGGCGCAGGGGCACCTTCACGACGTCATGTGAGAACGTGAAGATCTCGACCTCTTTGGCAATCTCCCGGGCCAGAACCGCCAAGCCGCAAGCCGCATCGAGACGCGACATCTCTGATTTCGCCGACATGGGTGCACTCATCGACCCGGAGACATCGATCAGCAACCGCGTCTTGCCGTTTAAGGCCGCGTGGCCTTCCAACGACCTGAACATTGCGTTCTCCAGTTCCGGCTCCAGGTCTGGCGCGTACCGGGCGGCCGCGATAAAGCGGTAAGGCAGCACGCGGTCCGTGCGCATCTCATCAAGAGCACTGGCAATCACGTCCTTTGGCACGCCTGCAGTCTGCATCAGCCGCAAATTGCGCAGCAGCGCGAGCGCACCCAATTGCTTGGCCGCGATCAATCGTTCAAAGGTCTCGCGTTTGTCCGCACCGCCGGACAGATTGACCTCCCAAGTGTCCGCTGGCTTCAGCTTTCCGTCCACGAGCTCCTTCCAAACGGCTTCCTGCGCAGCGTCCTTGGGCTTGGCGTGGGTCAGGAACAGGACATCGCGCAAGCGCACCGGCCCGTCGCGGTCATATTTTGCCAGCTGATAAGCATCGAATTTGGTCAGCGCCCGCGCCAATCCCTTTTTGATCTGCGCCGAGACTGGCTGCTTCTTGCGCTGCTGCTGCAGGCCCAACGCATCCTTCCAATAGATGGCGAGGAATTCGGTCAACTCGTCCGGCCGCTGAATAATCTCATAGAGCGTATCGGCGACGAGCCCGCGATGATCCGGCAACTTGGCCATGGCGCGCACCAGCAGCAGAGGCGCGTGGCGCAGCTTCATCTTGGTACGCGCCTCAATGGCGATCGCACTGACGGCTTCCGGCTTCACGCGCTCGACCAGGCCCGCTATGCGCGCGGCAATATCCTCGCCATTTTCGTAAAATGTGTCCTCCCACAGCATGCAATTCAGCACGCTGCGCCGCAATTGCTGCTCGGGCGTCTGACGCCGGGCTTTGCCGCCTTCATGCGTCTTGGGCTTATCGGGCTTGTTCAGCTTGGCCATGATTTGCGCTCTCCGCATTCAGAAATTGAGAAAGAAGGCCGCGAAAGGGAACGGGCGAAATCTGAAACGGACCGGACGCGGTTGCCCGTGCCTGGTCCTTGGCGCCTTGCTGTTAGGCCACAGGCCCGCAATGGTGGACCCGGCGAGACTTGCACCCGCATCTCCTCGTTATCAGCGAAGTATCAGACCTCTTCACCACTTTCACGGCCCGAGTTGAGGCCCGCTTCGCTTGCGGGCCTCAAGTAAAAAACTCCAGGGGAACAGGCGAGCGCGGGTTAGGTCCGAAGACCGCTCTTTTGGAAAAAGAAGTAACCGCTCTCTTCACCACCTGAAGCTCGTGTGCAGGCGGGCCGCGAACGCCCAGGCCTGCGAAAGAAAAAACCCCTCCGCGGCGGCAGCCGGCGGAGGGGTCCAAATCCTTGGAACCACTGGGTTCTTGACCTTACAAGACCCCTCCACCGACGGCGTGCCCACGGGTAGCTGAGGCGGGGAACCCGCTCAGGCCGCAGCGCGAATGTTGTTTGTTCGTGTTCATTGCCGTCCTTCAATCTTCACAAGGGAGGCGGGTTATGATCCTGAACTCAGATCAAGTCAAGAGTGATTCTTTGACTGCATAGCGAAATTTGAAAGCCGTCACTGGGCAGCGGGTTCCCCAATGACTTGGACCACCGCGCCCGGGATCGGCCGGCCATTCGCTGCGGGAAAGCGCGCGCAGAATTCTTGCAGGTCCGCAATCAGAGCCAGGACACGGGCGTGGCTGTCATGCGGGTCGATCGGGCTTTGCGCGCTCCCCAACTCCGTACACAGATTGATGCAACCGACGGACGAGAGGAAATTTCGGCCCGGATGGATGAGGATCTCGGTGCGCTTATTGGTGCGGCGCAGCTCCAATCCCGGCTTGGGCCAGGTGTTGGGCCCTGCCCGCTCGGCATAGCCAAAGGTCTTGTAGCGCTCCCCATTCCAGGTCGCCAGAGGGTAGACGCCCGCCTCGATCCGCAGGCCATTGCCCTCGGGCGCATTGGCGCCTGGGCCTTTCGCCTCCGCAGTCCATCCCGCCAGGCCGCGGACACGGCGCCCGTCGTGGAGGACCACATAGCGGCCGATCGTGCGGCGCCGTTTGGTGCGCGGGTGGACCTGTTCCTCCATTCGTTCGATCCGCAACACCCAACTGTCACTCATGTTTGCCCTTCCCGCTGCGAGGCCGTGGACGATCGCCACAATGGCGCATAGGCTTTTGTGATCAGCCTTGTCACGACCCTAAATAGGTGCCCCATGGACTTCGCCATTCCCGCCACCGTCAAGACCCTGCTTGCCGAGATCGATGCGTTCATCGCACGCGAGATCAAGCCCTTGGAGAACGAGAACGACAATATCCGTTTCTTTGATCACCGGCGCGAGCATGCGCGCACTGACTGGGACCGCGATGGCCTGCCCCGGCATGAGTGGGAGGACCTATTGCGCGAGATGCGGCGGCGCGCGGATAAGGCTGGCTTCTTGCGCCTGGCGCTCCCGCAGGAATTCGGCGGGCGGGATATTGGCAATCTCGCGATGGCGATCATCCGCGAGCACTTAGCCGCCAAGGGATTGGGCTTGCACAATGATCTGCAAAACGAAAGCTCCGTGGTCGGTAATTTCCCGCAGATCCTGATGTTCCGGGATTTCGGCACGCCTGCGCAAAAGACCGAGTTTATTGAGGGCATGCTCAAAGGCACCCACCGCGTGGCCTTTGGCCTGACCGAGCCCAAGCATGGCTCGGATGCGACATGGATGGAAACGCGCGCCGTGCGGGAGGGCGATGGCTGGCGGATCAATGGCGAGAAATTCTGGAATACGGGCGTGCATGTCGCCAATTACGATATGGTCTTTGCGCGGACGAGTGGTGCCGATGGCGACGCACGGGGCATCACCTGCTTCCTCGTGCCGATGAATGCGCCGGGGGTCAAGGTCGAGTTCTATTACTGGACCTTCAACATGCCGACCGACCATGCTCATGTGACCTTCAAGGATGTATGGGTGCCGGACACGGCCGTCTTTGGCCCGCCTGAGAATGGCCTCGTGCTCGCGCGCCATTTTGTGCATGAGAACCGCATCCGCCAGGCGGCCTCCTCGCTCGGCGCGGGCGTCTTTTGCCTCAATGAGGCGGTCGATCATGCGCGCAGCCGCAAGCCCTTTGGCAAAGCGCTTGCCACCAATCAGGCGATCCAATTCCCGACAGTCGAACTGATGACCCAGGCCGAGATGCTCCGTCTGCTGATCTATAAGACAGCCTGGGAAATGGATCAAATGACCGGTCCGGAGATTCAGGTGCAGCTCTCCGACAAAGTTTCGATGTGCAATTACTGGGCGAACCGGTTTTGCTGCGAGGCGGCCGATTGGGCCATGCAGGTTCATGGCGGCATGGGCTATTCGCGGCACAAACCCTTTGAGCACATCTACCGCCACCACCGGCGCTACCGCATCACGGAAGGGTCCGAACAAATCCAAATGCGCAATGTGGCAGGGCACTTGTTCGGCTTCCTTGGCAAGAACCGGAAGGGGGAGGATTAATGTTGACCTACATAGTCATGATTGAACCGCTATCGGCAGAAGATGGCGCCGGTTACCTTGCGACAGTCCCCGATCTGCCAGGTTGCATGAGCGATGGCGCCACGCCCGACGACGCTCTTCGCAATGTCGAGGACGCCATTGAGGTTTGGATCGACACCGCTCGGGAAATGGGCCGCGATGTTCCACTGCCTACACGGCGCGCAGTCATTTCCGCTTGAGGCCGCACGGATTAACCATGGCGCCTGTGCTGGCATTCACCCTGACACTTAGTCCTGCTTGACCAAGCACCCAAATTCGCGCGTCACTTGTGTGTCAGTACGGACGCGTGTCATGCCCGAGCAAGTTATTTCAGCAGTGATGGGACTAGGGCTCCTCGACGCCATGTTGGCGCAGCCTGAGCCGGTGCGGCTGTGGGTTGGCTGGCTGGTGTTTGTTAACCTCCTGGTTCCGCTACTGTTCATCGACAAAGCGGAGGCCTGGGCCAGCATGATCGCCTTTGCGGTCAGTGCGGTAATCATGACCATTCTCTATGAGCAGTTTGGCTATGCCCGCATCCTGGGGCTCGCCCATTTGCTCGTCTGGCCGTTCCTCCTTTATTGGTTGTCGCAGCGCTGGTGGGGGATCGAGTTGCCCTTGATGCGGCTGTGGATCGCGGTTCTGTTCGTGTCCAACAGCATCTCGCTGGCGATCGACGCGATTGATGTTGCGCGGTTTTTCCTCAAGGTGTGAGCAGGCCCTCAAGCGCGTTGGCCGTTATCTCGCCCAATTGGCCAAGGGCGTAACCGCCTTCCATCGTCACAACCATTGGCAGGCCAAGTTTTCCTATCGTCTCACCCATTCGCAGATAATCCTCCGTCTGCAGACGGAATTTGGAGATCGGATCGTGTCCGAAGGTATCGAGCCCGAGCGCGAGCACTAGCACCTCAGGCCCAAACGCCGCGACCTTTGCCAGTGCCGTGTCCAGCGCCTGCGCGTAGCTGTCCCAGCCGGTGCCATAGGGCAAGGGCACATTGAGATTGAAACCCTCGCCTGCCCCTTCACCCCTTTCATCTGCGAAGCCCAAGAAATGCGGGAATGCCCAATTGGGATCGGCGTGAATTGAAACCGACAGCACATCGGCACGCTGATAGAAAATCTCCTGCGTACCATTGCCATGGTGATAGTCCACATCGAGGATAGCAACACGCCTGCCCCTGTCCCTCAGCCATTGCGCGGCGATCGCTGCATTGTTGAAGAAGCAATAGCCGCCATAGAGATCGCTGGCCGCGTGGTGGCCCGGCGGACGGCACAGGGCAAAGGCATGCGCAGCACCTTGATCGACCAGTTGCGCCGCCGTCAGGGCACAATCCACCGCCTCGCGCGCGGCAGTCCAAGTACCATCCAGCAAGGGTGTCGCGGTATCGAAACAGAAGTAACCCATCACCCCGTCAATGTCCTCGCCCGGGACTTGCCGAAGGCGCCGCGCGGGCCAAGACGAGGGATAGGCCTCGCGCACATCCGCGCCATGTTTCTTGACGAATTTGGCAAAGGCCGTTTCCAGAAAACGGATCAGAGCCTGATCATGCACGCGCGCGACTGGTCCAAGGCCGAAAGGTTCCGGAGACCGGATGGCGCCAAGCCGCCGGTCCGACAACGCCTGCAACACCGCCTCGGCGCGTTCTGGCACTTCATAGGCCGGGATCAATTTCACACCGTCAAATTCGGTGGCGACAGCATGGCGGCGGTGGGCTGGCGAATAGATGATCTGCATGCGATGCTTCATGTCCCTGGAACGTTTGATGGTGAGACCTTGCCATGAAATTTGCTCTTGCGCCGCATCCCAATGCGCATCTTGTGGGCCAGGCGGATGCGCGCGCGCATCTATCGACACCGGCTCTTGTGCTGGAGAAGGCCGCTTTTGAGGCCAATGTCCGCGCCATGGCAGCCTTTGCCGCTGATCGCGGCGTCAAACTGCGCCCGCATGCCAAGACGCACAAATCGGCCGAGATTGCGCGGCTGCAGCTTGGCGCCGGGGCTATCGGCATCTGCGTAGCGAAACTAGGTGAAGCAGAGGCGCTGCATGCAGCCGGAATCGGGCCACTCCTCATCACGTCGCCAATTGTGTCTCGCCCGCAATTGGATCGGCTCGCCCGGCTTCACCAAGATGCATCAGATTTGCTTGTCGTGGCCGATAGTGTTGATGGCGCGCAAGGCCTGGCGGACGCGGCCGCGGGGGCTGCCCATCCTCTCAATGTGCTGATCGATCTCGACATCGGCTTGCACCGGACGGGTATAGCGCCAGGCCCTGCAGCGTTGGGCCTAATCACCTTTGTCATGCGGCACCCTGCCCTGCGCTTCCGGGGCCTGCAGGCCTATGGCGGGCATCTTCAGCATATCAATGATTTCGCAGAGCGGCGCAGCAAAGGTTTGCGCGCGCTTGAGCCGGTCGCGGCGCTGCGTGACCAGGTGGCCGCCAAGGGGATCGCGTGCGAGATCATATCGGGAAGCGGCACTGGGACCTTTGCCATCGATGTCGAGGCGCAGCTTTTCACAGAGCTGCAGGTTGGGTCCTATGTCTTCATGGACCGCGAATACAACGACGTGGAAACGGGCCCGCAGAATCGCGTGGATTTGCAGACGTCATTATTTGTTGAGACCTCGGTCATAAGCGCCAATCATCCGGGCATTGCGACGACAGATGCGGGGCTCAAAAGCTTTGCGACGGAGGCGGGACCGCCACCAATTCATTCGGGCGCGCCGGAGGGTGCCAAATACTTCTTCTTCGGCGATGAACAAGGCGGAGTGCTATTCGCCCAGCCTGAGCACGCCTTGAAGCCAGGCAGCCGCTTGCGCTGTGTCACGCCGCATTGCGACCCGACGGTCAATCTCTACAGCCACTACCATGTGATGGATGGTGATCGCCTGGTGTCGCTTTGGCCCGTCGACGCGCGTGGCCGCAGCGCGTGATCTATTCACCTTCCGCGATTGAACAGAAACGTGATTCAGGTGTTGCTAAACCAAGGCAGGCCTCGTGCCGTATCGTTAACGCGGTGTTCAAATCGAGCACCGTGTAACCCTTGGAGGTCTCCCATGATCCGTTCCGTCAAGTGGGTGGCAGCAGTCGTGGCCCTATTCGTGGCCTCGTTTGCGATCACCGCGCCTGCCAATGCCGGCCATCACCGGCATTATTCTTACGGCTACTCGCACTACAAACACTACAAGCATCACAATCACTACAAGCACTATCGGCCGTATCGCGCCTATCATTACGGCTATCGCCCTTATCACCGGCACTATGGGTATAAGTACCGCCCTTATCGCCACTATGCGCGCAAGCATTACCGGCATCACTATTACCGGCACTATAACCGCCACTGGCACTAAGGCTTAGACCGGCTTGGGCGGCGTCCCTGGCCGCCCAGGCCATCACGGCTTGCCGTCCGCTTCGCCGCTGTCTTGCGCGTCATCATCGGGAGAGGCAGGGATAGCATAGTTTCCGGAGAGCCAGCGGTTCAGGTCGACATCTGCGCAGCGCTTGGAGCAAAAGGGCTTGAATTTGGTATCCCGCGGCTTGGCGCAAACAGGGCAGCTGCCTGCGCCCGGTTTCGAAGCACTAACCATTATCGCGCATCCACCGCGACGTCGAAGCTGTCGCGAGAAAATTCACACCGCGCTTCCCATCTGACCTCAGCACCCAGGCGGAGGCGCACGATCCGCATCGTCTCCTCGCCCAGGCCCTGGACCCAGGCCACGACATCGGGTGCAGCATAGGCGACCAATTTGCGGCCAGGATTCGCCCGCGCCTCACGAACGATCCGGCGCAGCGCCGCATTGGCAACCGTTGCCACAGTGCGCATGCGGCCTGAGCCGCGGCAGGGTGAGCAATCCTCGGTCAGGAGCTTGTCCAACGGTTCGCGGACGCGCTTGCGGGTAATCTCCACCAGCCCAAATTGCGACATGCCCGACATTTGCGTGGGTACGCGATCCTCGCAAAGACTTTGGTTCAGCGTATCAAGGACCTTCTGGATATTGCCGGGGTCGGTCATGTGGATGAAGTCCACAACAATCACCCCGCCAATGCCGCGCAGACGCAGCTGCCGCCCGATCTCGGCCGCGGCTTCCATATTGGTCACGACAGAGGTTGCTTCCAGGCCAGACCCTGCCGTGTAGCTCCCCGAGTTCACATCAATCGCCGTCAATGCTTCGGTCGTCTCAATCGTGATCCATCCGCCAGAGGGAAGCCCTGCGCGCGGCTGCAACAGCGTCTCGATTTGCGCCTCGACATTGTGCAAGTCGAACAAGGGATGTGGCCCGCGAAAGGCCACGATCTTGGCCGCAGCATCAGGCATCACGCGCTCCGCATAAGCTCGCGCCGCGCCCAACGCCAGAGGGCAATCGATCAGTACGCGGACCGTTTCTTCATCCACCGTATCGCGCAGGCAGCGCTGCACCGCATCAAGGTCACGGTGCAGGATGCCAGGCTTGTTCATCATGCGCCCACGCACCTGGATCGCCTTCCACAAATCCATCAGCGCATCAACGTCGGCGCAAAGTTCCTCGAGGGGCGCTTTGAGAGCGGCTGTGCGCATGATGACACCCAAAGGCTCCATGCCCGGCCGCGCCATGACTTGGGCCATCGTGGCCGTTAGGCGCGCGCGGTCATCCTCATCCACGATGCGCCTCGACAGCGTGATCTCCCGCTGTTTGGGGACCAGGACCAAGAGGCGGCCAGGCAGCGTGACGTTGCATGACAGCCGCGCGCCCTT
>DMER01000229.1:25598-25727 GCA_003451645.1 Alphaproteobacteria bacterium | reverse complement strand
GCCATTGATGACCGTCGGGTCGAATGCGGCGGCATCGAGAAGTGTAGCGACCATTGTTGTCGTCGTGGTTTTGCCATGCGTGCCCGCGATTGCCACGGCTTGCTTTAGCCGCATCAGCTCCGCCAGCAT
>DMER01000229.1:14951-25397 GCA_003451645.1 Alphaproteobacteria bacterium | reverse complement strand
AGCCGCATCAGCTCCGCCAGCATCTCCGCGCGTTTGACCACAGGCATCAACCGCGCGCGGGCCTCCATCAATTCCACATTGTCAGGCCGCACTGCCGCGGAGACCACAGCCACTTCGGCTGCTCCAAGGTTCTGCGCTTTGTGCCCGATGGCGACTGGGATGCCCTGATCGCGCAAGCGCTTCACATTGGCGCTGTCGCTTTGATCAGAGCCCTGGACGCGATAGCCGAGATTATGCATGACCTCGGCGATGCCGCTCATGCCGATCCCGCCGATACCGATGAAGTGAACGGGGCCCGTTTGTAAAGGTAAGCGGCTCACGCGCGATCTCCAGCACTGCTCTTGGTGGTTTTCGATACGGCGCGCAGAGCCAGCCCTTCCACGGCATCTGCCAACGCAGTGGTGGCACCCGGCCTTCCGAGCGAACGCGCAGTGTGCGCGAGCTTGGTCAACTGCTCTGGCTGTGCCACCAAGCGCACAAGGGTTTGGGTCAGGCTTTCAGCGGTCAGGGCCTTCTCCGGCACCATGATTGCTCCGCCACGATCTGCCAGGACCCGCGCATTGGCGGACTGATGATCATCCATCGCAAAGGGATAGGGGATGAGGATCGCCGGGCGGCCCAATGCGGTGAGCTCGGTCACCGTCGATGCCCCGGCGCGCGAGATCACCAGATGCGCCCGGGTAAGCCGCTCGCCCATATCGCTGAAGAATGGCGCAAGCTCATGTGTCACACCGCTCTGTTCGTAGGCAGCCCTCACCGCATTGAGGTCTTCCGGCCGGCATTGCTGTTCGATGCGCAGTCGTCCCCGCAACGCCTCAGGCAACTGCCCAACCGCCTTTGGAACGATTTGGCTCAGCACGCGCGCGCCTTGGCTGCCGCCGAAGACAAGCACTGTCAGGCGGTCGCCGGCATTGGGCGGCAGATAGGCGAGTTCAGTGAGCGCAAGGATCGTCTCGCGCACCGGATTGCCAGTGACCACGACTTTGCCTTGAGCGGAGGACGGAACGCGCTCCATTCCCTCAAAGCTGGCGGCAATGATGCTCACGCGGGGCGCCAAGTAGCGGTTCACCCGCCCCAGAATGGCGTTCTGCTCATGCACCAGGGTAGGCAGATCGCGCCTCGATGCCGCATAAAGTGTTGGCAGGCTTGGATAGCCGCCAAACCCCACCACAGCTGCCGGGGCGATGCGCCCCAATTGCGCTGAGGCGCTCAACATTCCGCGGCCCAGAGTGAATAGGGCTGCAGCCTTTCCAAACAGGCTGCGCCCAGCGAAGGTCGCCGAGGGAACCGTAACTATCTCGGCCGATGGAAACGCTTGCGCGTAATTGTGCCCGCGCGGATCGGTCATCAGAATGAGTTTCCATCCGCGCCTGGACAGCTCTGCGCCCAATGCTTGCGCTGGGAACAGGTGCCCGCCTGTGCCCCCGGCGGACAGCACGATGGGTTGACGGCCAGCCATTACTGCCGGGGTCCGACGCTGGGCCGCCGCCGTGTCAGCGACAGGAACATGCCCACAGTGACCGCGAGCGCCAGCATCGAGGAGCCTCCATAGGAAACAAAGGGCAGGGTCATCCCTTTTGCCGGAATGAGATGCACATTGACAGCAATGTTAATGATCGCTTGCAAGCCGAAAAGTGCCCCAAGACCTGCCGCGGCAAGCTGTACAAAACGATCCCGCTCCAGTGTTGCACGCCAAAGCGCGCGGATCACAACCAGTGCGAATAACGCAATCACGAGCAATCCGGCCATCATACCGAATTCTTCGCCCGCAACGGCAAACACAAAATCTGTGTGTGCGTCGGGCAGAATATACTTCAACTTGCCCTCTCCTGGACCCACCCCTGCTGGTCCCCCGTTTGTGATGGCCGCAAGGGCTGTATCCACTTGGAACTGATCGCCCTTGGAAGGGTCTAGAAAGCGGTCCACCCGGTCACGCACATGCGCAAGCCCGTGATAGGCGAGATACGCGCCCCCGCCCAAAGCCGCAGCAAGGCTTCCAATCCATACCCAGGACAACCCCCACAAGAACAAAAGGGCTCCAAAGGTCACGGTGATGAGAAGTGTTTGCCCAAAGTCAGGCTGCAGCATCAAAAGCGCGGTAGTGACGCCATAAGCGCAAATCGCCAGCACAAAAGCCCCTGCCCCATTGCGATGGCCCTGCCGAGCCAAGAGCCACGCCAACACGACGACGAGCCCCGGCTTGATGAACTCAGAGGCCTGGATCTTGATCGCGCCGAACTCTAGCCATCGCGTCGCGCCTTTGATTTCGGTCCCCGCGACAAGCGTCAACCCCATCAAGGCCCAACCTGCGATCAGAAGCGCCAGCGCGAAGGGCAACAAATCCTTGGGGTCCAGCAGGGACAGCACCAAGATGACCGCCAATGACGGAGCAAGAAAGGCTAAATGCCGGTAGACGAAATGAAAGGGCTCATACTCATAGCGTGCGGCCACGGCGGGGCTCGCGGCGAATGACAGAAGAACGCCAATGGCCAGCAGGCCAATGACGGCCGCAAGGGTCCAGTGGTCGACAGTCCACCACCATCGGGCAATACGGCTGCGGTCAGTCCGCGACAGAAAAGTCGCCATTGGTTTATGCGGCCCCTTTTAGCCTTATGTCTTCGGCCAAGAGGGTGAACAAACGCTTAAACTCATCGCCACGATGCTCGAAGTCACGGAACTGGTCGAACGAGGCACAGGCCGGCGACAACAAAACGACCGGTGCGCTGGCCTGCGAGGCGAGCGCGTCATTGACCGCCGCGCGCATGGCCGCCTCTAGTGTGCTTTCGATGGAAGTCTGCATATGTGCCGACAGCTGGCGCGCGAAGAGGCTTGCCGCATCACCGATCAAATAAGCCTTCGCGATGTGCTTCGCAAAGGCCTCCAGGCCTTGCGCCCCGCCATCCTTGGCCTTGCCGCCCGCGATCCAATAGATGTCCTGATAGCACCCGAGCGCCTTCGCCGCCGCGTCGGCATTTGTGGCCTTGCTGTCATTGACAACCATAACGCGGCCGATGCGCCCTACTTGCTCCATCCGGTGTGCCAAACCAGGAAAGGTCAACAGCCCTTGTGCGGCCTCCCTTGGTTCCCGAAGAAAAGGGGTTACGGCAGAATAAGCGGCGGCCGCGTTTTGCCAATTATGCGCGCCGGGCAGATTGGGTGCCTGCCGCAGATCGCAAATCTCCCGCGTGGCGGTCCCTTCGCCGTCAAACAGCCGCCCCTCGATGGCATAGACACCGCGGCCGAGCACTTTGCCCGACGACACAGGGCAGACATGCTGAACCGCGCGCGACAAGGTCCGCGTGCAAAGATCGGCACAGTAAGGGTCGTCCACACCAATGACTGCCAGGTCGCTGCGTCCTTGGTTCTTGAAGATCGAGGCCTTGGCGGCGGCATAGCGATCCATGCTGCCGTGACGGTCCAAATGATCGGGCGTAATGTTCAACAACACCGCAACAGCGGGAGCGCATGAGGGCGTCAGGTCCAACTGAAACGACGACAGTTCGAGGACATAGACCCGTCCCGCCTGCAGTGCCGGCAAATCGAGCACCGGCCGTCCAATATTGCCACCGACGTCCACATCATAACCTGCCCTGCTCAGAAGGTGGCCGATTAAGGCTGTGGTGGTGGACTTACCGTTGGTCCCCGTGACCGCCACGACCTTTGGTCTGCCGGGTCCAAATTGCGCAAGCTCCCGGAAGAAGAGCTCCGTGTCTCCGATGACCTCGACACCGGCCGCTTGGGCCGCAAGCACCGCCGGGTGCGGCGCTGGATGGGTCAAGGGAATTCCAGGTGACAAGACCAATGCATCGATCCCGTCCCACGACATATCGCTCAGCGCCATGACTTCCCCGCCCAGAGCGAGAGCCTGCTCTCGGGCAGCCGGTTTATCGTCCCAGCACACGGCGCGAGCGCCCCCCGCCCGCAACGCCTTCACTGCGGCAAGCCCACTGCGCGCGAGGCCGAACACGGCCACGGTCTTGCCTGAGAAGGTCGAGACAGGGATCATGCGGCTACCTCAGCTTCAAGGTGGACAGACCGATCAGGGCCAGCACCACAGCGATGATCCAAAACCGGATGACGATGGTGGGCTCTCGCCAGCCCAGCTGCTCAAAGTGATGATGGATCGGCGCCATACGGAAGACGCGCTTGCCGGTCAGCTTGAACGAGATGACCTGCACGATCACGCTGATGGCCTCAACCACGAACAAGCCGCCAATGATCGCCAGCACCAGCTCATGTTTGACCGCCACCGCGATCGCACCCAGCATGCCGCCCAACGCCAGCGAGCCTGTATCGCCCATGAAAACCATGGCTGGCGGCGCGTTGAACCAAAGGAAGCCCAAACCAGCACCAAGCAACGCACTGCACAGAATGGAGAGTTCACCCGTGCCGGGCACGAAGTGGATCTGGAGATAGTTGGAAAAAATCGCATTGCCTACGAGATAGGCAATCAAGCCGAAACTGGCTGCTGCGACCATGACCGGGACGATGGCCAATCCATCCAATCCATCGGTGATGTTCACAGCATTCGATGCCCCAACGACCACCAACAAACCAAACAGGATGTAGTAAGGCCCCATCGAGATCACATATTCCTTGAAAAATGGAACAGCCACAGCCCCTGCCAAAGCGGGGCCGCCATCGGGCGCAGGCGTTGCCGGGTGCATCTGCATGATGAAGAACACTGCCACGACGCCGATGACAGCCTGCCCCAAGAGCTTGACACGGCCCGAGACACCGGCCGGCGAGCGCTTTGTGACCTTCAGGAAATCATCCCAAAAGCCAATCAGCCCGTATCCAATCGTGACCCCGAGTACTGCCCACACGTAACCATTGGTCAGGTCAGCCCACAGCAGTGTTGAAACAGTGAGGGCCAGCAGGATCAAGAAGCCGCCCATCGTGGGCGTGCCCTTCTTCTCCAAAATGTGACGCTGCGGGCCATCCTCGCGGATAGGCTGTCCCTTGCCCTGCTTTTGCTTGAGCCATTGGATCAGCCAAGGCCCCAGCATAAAACTCATCAGCAGCGCTGTGATCATGGCGCCGCCGCTGCGGAACGTCAGATAGCGAAACAAATTGAACGGCTGAAACTCATCAACCAACGGCACAAGCAAGTGATAAAGCATGGAACTGCGCCCCCCTTATAAAGCGCTAGACCTTAAGATGCCGCACGCTGTAACCGCCGGAGGGCGTCGACCACACGGATCATTTTCAATCCGTTTGAACCCTTCACCATGACCACATCCCCCGAACGCACTTCGTCAGGCAGTATCCGGGCCAACTCCTCGGCATCAGCGGCGTAATGCCCTCTTTTGGCGGAATCAAGGGCATCCCAAAGATTTCTCATCATCGCGCCACAGGCGAACACAGCGTCTATGCCTTCAGCGTCGATCCCCGCACTCAAAGAGGCATGCAATTGTGGCGAAGACGCGCCAAGTTCCAGCATATCGCCCAAAACCGCGATGCGCCGGCCACCCTCGCCCACCGGCTGGATCGCCAAGAGCGCGAATGCCGCGGCCATGGAGGCAGGGTTGGCATTGTAGCTCTCATTTATAAGAGTGAACGCGCCAGTGGGCCCCAGAATGACCTGACGGTCCCCGCGCCCGCTGACAGGCTTGAAGGCCGACAGCGCGGCGGCTGCTCTTACCGGATCGGCGCCAATGGCCCAAACGGCTGCCAATGCAGCTGCGGAATTCAAAGCCAGGTGAGCGCCAGGTGAGGCAAGTCTGTAGCGGATCAGGGTACCATCTATGGCGATTTGGCACTCAGAAAAGCCGCCATAGCTGCGGACATCGAGCAAACGCACGGACGCTGCTTCAGACCGGCCAAAGGTCACAATCCGCGCATCAAGGCGTTGGGCATGCGACTTCAGGCGGTGGCAATATGGATTGTCGGCATTGATCACTGCGGCACCGCCGGGAACCAGGCCCTCAAAAATTTCGGCCTTGGCATCGGCGATCTTCTCCAGACTGCCAAAATTCTCCAAATGCGCGGCAGCAATCGTCGTGACAATAGCCGCATGAGGGCGCGCCACCGGCACCAAGGCCCGGATTTCGCCGGCATGGTTCATACCGATCTCAATGACCGCAAATTCTGAGTCCGCAGGCATGCGCGCCATCGTCAGTGGCGTGCCAATGTGATTGTTGAACGAGGCGGCAGACGCATGGGTCAGCCCCTGCTCTGACAGCATGATCCGGAGAGCTTCCTTTGTGGACGTCTTACCCGCACTGCCTGTAACACCAATGACGCGCGCAGGCGATGCCGCACGCCTGGTCCGGCCCATTCGCTCCAGCGCCGCCAACGTATCGTCCGCCACCAAAAGGCTCGCGCTGCTCGGCAAGCCTTCTGGAACCTGAGCAACCAATGCAGCGGCAGCCCCTCTGGCAAAGGCATCGGCCACAAAGCTATGGCCGTCGCGTGTCTCGCCCGGCAGAGCAACAAAGAGAGCCCCTGGCTGCAGGCTGCGCGTATCGATTGAGATGCTGTTTGCTGCCCATCCGCCAGCCCCAACGAGGCGTCCGCCGCTCGCGTCCGCAGCAGCGTTTGCCGACCACAAGGGTTCGGCCCGGTCCACCGCCATCATGTCTGCCCTCCTAGCTCCGCGACTGCCGCGCGGGCCTCCTCGCTATCATCGAAGTGGCGCGTTTGGCCACCCATGGTCTGGCCGGTCTCATGGCCTTTGCCGGCAATGATCAAGATGTCGCCTGCCGCTAGATGCGCAACCGCCTCGCGAATAGCTTGCGCGCGATCTCCAATATCGCGTGCGGGGCGGGTGACGCCCGCGAGGGCTGCCTTGCGGATCGTGGACGGGTCCTCGCTGCGCGGGTTGTCGTCAGTGACAATAACCTCATCCGCAGCGCTCGCGGCAGCCCCCATCAGGGGCCGCTTGCCGGGATCGCGATCCCCGCCGCACCCAAAGACGATCCATAACCGCCCGGATGTGTGCGGCCGCAGTGCCGCAATCGCCGTCTCGATGGCATCGGGCGTATGGGCATAGTCCACATAGATCGCGGCGCCATTGGGATGGACAGCGACCCTCTCAAGCCTCCCCGGAGCCCCTTTAAGGCTTCCTAAGCTTTCAAAGACTCCGTCGGGGTGAGTGCCCGACGCTAGGGCCATCCCCGCCGCGACAAGCACGTTAGAGGACTGAAAGCCTCCCGCCAGAGGCAACAAAAGATCATAGTCGCGCCCAGCCCAGCTGAGCCTTAGGCGCTGTCCCAGTCCCTCAGGCTGTCGTTGAGCCAACCGAAGAGCGCTCCCTCTGGCCTCACCAACTGTCAGAACATTTTGTCCTCGCGCGCGGCACAGCGCCAACAATGCCTGCGCCTCAGGACTGTCGTTGTTGATCACCGCTGTCCGGCCGGGCGCCAGCACCTCGGCAAAGAGCCGCGCCTTGGCTGCGCGATAGGCCTCGATCGTGGCGTGGTAATCTAAATGATCACGGGTGAGGTTGGTGAACCCCGCAACGGCAATCTCCAAGCCGTCCAGCCGGCTTTGGTCCAAGCCATGGCTGGAGGCCTCCAATGCCACATGGCTGATGCCCTGATTGCTCAGCGTCTGCATCATCTGGTGCAGCACGATGGGATCAGGGGTCGTATGCTGCAACGGCAGGACGCCGTTGGGCGTGATCGCGCCGACCGTGCCCATGCTCGCGGCCTTCAGGCCCGCATGCGCCCAGATCTGGCGCAGGAAGTTGGCGACCGAAGTCTTCCCATTCGTACCAGTGACCGCGGCAATGAATGCGGGCGCGTGCGCGAAGAACCGCCCAGCGATCTGCGCCAACCGGCTGCGAGGATTTGCGTCAGCAATGACGCAGGCACCTTCCGGTACCGCCCCGCGATGAGCATAACTCACCAGCGCCGCCGCGGCGCCTTTGGCAAAGGCTTGCGGCAGAAACGCCGCGCCGTCGGCCTTGACACCCGCAAGTGCTGCAAACAAATCGCCATGGCGTACAGTACGGCTGTCACTCGACAGACCGCTAATCTCCGGGTCGCTGGCCAGTGGCGTATGGGTCAAGGCTCGGAGCTTCATGCAACCAACTTTAGTGTCTTTTGATGTTGTCAGTCTGCGGACTGGCGCCAGCCTCAGCAGTTGTCACCTCAACATTCAAGATGGGTCCCAGGCGCGCGATGATCTTTCCCGCGGCCGGTGCGGCATTCCAACCCGCCGTCGCATAACCATAAGTGTTCTTTGTAGGCTTGGGCTCGTCCAAAATGACCAGGACCGAATATCGCGGTTTGTGCGCCGGGAAATTGGCCAAAAATGATGTGAGAAGCGCCGACTCCGCATAGCCGCCATTGCGAGGCTTCTCAGCGGTGCCCGTCTTGCCGCCCACTGGATAACCCGCGACTTCTGCTTGCTTGCCGGTCCCCTTTGTCACCACAGCGCGCAGCAAATCGCGGATTTGCGCGCTTGTGCGCTCGGAGATCACTTGCTCCCCGCCGGCCGTTTGACCTGCCGGTTTGCGGAGCACTGAAGGCCTATGGAGGCGTCCACCATTGACCATCGCCGCAGCAGCAGCCGAGAGCTGCACTGCATTGACGGCGACGCCGTGACCATACGAGATCGTCATGGAATGCAGGTGGCTCCACCGCCTCGGGGCTTGTGGCGCACCCGCTTCCGGAAGTTCAAACGCAACACGGTTGAGAAGCCCCAATTTGCCAAGGAACTCCCGGTGCCCGTCGATGCCCACGAGCATAGCCATACGCGCCGATCCAATATTGGACGAATGCTCGAACACCTCCGCCGTCGTCAACTTTCGGGCTTGGGGGTGAAAATCGCTGATGCGGAACCGGCCGACCGCCAAGGGCGCCCGCGCATCAAACAGAGTGTTGAGGCCCGCCTTCCCGCTGTCCAAGACCATCGCGGTCGTAAAAGTCTTGAAGGTCGAGCCCATTTCATAGACGCCTTGCGCTGCTCTATTAAAGAGGACCTCGTCATCAGGTGCTGGCGGACTATTCGGATCAAAATCGGGTAGGGAGGCAAGGGCCAGGATCTCGCCCGTATGCACATCCATGACGACACCAGCTGCACCAAGCGCACCAAAGGTTTGAATTGCCGCTTGCAACTCTGCCTCGACGGCATATTGCGCGCGTGCATCGATCGATAGTGCGAGACATTCCGTTGTGCGCTGAGGGTCAAGCAAACGATCGTTCAATCCCCGCTCAAGTCCCGCTTGGCCCTGGTTGTCGACACCGACATACCCCAGAACATGGGCCGCAAGTGCGCCTAGCGGATAGACGCGCCGTGGCTCGTCCCTGAAGCCCAGCGCCGGGAAGCCCAACCGGTAGACCGCCTCGCGCTGCGCCGGCGTGATTTGCCGTTTGATCCACACAAACGCCTGCCGGGATGCGAGGCGCGCGTGGACTTGCGAGGCGTCGAGGTCCGGGAAAATCTGTAAGACCTTGGCGGTGATCTCCTGCGCATCCCAGACATATCGGGCATCCGCGAACAAGGATGATGTTTTGAGATCGGTCGCCAGGATTTGTCCATGCCGGTCAGTAATGTCCCGCCGCCACGCGGTTTGCGCCGCACCGGCTTTTCCGGACTGCGAGGCCGCATCGCGAGGCGCCAATGTCAGCTGGACGAGACGCCCGGCAAGCACTGCAAAGATGAGGGCGAACATGCCCGCGGCAATCATGAGCCTGATCCGCGCCCGGCGCACATGTTTGGGCTCGGGCTCGTTGATGTGGAACTGATCGCGGTCAGGATTATACATGACGGCGCTCCAGGCTAATGAGTGGTCTGTACAGCACGGTTGACATGCGCAGGGCGCGTCAGAGCCCCCGCCCCTTGCCCCGCAATTTTGGTGCCCGGCCGGTTCGCGAAATTGGCGAATTGAACAAATTGCTGCGGCACCGTTGCCGACAGAGCCAGATGCTGCGTCGCCAATCTGTGCAAGCGATCCGGTGCATTGAGCATGGCCCAGTCAGCCTTCAGCACACGGATCTTCGCGGCCTCCTCGACAATCTGGGTTTTGATCTGGGCCAGCTCCGCCTCGCGCTGGCGCGTCAACGTCGCGCCTTGATAGACGTGATAGGCAAGGCCGATAAGAACGGCGAGGCTCAAGGCGATGGCAAGCCGGATCATGACCGAATCTCCGGGTTGAGTTTGAGGAGGGCGGGTTCGAGCGGATGGGCGGGGCCGTTGGTGCGCGTCGCCGAACGCAGACGTGCGGAACGGGCACGCGGATTGCGGGCGATTTCGTCCTGCGATGGCCCGGTTCCGCCGCGTTGCTGCAGCACGAATGACGGCACCACAGCGGCCGCGCGTACGGCCGGTGCATGGCGGGAGGGGTTGCTAACATGGCCCGAGCGGGCGTCTAAGAAGCGTTTGGTAATGCGGTCTTCGAGCGAGTGAAATGTCACTACGGCCAACCGGCCCTTCGGCTTGAGAAGGCGCTCTGCGGCTGCCAGCCCTTGCAGAAGCTCGCCAAGCAGATCGGAAGAG
>DMER01000229.1:14481-14672 GCA_003451645.1 Alphaproteobacteria bacterium | reverse complement strand
AAGGCCTGGAACGTCCGGGTCGCCGGGTGGGCCGCACCATCCTGCCGCCCGGCAATCCGTGTACAGATGTCCGCAAGCTCCAGGGTGCGGGTGACCGGCTGCACTGCCCTCGCCTCGCCGATGGCGCGTGCAATAGCGCGGGAACGGCGCTCTTCGCCAAAGGTCCAAAAGATATTGGCAAGCTGATCGAC
>DMER01000229.1:13763-14209 GCA_003451645.1 Alphaproteobacteria bacterium | reverse complement strand
CGCATGTCGAGCGGTCCATCGGCCATGAATGAAAAGCCGCGCGCAGGCGTTTCGATCTGATCAGAGGAGACGCCAACATCCAAAGCGACACCATCTACAGCTTGAATTCCCTGCGCCGCGAGAAGGGATTCCATCTCGCTAAAAACTCCGTGCGACAAGACCAGGCGGTCCGCAAATCGCCTTTGCAAGGACTGCCCAGCGGCAATCGCGCTGGTATCGCGATCAAGAGCCGCAACCCTGCAATCCGCCGCCGCGAGAAGGGCTTGTGTATAGCCGCCCCCGCCAAATGTTCCGTCTACGAACAGCTCACCATCTTTCGGTGCCAGCGCCGCCAGCACCTCGCTCAAGAGCACGGGCGTATGGACGGACTTGGTCATTGGGTCCCGCCCTGCGCCTTGCGCGCTGCGACGCGGGCGGTAAGACGCGCACGGGCCATTTCCGCCCGG
>DMER01000229.1:13283-13543 GCA_003451645.1 Alphaproteobacteria bacterium | reverse complement strand
CCGCATACCGTTCCGGCTGCCAGATCATGAAATAGGTCTGCATGCCGACGAACCGCGCTTTGCCCGAGATACCGGTAAAGTCCATCAGCTCCCGGGGCAGTGTGACCCGGCCTTCTGGATCGAAGGCCAGCATCTCGGCATCCCCCATCATCGCCATCCGCACGTCTTCCAATTCGTCCGAGAACGGATCGAGCCCCGCGACCAGTCCGTTCGCCTCATTGAGCCAAGCGGCTCCCCCGCATTCCAGCGCTGGCTCATTC
>DMER01000229.1:12887-13079 GCA_003451645.1 Alphaproteobacteria bacterium | reverse complement strand
CATTCCAGCGCTGGCTCATTCAAATGCCGCCGCACATAAAGCCCGTCAAAGCTTTGATCCTTCAGCATGGCTCTAAATCTCGGCGGAACTGAGACGCGGCCTTTGCCATCGACGGGCTTTTCGAAATTTGCGGCGAACAGGTCCGGCGTGTTCATGGCGAACACGGCCTTGCGGGTAAGACTTGCCTAAGGG
>DMER01000229.1:12319-12696 GCA_003451645.1 Alphaproteobacteria bacterium | reverse complement strand
GGTAAGACTTGCCTAAGGGTCCTGGCCACACTGTCTCTCCGCCATTCGTCCGCCTGCGGACGTCCTGATGGGCCGCACTCTGCGGCTCTCAAGAGGGAATGGGATGAATTGGTATAACTTGGGTGGAATTGGGAGTCAATGCAAGATCAAGCAAATTCAAGACCTTAACGCGCGGTCTTAAGATTGGATTAAAGCCAGAACGAACCATGCACATGCGCAAGATATGGCTGCACAGTTGCGACCAAGCACAAATTCTTGAGAAGAGGCGGTTCAGCACGCCTATAAGCCGGGTTCTGTCCCAAACCCTGTCGCCAGGATTTTTGGATGGCCATTCCTCTGGGACGCCTGTTGCCAGGCGCCTCGCGCGACCGACCCGG
>DMER01000229.1:5539-12009 GCA_003451645.1 Alphaproteobacteria bacterium | reverse complement strand
TCTTACCGCACCCTTTCACCCTTACCGGCCATAGATGCCGGCGGTTTGCTTTCTGTGGCGCTATCCCTAGGGTCGCCCCCGGCGGGCGTTACCCGCCGCCATGTCTCCGTGGAGCCCGGACTTTCCTCCACCCCGCCAGTAAAGGACCCAGCTAAACCGCACCAAACGCGAAACTAGAGGCCCTTTACAGGCGGGGCAGCAGCCATCCAGCGTGCTGAACCGTCAACTAGATGTGCGCTTCGCATCAACTGGCGTCAAGCACACTCATGCGCCAAGGCCGCGACCGCATAGATCAAACCGCGTGTCTCGCCATCGAGGATCCCATCGCAGCGCCCCTGCCGGTACCGGCGCTGAAAGGCGCGCACGACCGCAACCGTCGCTTTGTCCATCTCCCCATGGGCGGGACAAAGATAGCCGGTCCGCAGCAACGCGCGCTGCGCCTCCCGCACCCGCCACCCGCGCGCACCCATCGCAAAGCCTGGGCCGCCATCGCGCCACCACATCTGCGGCCAGGCGCCAACTCCCGCCTTTGCCAAGTGCTGCCAGGGGAACTTCTCGCCCGGATCTTGTTTGCGCAAAGGGGCGATATCGCTATGGCCCACAACGCCAAAGAACGGGATGTTATACCGGCCAATGAGGGTGTTGGATAAGGCGATCACAGCGGCGATCTGCGCGTCTGGAAAAGGCCGGTAGCCGAACTCATGGCCAGGATTGACGATCTCGATCCCGATGGAGATCGCATTGACGTCGCTCTCCCCGCGCCAATAGGAGCGCCCGGCATGCCAGGCGCGCTGCGCCTCATCGACATGCTGATAGACTGTGCCGTCCTCATCGATCGTATAGTGCGAGGACACCTTGGCGGCCGGATTGGTCAGCTGCGCCAGTGCGGCCTCAGCACTCTCCATGCCCGTATAATGCAAGACCAAGAGCGAGACTGGTTTGTCCGGATGCCGCGCATCGAAATTGGGCGAAGGGCGCTGGATGATCGTCATTGGATGGCAGGGCCTCTGATCTTTTCAGGTTCGCGCAAGGTGATGATCCACACGCCCAGAAGCGTGATGGCGGCCCCAATGGCAAAGCGCCACGTCAAGGGCTCGCCCAGAATGGCGATGGCGAACAGAACCGTAAAAAGGGGCGCCAATGTGGTCAGCGGCGTGATCTTGGAGACCTCATAGCGCTGGAGCATCCAATAAAATCCGGCATGGGCGACCAGCGAGGACATGAGCGCCGTATAGAGCACACCGGTCCAGGCGGACGACGGCGCGGTCACGATCTTGTCCCAGTGCTGGCTCTCAAAGGCGAGCGACATCACCAGGAGCATGGGCCAGGACAAAGTAGCGATCCAGGCCTGCAACTGAAAGACCGGCACATCGCGGATCTGGCGCATCACGATGGACGACACGGCGCCCACAAAGGCCGACGCGACCACCACCAGAAAGCCATCCCAATAAGAGAGCACCCGCGGGTCAAAGCCGATCACGGTGACGCCAGCAAAGGCCAGCGCAATGCCCGACCAGCGCCGCCAGCGCACAACCTCGCCCAGGATGAAGATCGACAGGATGGTCGTGAAGGGAACGCCCAGCTGGCCCGCAATGGCAACCGGCCCCACCTCCCCCGCCATGGCGACGCCCAGGAACAGGAGGGCAAAGTTCAAGGTCCCGCCGGTGAGCGCGGCCAGAAACACCATGCGCATCTGCCCCGGCCGCCAGCGCAAGAAAACCGGTGCCAGCACCAAGGAGAGCAATAGAAACCGTAACGCGGTGAACTCCAGCGGCGGGAAATGCTGCAACGCCACGGATGCCGGGATCATCGCCAAACCCCAAATGGCGTTAATGAGCATCATGAAGGCAAGATCGCGGGCGGGCATGGCCGATCAGTTGGAACAGGTCACAAAAGCGATGTCCAGGACCCGAAACGCCGCGGAAATTGCGCCATCAACGGTGCAAACACGAAACTAGAGTACACCAAACGAAACAAAAATCCGGCTCTTTTTGGTTCATTTCCGCCATTTCGTTCCGAAAAAGGGCCTCAAAAAATCGATTTCTTCGTGGCACCTGCGTTCTGACCCACAAAACAACCAAACCGGGTGCGATCCTAGCATGACGGAGGAGGTGTCGGAGAGGTGAAGGTGTTCTCTATTTCGGGCATCAAGCCGCAGTCCTTCGCCTCGCGCATTTGAGGGTAATCGCGCACAAAAGGGCTCACAACTTCCGCGTCCGGACCGTTTTTGGTCCGATGGTCACGAATGCCCCCTGGGCATGGGTTAGCGCCTGAGCTGCGATAACCATTAGCCGTTTCAAGCGCTCATGCCGAGGCAGCGGGTCCAGAGCAATAAGGATTATCCCTTTGGGACTTGGCGCCTTGAGGTGAAACAAGAGCCGGCCGAAGCCCGCATCCTCGGTCACCAGAATGAACCCACGCGATCGCGCATCTGCAAGCACCACGTGATCATTTGCACCGGGCAGAATGTCGCGAACCAGTACGATTTGGGCATGCGGTGAGAATGCGGGTACTGCCAAAGTCAGGTCCACGCACTCGTCAAATAGTAGCCCCGAGGCCATGTCCCGCGCGCTCACGCCGCTACGATGCCCTCGTGCTCAACCAAATATGCAGCATAAGCGATGGCCGCCTGGAGATCGTCAGGCGACAAAAAGGGATAGCCCGCCAGCACCTCCGCCGCCGAGGCCCCGGATGCCAAGTGCCCCAAGAGGATATGGACTGGAACCCTGGTTCCGGTGATGCAGGCCTTGCCGCCCATGACGTTTGGATCGACCGAAATTCGCTCGTGTTTCATGGAGGCAACACTACCGCATCGGCGGCGCGCGCGGTACCGAATTTTGGACCTAGAGCCCCCTACCCCTGATCCCTCGAGCGTCGCTTGTAGCGAACAATGTGAGGACGTGGTAATCATCAATCGTGGGTTGGGGAGGCTGGGGCGTGGCAGCAAGCGAGCAAGAAAAGGCGGCGCAGGAAGCGGCGTGGTGGGCCGAGTGGCGCGCCCTAGATTTCTCTTGGCCTGGGCTTCAGAAGAAAAGCGCTGGATGGGGCGACGCCGAAGGATCCACGGGCGCCCGAGGTGAGTATCGGCTTCAAGACTACTGGCGCTGGGACCCAGGGAGCCCGGACGATGCTCCAAGATTCCGCAACGACGAGGAAATGCTGGCGGCGGGCGAATTGGTCAAGTCGCCCGATGGGGCGTACTGGCATCTAGCCCATGTGCCCATGACCTGGGCCGACGGAAGCCCAGCGAAGTCTGCTTGGACAACCACCCAAAGGATTAGATTATCTGCTATCCTTCGACTCCGTATCGACAAGTCGATTCATACCGAAGTTGATTACCGTACTGGCTGGAGCAGAGGAAAGGATGGGCGAGCCCAGCTGCGAGGGGTGGTCTTGGGTGCGGATTGTTGGACTCTGCCTCGAACGTCTGACATGGCTCCATTGCTTGCCGTTTTGCACCATGCTTGGCTCGAAAATTTCTTTGCAACGCGCGCAGTAATTGGTGCTGGGACCACCTTTAGGTTCGCCTATTTTAAGGATAATACCACATTCTATAATGCCGTTTTTCGTGGTATAGCCTATTTCCATCGCGCGACATTCTCTGGCAATACAGATTTCAGTTTTGCAAGTTTTTTTGCAGGAGCATTCGTAGGATCAATTTTCTTGGGCGATGCAAGATTTTACGGCGCATTATTTTTGGATACAGCAGATTTCCAAGACGCAGAATTTCGTGGGCGACTTTCATTCGGGGGCGCGTCTTTTGAAGGAGCTGCGGTGTTTTTCCGGATAAAGTGGCCGGAAAGACCACATCATTGGCATTCTGCGTTCAATGCCGCGCGGTTCAAGGATTTTGTGAGCTTCCGCGGATCGGGCTTTAAGGCTTTCGCCGCTTTTGATGGAGCACAGTTTTATCGTCCCCTACAGTTCGATGCGCCGGTGGGAACCTCTAAGTACAGCGATCCAGAGAGGGCGGCTACGGCAGTCTTCTGGCACGAATTGAAAGAAGCGGCCAAGGGCGAAGCGGAGGAGTGGGCCGAAGCTGAAAGGCAAAAGGTTCGCGCCGCATACGACCAACTCTTGCAGCAACGCGCGGAGGCGAAGACAAAAGTCGGCGAGGGTGGCTACTCAGCCCCATCGGACGATCTTCCGTTAACGGAGCAAAGCAAGGGCGTCATCCCGGATGCGTTGCATCATCCACTAGTAGCGGATGATGCAGTGCTGGTCATTGATCCAAAGTGGCGGCGAGGCGACATGGATACCGTTTTTGCGCAGCATCACGCCATGCCGCAGCGCGCAAGGGATGACACTAAAGTGGAGGCACTGCGCCCCCGCAAGCGGCATCCGTGGTTTGTGACCGGCTTCCTGGGCATGCTCGCCGATTGGCAGGAGGACCAAGGGTATAAGTCCAAGCTTGCCGCCATTGACGCACAAATCCCAGCCAAGCGGCGGGAATTCAAGACCATACGGGCGCGCCAAATTGAACGAGGCTGCCGTGTGCTCAAACAAGAGATGGCTAAACAAACCAATAAGACGCGGGAGCATCTCTTGTTCAAGTTTGAACTCCTCGCCCGGCGCGGACAATTGGGCCTGATCAGCGGCGAACGCTATGCGTCCTATGCCTATGAATGGGTGGCCGATTTCGGTGCGGCGATTTTGCGGCCAGTTCTGGCCACCGTCTTGTTGATGATCGTGTTCGCAGGCTCGTTTTGGTGCCTGGGCGTTTCGGTGGGGTACCGCGCACCTGTCGCAACGGCGCTGTGGGAGGCAGCTGATCTGTCGCTCTCATCCACGTTCCGGCCGTTTCAGGCGGTGGAGGACCAGGCCGGCAAGGAATTGGGCACGCAACAAGGCCTTACAGATAACCAAAGCTGCCTCGACAGTGAGGACGAAAGCCCATCGCTTGCCTATTGCTTACAAAATCATAGCCCGGGCTTGCGCTTTGGCGTGCGCACTCTGGCGGTGGTGCAAAGCCTGTTCGCGATTGTGTTTCTGTTCCTGTTTGCGCTGGCCGTCCGCCGCCGGTTTCAGATCAGCTGAGGATGGGCAAGCGCGAGCTGGAAAAGGCCCCCTCCCCGCTTCGCGGGCGCTCCCCCCAAAATGCTGACGCATTTGGGGGGAGATGTGTTTTCTCGTTTTCCTCGTCATTCCGGGGCGCCTCGCAGAGGCGAGCCCGGAACCCATGAACACCTTTGGCGGTTTTGTCTTGCGGGGTTGGTGGTCATAGGCCCCGGACAACTGCTGGCGCAGTTTCCGGGGTGACGACTTGGGTGGGTTGCTTACCGGCCAAAGTGCCCCCCTCCCCGCTTCGCGGGCGCTCCCCCCAAACGCTCGCGCGTTGGGGGGAGATGGGGTTCGGTGGATGCCTCAAAGATCACGCCCGATCAGTGGCACGTCCCGTGGCGCATGCACTCACGCATCTGATCATGCATATCGCCGCGCATTTGATCCCGGTCATGGGACCCGTCGACATGCCCGTCGGCGCCGCCATCATTCGTGCCGGCCTTGTAGCCCTTTTTGTAGCCAACCTTGTAACCGGCCTTGTAACCCTTGGCATAGTCCGAGGGACCATTGCTGCGATAGGAATATTGGCTCATCAAGGCATCATTGTAGGAGGCCTGATATTCATCCTTGTAGCCATCTTCATAACCGTGATTGAAGCCCGTTTTCTTGCCCTTGGCGTAGCCTTGCTGGTAGCTCGACGCGAGGGCTGGGGCCGCCATCACCGTTTGCACGCCAAAGGCAAGCAACATGGCGGTCAGGAACGGCAGCATTAGGCGGCGGCCGATTTGGCCAAAAGCGTTAGCGGTAGATGGGACAGACAGAGTGGACATTTGAGAGTCTCCTGTGGGTTTTACGAAATAAAACGCGACGATCACACGAGCCGTCCGAACTATTATCAAACAAAAAAGCACACAGATGTACTCTTGATCACAACTATAACATGGTTAATGTTGTGACATTAACTGTGTTAGATTTGCCGTTTGATCTCATTTTGCCCGGCGACGATGGAGACATGATTAACCGGCGCCACCTGAATGTGGTCTGAATACGGCGTCAATGTGCTGGTCATCTGGCAAGCGGGTCTGGGAGGCAGAGCGGCAAGGCGCCATCTGGCCAAAGGTTTCAGCGCGGCGCCAGGAGCCGCGGGATGTCGCGCGAGGCATGCAGGATACGGATGATTTCAATGGGCCTCGCCTGCGGGGTATAGATCACGAAGTAGGCGCGGACTTGCCAGAACTTGACGGGCAGCGTTGTCAAATCTTCGCGCACATGACCGAGGCCGGGCATGGACCCTATGCGCTCAATCGCATTGCTGATGTCATGCAACACCCGGCGAGTAGCAGGAATTCCAGCTTCGACTTTTAGATAAGCCTTGATGCTGGCGAGGTCCGCCTTGGCCAACTCCGACAGCGTGTACCGTTTCACTTGCCCTGGGCCTGCTCTTCGCGGTCCAGTTCTTCCTCCAGTTC
>DMER01000229.1:827-5263 GCA_003451645.1 Alphaproteobacteria bacterium | reverse complement strand
CGCGATCGAGGCTCTCCCGGTCCCAGCCTGCGAGATCCATGCTGTAGTCCAACTGAAGCAAGGCCGCCCGGACGACCGTATCGGCGTCGGGATATTCCCCGCTCTCAACCTTGGCAGCGATGAGCGCCTCGACATCGGCGGACAACTTTATGGACATAGCAGCCTCCTTCTGAGAGGTCCAGCGTACCACAGAAGCGCGCGCGCCCTAAAGCCCCCGCTCGCGCTTGATGCGCTCATAAGCGCCATTGATGGCGGCGAGTTTTTCGGTCGCGAGTTTGACGAACTCGGACGGCACCCCGCGCCCGATCAAACTGTCAGGGTGGTTCTCCTTCACGGCGCGATGATAGGCGCGCTTGATGTCCTCAAGCGGCGCGCCGCGGTCAACCCCCAGGATGCGATAGGGATCGCCCTGATCCGGCCCGAAATGCGATTCGCGCAAGCGCTGATAATGATCCTCGGTAATGCCAAAGAGCGCGGCGCACCGTTTGAGGAACTCCTCCTCCCCGGCATGGAAGTTGTTGTCGGCCTTGGCAACCAAGAACAGCGATTCCAGGAGATCGACCAGCACGCCCGGCCGGCCCCGGAAGATGGCGGCCACCTGTCGCGCATAATCCTCAAACCCAGCGATAGACTGCTTGGCGAGGTCGAAGATCTGACCCACATGGGCGCGCTCGGACGGCGGGACCTCGAAGACGCGGTTGAAGACGTCGATCTCATCGCGGGTGACGAGACCATCGGCCTTGGCCATCTTGGCAAAGAGCGCGATTACGCCGACGGTAAAGGCCACCTCTTGCGTCGCATGGGGGTCGCGCTGGCGCCACTCATTGGCGCGCGCCTCCTCCCGTGCCCGCTCCTCGGCCAGAAAGCGCTCGCGCTCGGCCTTGCGCTGGCGCTTGGTGGCGCGGCGGTCATCGTCGTCATCGTCATCATCATCGTCGTCGTCATCGTCGTCGCGGCTGCGGGATTTGAGACGCGCGGTCTCTTGCGCCTTGATCTGATTGGTCTTGGCCCGGTCCCACCAATGATGGCCGACGATCGCACCCAAAATGGCGCCGATCGGCCCACCCATGAAGATAAAGCCCGCCGCTGCGCCAATGATCTTGCCCCAGATGCTCATGATCTGAGACGTAAGGCTTGGACGCGGGGAGATCAAGCACCCTTGCGCGGGGCCCTAGCTTTGGCACTAATCCGGCCATGACCCATGACCCGCAAGGCCGCTGGACGTTCTGGATCGACCGTGGCGGCACCTTCACCGATATTGTCGCGATCGATCCACAAGGACAGTTGCAAACGGCCAAGCTCCTGAGCCGCTCTGAGGCCTATCGCGATGCGGCGGTTGCGGGCATCAAGCGCCTGATGGGCCAGTATCAGGAGGGCCTGATCGCCGCCATCCATCTCGGCACAACAGTTGCCACCAACGCATTGCTGGAGCGCCGGGGCGCGCCCACAGTGTTGGTGACCACCCGAGGCTTTCGCGACCAGTTGCGGATCGGGCATCAGGCGCGGCCGAAACTCTTTGTGCGGCGGATTGTCCTGCCCGAGCAACTCTATCAAACGGTGATCGAGGCGGATGAGCGCGTGAGTGCGCAAGGCGAGGTCTTACGACCGCTTGACCTTTCGGCGGCACGCGCGGGGCTTGAGGCAGCGCTGAATGCGGGGATCAGGAGCGCGGCGGTCGTCTTTCTGCATGGCTATCGCTATCCGGCGCATGAGCGAGCGGCGGCCGAAGCCTTGCACGCCATGGGCTTTGAGACCGTGTCGGCCAGCCATACGATCAGCCCCCTGATGAAATATGTGCCGCGCGCAGGAACATCGGTGGCGGATGCCTATCTGACGCCTGTGCTGGAGGCTTATCTGCGGGAGCTGGAGGCCGAGCTTGGGCCGGTCGCCCGCGATGGGCGGCTCAAATTCATGCGCTCCGATGGCGGATTATCTGCAAGCGGCGCATTCCGGGCCAAGGACGCGATCCTATCGGGCCCCGCAGGTGGCGTCGTGGGCCAAGCGCTGAGTGCCAAGGCATGCGGCTATGACAGGGCGATTGGCTTTGACATGGGCGGCACCTCAACCGATGTCTCCCGCTTTGATGGCGCGTATGACCGCCTCGACGAGGCGGAGGTGGCGGGTGTCCGCCTGCGCGTGCCTATGCTAGCGATCCACACGGTGGCGGCGGGCGGCGGCTCAATCCTGAGCCTTGAGAACGGACGGATGCGGGCAGGTCCGCACAGTGCTGGCGCCGATCCAGGCCCCGCGAGCTACCGGCGCGGCGGCCCGCTGACGGTCACCGACGCCAATGTGATGACCGGGCGGCTCAGGGCGGACATGTTCCCGGCAATTTTCGGGCCGGACGGCGACGCGCCCCTGGACGCCGAGATCGTCCGCACACGGTTTGCGGAGATGGCGCGGGAGGCCGGGACGGCGCCCGAAGCTCTGGCCGACGGCTTTCTGGAGATCGCCGTCAACAATATGGCCGAGGCGGTCAAACGCATCTCGGTTCAGAAGGGCTATGACGTCCGCGACTATGTTCTCAATGCCTTTGGCGGCGCTGGCGGCCAATTGGCCTGCCGGGTGGCGGACGCCTTGAGAATGCGCCAGATCATGGTGCACCCGCTTGCGAGCCTTTTATCGGCCTATGGCATTGGCCTTGCGGAATTGCGCGCCAGGCGGGACATGGCGGTGGAGGCGGCGCTCAGCGAGGACGTCTTGGCTGATCTGCAAGCCCGCATCGCCGAGCTTATCTTGGACGCAAGCTCCGACATCAGGCGCCAAAGCGCGACGGCGCAGGTCAGTACACGTACTATCGCCAAGATCAAGTATCTAGGCTCGGACACGGCTTTGGACGTGGCGTGGGGCAGCCTTGGCCCCATGGCACAGGATTTTGCCCGCGCTCATGAGCGGCGCTTCGGATTCTGGGACCAGGACCGCGCACTGGTGCTGGAGTCCATTGCCGTTGAGGCAACAGGCGCACTGACCGCACCGGACTATCGGCACACAGAGCACAATGGCGTGGGGAGCGAGGACTCGCTGCCGGGTCGACTTTATGCGCAGGGCCGCTGGTGGCCCGCGCCTGCAATCCCATCTGCTGCGTTAACGCCTGACCGTGCTGTCGACGGCCCTGCCCTCATCTGCGAGCCATTCTCTACAATTGTGGTCGAGCCCGGATGGCAGGCCAGAATTGACAGTAGGCGGGTCATCCACCTATCGCGCACGGACGGCAAATCAAACGCCTCGCGTGGTAGGGAGCGTGATCCCGTGATGCTGGAATTGGCGCAAGCCCGTTTCATGTCCATCGCCGAGCAGATGGGCGCGACGCTGGAGAAAACCGCGTCCTCGGTAAACATCAAGGAGCGGTTGGACTTCTCCTGCGCACTGTTCAATGCCGCAGGCGAATTGATCGCGAACGCGCCCCATATGCCAGTGCATCTGGGATCCATGGGTGACAGCGTCACCGCCATCATGGCCAAACATGGAAAGACCATGCAGCAGGGCGATGCCTTTGCGCTGAACGCCCCTTACGATGGCGGCACGCATCTGCCCGATATCACGGTGGTGATGCCCATTTTTGATGCGCAAGGCCAGCTTGCCTATTTCACTGCCGCGCGCGGCCATCATGCAGATATCGGCGGCACCACGCCCGGCTCCATGCCGCCGGACTCCAAGACCATCGCGGAGGAAGGCATCCTGTTTGATGGTGAGCGGATCATGCATGCAGGCCGGTTTGAAGAGCCAGCGATCCGTGCGCTCTTGGGCCAGGGTCCCTACCCTGCGCGCGACCCAGACCGCAATCTCGCAGATTTGCGCGCGCAAGTCGCGGCTTGCCAAATGGGGGCCAATGCCTTGCGCGATTTGGCCCGTGAGTGGGGCGAGGACGCCGTTCAAGCCTATATGGGTCATGTGCTCGATGACGCCGAGGAGCAGACCCGCGCCGTGATCGCCAAGCTGAGCGATGGCAGCTTCACCCATGAGATGGATGACGGTGCGATTATCCAGGTACGGATTTCCGTGGACCGTCAGATGCGCAAAGCCGTGATCGACTTTACCGGGACGTCCGCACAACGTCTGACCAATTTCAATGCGCCGAGACCCGTCACGCAAGCAGCCGTGCTGTATGCCTTCCGCTGCCTGGTCGACAGCGATATTCCGCTGAATGCTGGCTGCCTGCGGCCCCTGACGATTGTGGTGCCTGAGGGCAGCCTCTTAAATCCCAAGGCGCCCGCAGCGGTCGTGGCCGGCAATGTGGAAACTAGCCAAGCAGTCACGGACACCATATTCGCGGCGCTCGGTGCCCTCGCCGCCTGCCAAGGCACCATGAACAACCTCACCTTTGGCAATGAGGCGTACCAATACTATGAGACGATTTGCGGCGGTGCGGGCGCGGGGCCTGAATTCGTGGGCGCCAGCGCGGTTCACACCCATATGACCAACTCGCGCCTGACCGA
>DMER01000229.1:0-539 GCA_003451645.1 Alphaproteobacteria bacterium | reverse complement strand
GTTCCCAGGCGGCGATGGCGTGATCCGCGCTCTGACCTTCCGTCAACCGATGGATGTCTCGATTCTCTCCACCCGCCGGCGCACCTTGCCCTTTGGGATGCATGGCGGCAGCAGCGCCGCGCCCGGCCGCAATACTGTGCAGCGCGCCGATGGCCGCCAGGAAGAGCTTGCCGGCTGCGCGCGCATTCGTGTCGAGCCTGGCGACACGATCATCATCGAGACACCCGGAGGCGGCGGATGGGGCGCAAAGGTCTGATCAACTGTATTGACAATTTGTATATACATACTGTATAGACAGCATGAATTTTGAATGGGACGAAGCCAAGCGTTTGAAGACTTTGCGTGACCGTGGATTGGATTTCGGTTCCGCGGATCAAGTGTTTGATGGCCGGCCGACCTTGGACTCGAGCACTGACCGCTCAGGTGAAGCTCGGACCCTGACGATCGCCGAAATTGATGGCAAGATCGTCGCCACCGTGTGGACCTGGAGAGGCGACACGATCAGGATTATCTCAATGAGGAGAGCGCGAATTGGCGAA
>DMER01000117.1:6529-6913 GCA_003451645.1 Alphaproteobacteria bacterium | reverse complement strand
CATCGATGGCATCCTGAAGAAGGGCCAGAAGATCAAAATGATGGCGACCAACGCCGTCTATGACATTGAGCGCGTCGGCGTCTTCTCGCCCAAGCAGACCATGGTGGCGCAACTGGGCCCGGGCGAGGTGGGCTTCCTGACCGCCGCCATCAAGCAGGTCGCGGATACCAAGATCGGCGATACGATTACGACCGATCGCAACGGCACGGCCGAAGCCTTGCCAGGTTTCAAACCGGCGCAACAAGTGGTCTTCTGCGGCTTGTTCCCGGTGGACGCAGCCGACTTTGAGACCTTGCGCGACGCGATCAGCAAGCTCGCGCTCAATGATGCGAGTTTCTCGTACGAAATGGAATCCTCAGCAGCCTTGGGCTTCGGCTTCCGCTG
>DMER01000117.1:5469-6328 GCA_003451645.1 Alphaproteobacteria bacterium | reverse complement strand
CGCTGCGGCTTCCTCGGCCTCCTGCATCTGGAGATCATCCAGGAGCGCCTCGAGCGCGAGTTCAACCTCGACCTCATCACGACAGCCCCTTCAGTGGTCTACCGGATCCACATGAACAAGGGTGACATGATCGAGCTGCACAATCCGGCCGACATGCCCGATGTGGTCTATATCGCCAAGATCGAGGAGCCCTGGATCAAGGCGACGATCTTTGTGCCGGACGAGTATTTGGGCTCGGTGCTGAAACTGTGTGAGGACCGCCGTGGCCGTCAGGTGGACCTGACCTATGCGGGCGCCCGCGCGATGGTGGTCTACCGCCTGCCGCTCAATGAGGTAGTCTTTGACTTCTACGACCGCCTGAAATCGGTGAGCCGTGGCTATGCCTCCTTCGACTATGAGATCGAGGGCTACGAGGAGGGCGACCTGGTCAAGATGTCGATCCTGGTCAATGCCGAGCCGGTAGACGCGCTGTCCATGATCGTCAATCGTCAGCGTGCGGAGATGCGCGGGCGCGGTATGTGCGAGAAGCTGAAGGACCTGATCCCGCGCCACCTGTTCCAGATCCCGGTGCAGGCGGCGATCGGCGGCAAGGTCATCGCGCGTGAAACCATCCGTGCCCTGAGCAAGGACGTGACCGCCAAATGTTATGGCGGCGACATCAGCCGCAAGCGCAAGCTCCTCGACAAGCAGAAAGAGGGCAAGAAAAAGATGCGCCAATTCGGCAAGGTCGACATCCCGCAAGAGGCCTTCATCGCGGCGCTCAAGATGGACGAGAATTGAGGGGCGTCCCTTCACGTCACACAGCGTAACACCGAGGGCCGGTTTTCGCGAAAAAACAGGCCCGCAACGTAACAAAACG
>DMER01000117.1:459-5261 GCA_003451645.1 Alphaproteobacteria bacterium | reverse complement strand
CAAAACGTAACGCCAGCGAAACAAAACGAAACAGAAATCCGGGCCTTTTTGGCTGATTTCTGCCATTTCCTTTGCGAAATGGCGGTGTTTTTTTGATTGCCTCGTGCCGCGAAAGTCCAGAGCGGCTATGTGACCTTGGCAGATAGGAATTCGATCCTGGAATGCAAGGGCCTCCGATGTGTGCGGCTGATTGTTTCACGCCAAAGCGCCAAGACGCCAAGGGCGCGGTGTGCATCCGCAAGCGGCAACGCGGATGACCGCCTTGGATGTTGCTTTCATGTCATAGCGGTTCTGGCCGGTACGCTTATCCTCTGTCACTTGGCGGCTTGGCGCTTTGGCGTGAGACCCTTTTCTTGACCACCTCCGCATCGTGCCAATGCCGCGCAGGACGGGAGCCTGCATTGGGGTGGGTCCCGGGTCTCGCGCGCAAGCGCGCTTCGCCCGGGAAGACAAGTTTTTTTGCGAGATCGTAAAGTTCTTGTCATCCCGGCCGAGCGGCGTGGCCGCGAGCGCCGGGACCCATCAGGACGCAGCGCGGGCCTAACCCGCACTCAAACTCCTGCACCGCCCATTGATTGCGATCCAGCGCTGCGGCACTCTGTGGTTCTTATTAGGGACCGCACCTATGATTTCGGCAGCATTTGGAACCATTATCAGCCTGGCCAGCGGCGCGAATACCGTCATCGATCTTTACAAGAATGTCTCCGGCCTTTGGAAAGGTCAAAACATCGACCGCATGCTGGATGGGCTGCATCGTATCAATGCCAGCATCGAGCGGCTGTCGGACACAATCATCTACGCCCCCACGTTTGAGGGCGTCGTCGACACGACGCGCAAAGTCCAAAACAAAGTGCAAGACCTGCGTTTGGTCCGGCAAGCGTTGGAGCCGGTGCAGCGCGTCATGGGCGACACGATGCTCTCGTCTGGCTTGATCGTCACGCCGGAGAGGATGCAGGAGGAGATCGCGAAGAACGCCTGGGATGTCTTCGATGAGGTCCGTCCCTATGATAAATTCTACCGCCATCCCAATCCCATCATGGTGCCGGTGATGTTCACCCATGGCGGCGTCCCCTATGTGGGATGGTTGAAGCGCGGCCTGCTCAGGGGTGCGTTCAATTGCGATCTCACTGAATTGCCTGGATTGGGCGGGGATGCTGGGGCTTCGGAGCCTCAGCGGATTGCGGCCGCCAAGGCGACGGCTGCACCACACAACGCGGTGTTGGAGGATTTGCGGCGGACATGGGCGAATCTTCCGGCCAAAAGCGATCCGGCGGCGGTGGAGAAGTTTCTGCTTCGGGTACGGAGCGCTCCTTCCGGCGTTGGCTCTGGGCTAGAGTATGAGATTGAGGAGGAGTTGGCGGCGCTCCTGCGCCCTAGCCGGGAATTCCGCGATGGGCCGGGCTTGCCGCTGATGGTGGTCATCCCCGCCGGATCGTTTCTGATGGGCAGCCCCGAGACGGAAGTGGGCCGAGACGACGATGAAGGGCCGCAACGCACGGTCACGATCGCGAGGCCCTTTGCCGTGGGGAAATTCGCCGTCACTTTCGATGAATGGGATGCCTGCGCCAAGGAGGGCGGTTGCCCATCGAACCCTAAGCCAAGCGACGAGGGCTGGGGGCGCGGCACGCGGCCGGTGATCAATGTGAGCTGGCACGATGCGCAGGAGTATGTGACCTGGCTGTCCAAGAAGACAGGCAAGACCTATCGCCTGTTGAGCGAGGCGGAATGGGAGTATGCCTGCCGAGCGGGAAAGGCAGCGCCGTTTAGTTTTGGCGAGACGATCTCAACGAAGCAGGCGAATTATGACGGCAACTACACCTATGGCGCAGGGGTGAAAGGCGAATACCGGCGAAAGACGGTGCTGGTTGGCTCATTACCCTCGAATCCTTTTGGCCTGCACGAGATGCATGGCAATGTTTGGGAATGGGCGCAGGATTGTTACGGCCCCTACGCAGAAGCGCCATCTGATGGATCGCCGTCTGAAAAATCGAGCGGCTCCCTCCGCGTCGGGCGCGGCGGCTCTTGGTTCATCAGTCCACAGCTCCTCCGGTCGGCAGGCCGCGGCGGGTTCCGACCGTCGGACCGGAGCAACTACCTCGGCTTCCGGCTCGCCAGGACGCTTTAATTACCTCTGGCGCCTTCTTTTACGGCCCCGCGCAGACGGGGCACTTGCTTGCTTATCTTCTCCGGGGGACTGGGGGCGAAGCCCCCAGCGAAACCATCCGGTCGCGGCGGCTTGACACAGCCAGTTACGTCTTGAGCGGCAGAAGCCTGACACGCGAGCGCACCAGGTCAACGGTCAGCAAGGCGCCCGCTTCAAGGGCGGGGGCAGCCTGCGACACTGCCGCAGCTAGCCTTGGCGCCAATACATCAATCTCGAGGCTGATGGCACGCAGCTGGACAACACTGGGCTTGCCCGACCGGGTTGCGGCCAGGATTGCTGAAAAGTCCATATCATAGGTGACGATGACGAGGCCGCGTTCTGCGGCGACGGCCATGATGTCCTCATCCGGCGCCGATGGTGGGCCAAGCCCGGACCAATGGACGGTCTCAATGCCAAGCTCCGTGATCCTATCCGCCAAGGCCGGCGGCAGGTTCATATCGAGGAGCAGCTTCACGCCGGCTCAACAAAGGGCATTTCCTGGCCCTCGGCAAGCCATGCCGCATAGCGCAAGGCCTGCAACACATCTTCGCGCTCAAGATAGGGGAAGTCGGCCAGAACAGCATCGATACTACGCCCGGCTGCGATCTGGTGAACCAGCATGGACACCGTCACGCGCATGCCGCGGATGCAGGCCTTGCCGCCCATGACGCCGGGGGATTGTGTGATGCGGTCAAATGTCATGAGCTAACGGGTAACAGAGTCCATCGGATTTGTCGATTACTGGGGCCGAAGCCCCGGTGCCGAAACGGGCGACACGCCATGCGTCTCGCCCATCATCGTTGCTTCATTTGAGCCTCTGTCCGTGCTAACTTCAACTCCATGAACGTCCACACGCGCCACATCCCATCGCCCGAAAAGCTTGTCGGCGGGTTTCGCCGCTTCGGTATCGAAGGTCCTGTCTATGAGATCGTCGCCGTTGGCGCGGCCGCGGCCGATGGTGACGTCTTTATGACCGTGAAGGTCGTCGAAACCGGCGAGACCTTGCCCTACCGGTTCACGCACATCTTGAACGACCCAAAGGAAGCGTGATGTTCGCCATCGCGTTCGACTTGGTCGTTGCGCATTAGAGCCGCGGGCGATCACATAGAATCGCCGTGGCTTTAATTGTCTATTTTCAGCAACGGGTTAACCGAAAACCGCAAGCGCACTTTTCGGTCCGTTGCTCTAGGCAGAGCGGCACCCCAAGGGTGTGTCTCAGGCCCATGCCGTCGAGCGATATTGTTCCGCGGGTCGATCTTTGATATCTATCATTGATATCTATCAACACGGAGCGCTGCCCTGACCACCCCCGCCGAGAAGCCCAAAACCGCCAAGCTGTTCATGCATGGCCGCAGCCAGGCTGTGCGGCTGCCGAAAGAGTTCCGCTTCGAAGGCGCGGAGGTGCGCGTCAGCCGTATCGGCGAAAAGGTGATCCTGGAGCCCGTCGCCAAGCCCAGAATCGACGTCGATGCGCTGTGGAAGAAGTTGGACGAAATGGGCGCGCGCGACTTCCTGCCGGACGGTTTGCCCGACGACCCGCCAGTAGAGCCCGAAGATTTCGACATCGATTGAACCGGTCGATGTTTTGCCTCGATACGAACATTCTGATCCACGCGATGAATCGCAGCAGGCCCGAATTTGCGGCTCGCATCTCCGATGAACTGCGCGCAGGCCGAACGATCCTCGTTCCGTCCATCGTCCGATACGAACTCGAATATGGCTTCGCCAAGGGCGATCGTAGGGCAAGGAACCAAGCGCTGTTGGAAACGCTTCTGGCGCAAGGGTTTCAGCAATTGCCCTTCGACGCCGAAGACGCCGCCGAAGCCGGAGAAATCCGTGCCGCGTTGGAAAAGGCAGGAACTCCGATTGGCCCTTACGACATCCTGATTGCCGCCCAAGCCAGACGGCGTAGCGCGACCTTGGTGACGCTCAACAAACACGAATTCCGCCGGATCAAGGGATTGAGCGTCACCGATTGGGCGCGTTAGAGCAACGGGCGATGTGCTGGCTTTATACGAGTGGATGGCGGCGGGTATCGCGGTCCCCTTAACCCGCCCGGCGGTCAAGCCCTCTTCCAGCCCCGCTTGCGCTAGGGTAAACGGTTAGGGATGACGACTGCCTCAACCGATGAGAGCCTGGGACTGGACGTAAACCTGGACCTGGGCCCCGCGCCACCTGCCAAGCAAGCGCCCTACCGCGTGCTCGCGCGCAAATACCGCCCGCAAGGCTTTGAGGCGCTGATCGGTCAAAGCGCGATGGTGCGCACGCTGGGCAATGCCTTTGCGATGGGGCGGATCGCGCATGCCTTTATGCTGACGGGGGTGCGCGGCGTGGGCAAAACCACGACCGCCCGCATCATCGCCAAGGCGCTGAACTGCATCGGCAGCGATGGCCAGTTGAAGGCGCCAACCCTGCACCCTTGCGGCCAGTGCAGCTTTTGCCAGGAGATCGCCGAAAGCCGCCATGTCGATGTGCTGGAGATGGACGCGGCCTCCCGCACTGGCGTCGACGACATCCGCGAGATCGTCGATGGCGTGCGCTATGCGCCAGCCTCGGCGCGTTACAAGGTCTATATCATCGACGAAGTGCATATGCTGTCCAAGGCCGCGTTCAATGGCCTGTTGAAAACCCTGGAAGAGCCGCCGCCGCACGCGAAGTT
>DMER01000117.1:0-235 GCA_003451645.1 Alphaproteobacteria bacterium | reverse complement strand
GAAATCCGCAAGGTGCCGGTCACAGTGCTCTCGCGCTGTCAGCGCTTTGATCTGCGGCGGGTGGCACAGGATGAGCTGGCCAATAATCTTGCTGACCTCTGCAAGGCGGAAGGGTTTGAGGCGGAGCCCGAGGCGCTGAACCATCTGGCGCGCGCGGCGCAAGGCTCGGTGCGCGATGCGCAATCCTTGCTCGATCAGGCGATGGCGCATGCGGCGGGCGAGGGCGAGGCGCGGG
>DMER01000112.1:6200-6359 GCA_003451645.1 Alphaproteobacteria bacterium | reverse complement strand
GCCACCAATCCGGCCAACGCGGCACCCGGCACAATCCGCAAGGACTTTGCCGAATCGATCGAGGCAAACTCCGTGCACGGATCGGATAGCGCCGAGAACGCCGCAATTGAAATCGCGTTCTTCTTTGCGGGCTGCGACATCGTTGGCTGATGTTTTAGG
>DMER01000112.1:5562-5975 GCA_003451645.1 Alphaproteobacteria bacterium | reverse complement strand
ACATCGTTGGCTGATGTTTTAGGGTGTAATTGCGTCGCAAGCGGCCAAAAGCAACCTTGAGTATAGATGAGGTTGCGGCTGTATTGCGAATGGTTCTTAACTGAGAGCATTTTGTCGCGCTGAACTGCACGGAATGCATGAGGCGGAATGACCTGGCGCAAGTATTGGCGTTGCAATCGCCCATAATCTTTCCCGATAATCAGGGCCTTGGCGGCACTGCTTCGCCGCGCCGACGGGGTAGAAAACGTGTTGGATTACGAAGCCTCTTTGCTGGATGCCATCAACGCTGTGAAGCGTGAGGGCCGATACCGTGTGTTTGCGGACATTGTGCGCCAGCGTGGCGACTTTCCCACCGCGGTCCATTACACGCCCCAAGGGCCCAAGACGGTTACGGTGTGGTGCTCCAACGATTA
>DMER01000112.1:4954-5183 GCA_003451645.1 Alphaproteobacteria bacterium | reverse complement strand
AAGGAAGCGGCGCTGCTGTTCACATCTGGTTTCATTTCGAACGAGGCCGCCCTGTCCACCTTGGGCAATGTCTTGCCAGGATGCATCATCTATTCCGATGCCCTGAACCACGCCTCGATGATTGAGGGCATGAAACACAGCCGCGCGCACCGGCGCGTGTGGCGGCATAATGATCTTGCTCATCTGGAGGAATTGCTGGCCGGCGACGACCCGCGCGCGCCCAAGGTTA
>DMER01000112.1:4183-4708 GCA_003451645.1 Alphaproteobacteria bacterium | reverse complement strand
TTCCATGGATGGCGATATCGCCCCGATCCGCGAGATCTGCGACCTGGCGGACAAGTACAATGCGATGACCTATCTCGATGAGGTACACGCGGTAGGCATATATGGCGCTCGCGGCGCCGGCGTCGCGGAGCGCGATGGCGTGATGGGACGAGTTTCGATCATCGAGGGGACCCTCGCCAAGGCCTTTGGGATCATGGGCGGTTATGTCACCGGATCGGCACGCTTCATTGATGTTGTCCGGTCCTATGCGCCCGGGTTCATTTTCACGACGTCTATTCCACCGGTCTTGGCGGCGGGCGCGCTAGAGAGCGTGCGGCATCTGAAAGCCAGTCAGACCGAACGGGCGATGCTCCACCAGCGAGCACAAACCTTAAAGACCATGCTGAGGGCAGCGGGCCTGCCTGTCATGCCATCGGTCAGTCATATTGTACCGGTTTTGGTAGGCGATCCGGTCCATTGCAAGACGGTGTCGGATGTCTTGCTCAATGACTTTGATATCTATGTTCAGCCGATCAACTACCCGAC
>DMER01000112.1:716-3979 GCA_003451645.1 Alphaproteobacteria bacterium | reverse complement strand
ATCTATGTGCAGCCGATCAACTACCCGACGGTTCCGCGCGGGACTGAACGTCTGCGCTTTACACCCACACCCTTCCATGATGACGAGAGGATGCGGGCGCTGGTGCATGCCCTTGATACGGCCTGGACGCGCCTTTCTATCCGCCGGGCCGCATGAGCGCCCCGCGCGGGCCGTCTATAATTTTTGAATTTGTCTATTTGGGTGCTTATGTGAAAGCCGTCGCTGTGGACGAGGCAACTGGCCTTGAGGTGGCTGTCACAGGTCCAGCAAATACACCAAAGCAGTATCTGGAAACACTTGCCCTCGCCAAACTCAGACGAGCGTTGGAAAAGCGGGACGACACGTCAGGCTGACAGTCCAAGCAGCAACCAAAGCCGAAGCAGGGGAAACCTCAACCGGTCCCCACCAAGCTCCTACGCCTTGACCATACAGTTGTATCCGCGGTGTCCAGCAAGACACCAACGGACCCCAATGCACTGCGCAATTCTTCACACAGATGTGAAGCGAACCTGCAGCCTCAAGCAGCCCCTTTGCCCGCGCGCTTGCGGCCACGCACCGCAGGAGCCGCAGCGCGACCCAGACCGATGCTCTTGGCGAAGTCAGACCGCTGACGGGCATAAGCCGGAGCGACCATTGGATAGTCTGGCGGCAAGCCCCACTTTGCACGGTATTGTTCGGGGGTCATATTGTAATGCGAGCGCAGATAGCGCTTCAGCATTTTCAGTTTCTTGCCGTCTTCGAGGCAAATGATGTATTCATCGGCGATAGATTTCTTAACAGGTACCGCGGGCTTTGTATTGGTGTTCACTTCGACAGGCGCCGTGCCAACCAGTCCGGATAGCGCATTGTGAACGTTTCGCAGCATAGCGGGAACTTCAGTCAAAGGAATTTGGTTGTGACTGACATATGCTGAAACAATTTCAGTCGCCAGTTCCAACAACTGCTCCGATCCGTCAGCTTTTCCTTTCAGGGCATCGCTCATTACTTTAACCTTTTTGTTGACGCAGGTTTGACTTCGGGGGCATCTGGCATTGGTTGGATTGGCCAATTCTAGTGCCAGATTCGAACCCTACAATAATCCTAATACATTGAGAAGGCATTACTTCAAGTGGCTGCATTGACAGTACTGCACTGCCACAAGGCGCATTCATAGTCGGGGCAGTTGTAGGTTGGGCGGTGCAACTTTAAAAATAGTCAGTTGCTGGTAATATTATTTCGACTGCATCGCTGGAGCCATTAGCGAGACGCTGCATTGAGGCCATTCGACAGTCTTAATGAGTGACGCTCAAAACAAATATCCACAATTCGGGTGAGCATTCTTGCGTTGCTGTGATAAGCACTTCAGAACCCACTAATAGTTCAATATTTTTTTTGGCCACGCGATGTTCCGGCGCCGTACGCGATTCGCAGTATGCAAAATCTCAGAACAATCGCAAATTCTAGTCATCGACGCTTTATCTTGCGTTTCGCGCCATTAGTGGCCAATGTGCTTAGGGGCCAATGCGATGGCCGTGAGCGATCCCCTTCATCACCTTTGGACGTTTGAACACCGATGCGGTGTCCCTTTTGCCAGCACGAAGACACACAAGTCAAAGACAGCCGTCCAACAGACGATAATGCGGCCATACGGCGCCGCCGCCTGTGTAATGCATGCGGGGCCAGATTCACCACGTTTGAGCGTGTTCAACTGCGAGATTTGAACGTTCTGAAAAAGAACAATCGGCGCGAGCCCTTCGATCGCGACAAATTGATGCGGTCTATCCAGCACGCGCTGCGCAAGAGGCCAGTTGAACCGGAGCGGGTGGAGCGGATGGTCAACGGCATCGTGCGCAGGCTTGAGAGTTCAGGCGAGACAGACGTGCCGTCGACAATGATCGGTGAACTTGTAATGCAGGGCTTAGCAAATCTAGATGCCGTTGCGTATGTCCGCTTTGCAAGCGTGTACAAAAACTTCCGTGAGGCCAAAGACTTCGAGTCCATTTTGGAAGAGCTTGGGGGCGGGCCGGAATTGAGGCTTCGTGACCATAGGCGCGACTAAGTCAAGCGGCGCGGATAGCGCGGCAATGGATCATGCGCTGCGCTTGGCCGCGCGTGGTCTTGGCCAGGTCTCGCCGAACCCGGCCGTCGGTTGCGTAATCGTTTCGCAAAATGGCCGGATTGCCGGGCGGGGCTTGACGCAGGCAGGCGGACGGCCGCATGCGGAGACGGTAGCTCTGGCACAAGCAGGTCCGCAAGCGCGAGGGGCCACCGTTTATGTGACGCTGGAGCCGTGCTCCCATCATGGGCAGACGCCACCATGTGCCCAGGCGCTCATTGATGCGGGTGTCGCCAGAGTGGTGAGCGCGGTCGAGGACTGCGACCTCAGGGTCCAAGGGCGTGGTCATGCGATGCTCAGAGCGGCAGGCGTGAGCGTTGAAGTTGGTGTGTGTGAGGCCGAGGCGCGCGCGCTCAACGCCGGTTTTTTCAAGCGTGTACAGAGGGGGTTGCCCTGGCTGACCGTCAAGATTGCGAGCAGCCTGGATGGCATGATGGCCTTGGCGAATGGCGAGAGCCAGTGGATCACTGGGCCGCTTGCCCGTGCTGAAGGCCATGCGCTGAGAGCGCAGCACGATGCGGTCTTGACCGGGATTGGGACTGCCTTGCGCGATGACCCGGCATTGGACTGCAGGCTGCCTGGGCTTGAGGGCCGATCGCCCGCAGTGGTTCTGCTCGATCCGGCCCTGCGGCTGCCGGGCCATTCAAAGATTGCAACCCGCGCGCCAGGACGGCGGACGATTGTCTATTGTGCGCCAGGCTCCGAGAGTGCTGATGCCTTGCGCGGTCAGGGTCTTGATGTCCGCCACGCTCCCCTTTTGGTGCACGGCCAGTTCGACCTGAGTGCGGTTTTTGCGGATTTGGGAGCCTTGGGCTTCACAAGGGTCTTGGCCGAAGCGGGTCCGCGACTGACGCGCAGCCTGTTGACGAGCGGGCTATGCGACCAAGTGGTTTGGTTTCGCGGCAGCCAAATCTTAGGCGCGGATGCAAGCCCAGCGACAGCGGCACTGTCGCTAACCTCCTTGCGAGACGCGCCGGCATTTCGCCGCACACAAATTCGGGCGCTCGGTCCGGATTTGATGGAAACCTTTGAACCGGAGTCATAGGCTGGGGGCATGTTTACGGGAATAGTGACGGATGTGGGCACTTTGCGCCACATGACCTCGCGGGGCGATCTGAGGCTTGAGATCGCGACGCGCTATGACTGCGACAGCATCGCGATTGGTGCC
>DMER01000112.1:0-493 GCA_003451645.1 Alphaproteobacteria bacterium | reverse complement strand
GGCGTGTGCTTGACGGCGGTGGCCAAGGGCCGGGACGCCTCGGGGCAGGATTGGTTCTGCGCGGATGCAAGCGCCGAGACGCTCGCCATGACCACGATTGGTCATTGGCGGGAGGGCGAATTGGTCAATCTGGAGCGGCCATTGCGCGTCGGTGATGAGCTAGGCGGACATATTGTTTCTGGCCATGTTGACGGGACGGCGGAAATCCTCAGCGTCCAGCCTGATGGCGATAGCATGCGGTTCCAGTTTCGCGCACCAGAGCATTTGGCGCCCTTCATCGCGCCGAAGGGGTCCATCGCCCTTGATGGCACGTCCTTGACTGTCAATGCCGTGCAAGGGGCAGTTTTTGGCGTCAATATCATTCCGCACACGCAAGCAGTGACAACATGGGGCAACCGCAAGGCCGGGCAGCGGGTCAATCTGGAGGTTGACACGCTTGCCCGCTATGTCGCCCGGCTCAATGAAGGAGGCGCGCTCAAGCGATGAACGAACA
>DMER01000007.1:435-10843 GCA_003451645.1 Alphaproteobacteria bacterium | reverse complement strand
AAGGAGGGGCCGCGCGTGCGCGTGCGCCTCAATTTGAAACTGGTGCGCCCCTTGGAAGGTGTCATTCTGGCGAGCCAGACTTTTGAGGCCATCAAGCCCACGCAGTCTGATAAGGTTGCGGACGTGGTTGCGGTCTTTGACGATGCAACAGGGTCTGTGCTCAAGCGCGCCGTCACCTGGGCCCTCACCGAGGGCGCAAAAGCTGGCCCATCGCGGTTCGACAGATGATTTTGTCCTTCCTGGTGTTGATCGTCGCAGCGGTTGGTTTGGCCAATCAGCCTACAAAACTGAGCGATGACGCTGCAGCGCGCAGCGACTTGCTGCGGCAAATCACGCTCGCCTGCGAGAAGGCGCCACCGGGCCCCGTTGGGGCGCGAGGGATGCCCGCCTTTTGCAAGTGCTTTTCAGAAACGTCCGTTGATGCGGTTCTCCCGCGGGCAAGGGTCGATCAGCAGGTGTTTTTGTTGCTTACCGAAACAGGCGGCATGCCCGCAAAGGGGCAGGTCGCAGCCAAGCAGCGGCTGAACATGCCGGTTGAGACCTATATGACGATCTGGGAGCGCTTGGGGCCGGTGGGCGCCGCGGCCGGCAAGGCCTGCTTGCCGAAAGCGCCATGACGCGGCCTATCGATTGATCATCGCCTGCCGGATGCTGGCGCCAAGATCGCGTAGATGCGTCCCGCGAAGCCATTGGTGCATTGGTCAGCCAATGCTGGGTCGGACACAGACGCCTCGCGGATCAGCACCTCATATTGCTGGCAATAGCGGCTGACCGCTTCCTGGAACTCCAGATCGTTCTGGTATTTGCGTGCGAGGCGTTCGTTGTTCTCACGGCCCAGTATCTGTATGAGGCGGCGCAGAAAGATGTCCCGCTCCCCCGCACGATAACGCCGCAACAGATCGAGAGGCGGGTCATCCTCCAAAAAGCGGTCGATGTCGATCGCCTGTGATTGCAGGGACTCCAGCATGTGACGGGGATTGGCGGGGCCGTCAAAAGGCGGGGGCTGCGCGCCGGTTTGATCGGCAGCCTGCAGCAATTGACGCATGTCCCAGCCTCGCGGTGCCGCAGGGGGCGCGGGCGGAGGCGCCTGTGCATCCGCAGGTGTGCCATCCGGCCCCCGGACTAGACGCTTGGCAATGCCAAACCAACTGCGCAACTCCTGCTGAGCCGCGGTGTCCCCCTTCAGGTCCGGATTATCCGTACCCGGAGCGCTGGCCTCTGATGGCCCGTGCTCCGAGACAAGTGGCGTCTGCAAATCGAGAACGGGCAGGTTTTCGTTCGATGGCGGAGGCGGCGGTGGCACAGACGCCGCACTCTGCTCGGGCCGCGGCTGCGGTTGTGCTACCGGCGATGCTGGTTTGCTAGTCAGCTTGTGCTGTTCAAGGGTTTGCAGTTGTTCAAAGGCGTTGGCAATGCGGCCTGTAAGATCATTGATCGCCAGCGCTTGACCCTCGACGACGCCTCGCATCTGCTCGGCATGGGTTTGCACATCGCGAGGCAGATCGTTCATCAGCTGCGCCAGCCGCGAGATTCCGGCATCCACGGCCAAGGTGGCCTTGGCCGCCGTCTCTGTCACTTGTGTCAGCTGCGCGCCAAGCATGCTGGCCGAGCTATAGGAAGAGTCGCCCGCCGCCTTGATCGATTGGACTGCTTGGTCGATACCGGTTGACGACAATTCACTTTGTGAGCGCAGTTTTTCGATCTCTGCCGATAGTGTCGATGCCAGTTCTACAACGCGCTTGGACATCGTGGCGGTCGCTGCATCGATCCGGCGAACGCCGTCCGTGGCAAACCCATCGATGCGTTTGGCCTCTTCGCTCATGACCATGATGAGTTTGCCGAGACCATCGCGCTGAGCCTCGAGCGTGCGCGTCATATGATCATTCTCGGCCTTCAGACGGTCCAGCGTCTCGGTAAGGGCAGCACGATGGCGCTCGTGGCGCTGGATGACCTGTTCTGAGCGGGCAGCGGCAGCTTCGGATGCGGCATCCAGTTTCTGAGCCTCGCGATCGACTTCCTTCGCCATTTCCGCGGCACGCTGGGCCGCCGCACTCGCCGCCGCGTTCACGGATTCAAGCAGGGCACCAATTGCCGCTTGTTCGCCTTTCAGCCCCTCGGCCGCGGCCTTTGCTGCGGCCTTGGCATCATCAACGCGCGCACTTAGGTTCTCGCCCGCGCTGGTAACGGCATCGTCGAGTGCGGAGGCAAATGTCTGCAGCTTGTCGCGTTCAGCGCCAAGCCGTTGCGCAGCGGTGTCGACCCGGTCGCGTGCTTGGGCGGCGGAGCGCTCCAGGGCTTGGAGCTGCTCAGCCCCGCTCTCGTGCAACGCGGTCAAGCGCGCTTGCGCATTCTCAACCGCCGAATTGATCTGCTCCAGCTCCTTGCGGATGCTGCGCCCCAACTGGGCAACGCCTTTGGCCGCTGTGTCGTTGGGTTTCGACAGGCTCTCTGCCGCCCGGATCAACGCGTTGGTCTGTCTCCTGAGAAGGCGCGCCTCCCGCTGCATGAGGGCCATGAACCAGGCCATGACGGAAGGAACAAAGGCCGCAGCGGCAAAGAGGCCAACACCCGTCCATGGCAAGTTCGCAAAGCTTGCTTTGCCATAATAGCCAACGACGTAAGCGACAATGCCACCTGCCCAGAACGCTGAGAACAGGCCAGCCGCCGCAAAGGCCCAGCCATCGGCCTGCGGACTGGGCGCGATCGCCTGCGTGTCCAAGTCAAGGGGGTTGTCCCGCGTTAAGCCCTTCTCTGCAGCCGGGCCTGCGGGCGCTGCATCCGGCGAGCCAGCGCCATGCGCCATCCCGTACAAAGGCGGAAGTCCTGTTTGTTGGCGTTGAAGGTTCTGGTTCACGCTTGTTGGTTCCACCCGCTCCATCCAGGCCCCATTAATCTAGACCGTAATGCTCAGTTATCTGACCTTCCGCCTACGCCGGAACAGTGAGATCACCCGCCATGTCCGCCGCCGCCATTAGCCTGAGCAGCAAGCAACGCGAAAATTCCCGTCACTGTTAAGAATAAAGTTACCACTTTTCTTTGCGCAATTCGATGGGCAAATTGATGGCATCCCCTGTTTATTCGTTAACAAGCGGCGGGAGAATTGCAGGAATTAATTTGTCTTAACAATGGCTTGCGTTGAAGGAGGTCTTGGCGATGACCATGCTTTTGGCGGCGTCTGCCGCATTTCTGTTTCTGCATTTCGGGATCAGTGGGACGAGGCTTCGCGATGTGTTGGTGCGGCAAATGGGCGAGGGCGCCTATTTGGGACTTTATTCCATCGCCAGCGCTGCTGGGATCGTCTGGCTGGCTATTGCCTACAATACCGCGCTGGCGGCCGGGTCCGCTCCACTTTGGGAGGCGCCAAAGGCTTTGTCCCATGCCGGGCTCATCATCATTGGACTTGCATTCGTGGCGGGTTTGCCCGGTGTCTTGATGCCCAGCCCAACGGGCGTGGCGCAAGGAGGCATCGCACGCAATCCAGATGCGGTGCGTGGGGTCTTGCGCATCACGCGTCATCCCTTTTTGTGGTCGGCCGCGCTGTGGGCCGCCTTTCATCTTGCTGTCAATGGCGATGAAGCATCGGTCGTATTCTTCGGCACCTTTTTGGCTCTCAGCGTCTTTGGCACTTACTCCATCGATGCGAAACGGGCGCGGGCACTTGGGGCCGATTGGCAAGCGTTTGCGCAGCGCACATCGAACATTCCTTTCGCTGCCATCTTAGGCGGCCGGCAGACCTTGAACGTGTCGGAGCTGCTGACGTGGCGTCAGGGTCTGGCACTCCTGGTTTTCGTGGGCGTGGCGCTAACCCATCATTTGATATTTGGGGTCTCGCCGTTTCCTGGCGGCTGGGTGCCCCCATTCCTGCCCGGTTGGTAAGCGCGGTGTTAAGCCTTCAGTGATGCCTTGGCTTTACCATGCGCCAAACGGTAGAGGCTCGGTATGAACCTGGCGAAGGCGATCGACTACACGCATTTGTCCACCCAAGCCGGGGGTGACGAAGCGCTGATGAGGGAGGTTCTTGAGCTGTTCGTCTCACATGGCGAGCAGGTGCTCGAAGCGCTGAGCACGGCGCCTTCGGCAAAAGAGTGGCACGATCACGCCCATTCTTTGAAGGGCTCGGCCAGGGGTGTTGGTGCGCATGCGGTGGCAGACGCAGCCTCCTGTGCAGAACTGTCGCCCATGGATCATGCCGTGCTAAGGCGCTTGCAAGCGGCCTTTGCCGAGGCACGGGCCGAAATCTTGCCGGAAAAGCCAGTGTGACCGCCGTCACGTTTGGCGTCATGTCTGGCTCCCAAAGTACGCCTCGCCCGCTATCCTGATTGAGGCATTTTGAAGGCGCAGTGCAGCCATGGCATTTAAGGTCAAATTCTGGGGTGTGAGGGGGTCCATTTCATGCCCGGGCCATCATCACCTCCATTATGGCGGCAACACCTCTTGCGTTGAAGTCGCGATGGGTGGCCGTCGTGTGATCTTTGATGCGGGAACCGGTATCCGTAATTTGGGCAAGTGGTTCATGCGCCGCGATGCCCATCATGCCTGGATCCTCATGAGCCACACCCATTGGGACCATATCCACGGCTTTCCCTTCTTCCAGCCTGCTTTCAGCCCCAATTACTCGTTTGAGATCATGGCGGGCCACTTGGAGAATGGCCAGAAGATCGAAAACATCATGGCCGGGCAGATGACGCACCCATTCTTCCCCGTGCCCATTGAGACCATGAGCGCGCGCATCGCTTATTCCGATTTCAAGGCCGGTGACCGCTTTCAGCTCGCGCCTGACATTTATGTGCGCACCGCAAAGCTCAACCATCCCGATGGTGCCACGGGCTACCGTCTCGACTATCAGGGTCACTCGGTCGCCTATGTGACGGACACGGAGCATCTGCCGGGCAAGCCAGACCAGAATGTCTTAGGGCTTATTGATGGCGCGGATCTGCTGGTCTATGATTGTACGTATACAGATAATGAGTTCGAGGCCAAACGCGGCTGGGGCCATTCGACCTGGCAGGAAGGCGTAAGGCTGGCGCAGGCCGCCCAGGTCAAGCGCCTCGCGATTTTCCACCACGACCCCGATCACGAAGATCCCGTGATGGAGCGCATCGAGGGGCAAGCCTTTGCGATGTGGCCCGGTGCCTTCGTCTCGCGTGACAACATGCGGTTCAACATCCTTTGAGATGTGTTGCGCCAGCAACGACCCTGTTGCCGTGACGCACCGCTGGTTGGTGTGTAGCGCCGCACTCGCAGATTGGTGCACTCAAATAGTTCAACCTTGCTCAATAGTTGTGCCGCGTTGAGTTTGCACAGCTCTTGCTAGGGGCTTTCTCGACCGGCGCATCACACATCGCGCACTTTATCTCGAATGAGGCGCGATTATGACTGGACCCTTAACAGCTGTTTGTTAAATTGATCACAATTCTTCTGTAGGAATGTGCGTACGCAACAAGAGGGTGGGATTATGACATTGAGAGCATTGCTTCTTGGCTCGGCTTTCGCCGTAGCCCTTGCTGCTCCGGCGGCCGCGAAACAAACAGGTTGGTACATCGGCCTCGCCGGTGGTGCGAACTGGAATGAGAGCACCACCGTTGATCCGGTGGCGGGAGCCGCATACCCGTATGCTTTTGTGGACGAAGGGATCGAGTTTGATACCGGTTGGATCGTGACCGGTACGGCCGGTTACAAGTGGGCCAGCAACTGGCGCTTGGAACTTGAGCTGGGTTACCGGTCCAATGACGGCGACATTTTCCGCGTGGGCAATCCGGACACGGGAGACGTCGAGGTCACTCAATTCACTCAGTTCATCAACGTGTTGTATGATATTCCCCTGACGCCGCGCCTGCACTTTGCCATCGGCGCTGGCTTGGGCGGCGACCTCGTTTCTTATGACGACAGCGCTCTTGACATAGCCTATACAAATCCTCCTGCTGGCTTGAGCTATGACGATGACTACGTCTTAGCCGGTCAGCTGATCGCTCAGCTCGGCTTTGAGGTGTCCCGTCAATTGACCCTGTTTGCCGACTACCGCTATCTGGTCTCGGATCAGCCGGTGTTTGAATCGAGCAGCGCGCCGCTGAACGCGATCTCGTTCGAAGTCGACAAGCACGCCGCCCAAATCGGCCTGCGCTACGACCTCGTTCGCGATGAAGATCCAGTTGTGGTTGTGGCTCCGCCTCCGCCCCCACCGCCGCCGCCGCCTGTGAAGCAGTTCATTGTGTTCTTCGGCTTCAATAAGTTCAACCTCACGGCTGATGCTCAAGCGGTCGTCGCGGAAGCTGCGGCTTCGGCCAAGTCGCAAGGCTCGGCGTCGATCCTCGTAACCGGTCATACCGACACGGTTGGCGGCCACGCCTATAATGATCGCCTGTCGCAAAAGCGCGCTGGCGCGGTCAAGGATGAGTTGACGCGTCAAGGCATTGCGCCGGGTATGATCACGGCCGTTGGCAAGGGCGAGACGGAACTGCTCGTCCAAACTGGCGACGGCGTGAAAGAGCCGCAAAATCGTCGCGCCACGATCGATCTGCAATAATCGCGCAGGCGAAACCTAATCAGGGCGGTCCGGCTTGGGCCGCCCTTTTTGTATCTGCGGTTCAGCGCCCCGGTCAGGTAGTGTGAGCAGCGCAAAGAGCGCGGCGTCGCGTGCCGCAGTGTCCGGCTGCCCAAAAAGCTGCGACAGGGCAGGGCCATAGAGCCCGACGCTGAGAGCGTTTAGGACTCCCAACATGACAAACGCTACGACATCGCCTTGCGCCCGGTCCTTTCGGGGGCCAGTCGCATGAACGCGCAAGATTCCGGTCATGACCTGTGCAATCGAGTCCCGCACATGATCGAGGCGGCCAACCCTGTCCGTCATCACCATCCAGGCTGCAAGCTTGGCTGCGGACGGTTCCGCAAACACATCGAAGACCTCCCGGATGCCCATCGTCATGCGCTGATCCTCGGTCCATGGCGCCTCGGTGATCTTGAGCACCCGCGCGGTCAGGCGGTCGACCATCCTGGTCATCAGGGCATCTTGCACACCCTCGATTGTCCCAAAATGATGCAGAACATTGCCATTCGTGACGCCGGACGCGCGCGCGATATCGGCAAGTTTCAGCGCCTGCGGGCCTGACACGGTCAACAGATGTTCGGCCGCATCAAGGATCGTGTCCTTGGCGTCCCTGGACGTCAAACGCCTGCGGGAGACCGCAGCTACCGCAGGGGTTGCGGCCGCAATCAGACGCACAGATCGGCCGCGTGATGATCTTTTTGTTGACATTTTTATCAGTAACGCTATCTTCAACGAAACAGTGTGGAGTATGCGCATGACCCCGACAGACGCCAAGACCTCATTCCCGTCACTCAAAGTTCAGCCTATGGATATCGATAACCGGCCGCGCAACCTTTCGTTTGTGCGCTCGGCCCCTGAGCGGCATTGGCTAGGCGGCGATCCGGTGGCGACCGCCTGGTTCAACGCGCTGTCCCTGACTTTCCCGGATGGCGAGCGGTTTTTTATCGATGCGGTCAAGGCGCACCGTCATTTGGCGGAGGGCAAGCTCGCCGAGGATGTGAAGGACTTCATCGTCCAGGAAGCACTGCACACGCGCGAGCATGCGGCGCTCAACGGCCATATCGATCATGGCCATTATCCGGTCGACAAGATTGAGGCGATGGTCAAGGCGCGCACTGATTTGGGCCGCACGCGCGGTCCTATCCCGATGTTGGTGGTCACCACCTGCCTGGAACATTTCACAGCGATCCTCGCTGATGACATGCTCAAGAATGACAAGGACTTGAGCGCAGCACCGGATAATTTGCGCCGTCTGTGGCTCTGGCATGCGGTGGAAGAAACCGAGCACAAATCGGTTGCCTATGATCTTTGGCAACGAGTGGCTGCGCGCTGGTCGCATTTCGGGCGGTATATGATCCGGGTGCGTGCGATGGCCATCGTCTCCTGCATGTTCATGTGGAACGTGACCACCTATGCGCTGATGCTGCTAAAGGCGGATGGGATTACGGGCTTTGAGGCGCGCAAGCGGCTCTATGGCTATTTGCTGGGCCGCCCCGGCCCGTTGCGGCGGATTGCGGGCGCCTATTTCGATTGGTACCGCCCAGGCTTCCACCCTTGGGATCATGACAATCGCACATTGCTCGATCAGTGGCGCCCCGTGTTTGACGCTGAGGCCCGTGCAATCCAAGCAGCTGAATAGTCTGCGAAACGCCCGCCAGAAAATGATGGCCTGGCTCAAGCGGTGGCACGAGCCAGGCCATACTCATCTGGCGCGCACGATTATTTCATCAGGCCTTCTGCCTTCAGCGCTTCTTGCACTTTGGGCCGCGCGCTCACACGCTCCTGAAAGGCCTTCACATTCGGCCATTGACCCAGATCGATGCCCACAAAGTTCGACCAATTGGTCACCGTGAAGCAATAGCCGTCCGCGACCGTGAACTGATTGCCCATCAGGTAGTTGTGCTTCCCAAAGTGCTCGTTCAGGTGAGCGAACTTCTTGCCCAGTGCCTCCTTGGCGATCGCCTTATAAGCATCGGGTGTCGTTGGCGAGAACAGCGGGCTGAATCCCTTATGGACCTCGGAGGTGATGAAGTTCAGCCATTCCTGCAAATGATAGCGCGCCAAGGTGCCGTTGGCGGGCGCCAAACCGGTCTGCGGGGCTTGGTCGGCAACCCACTGCACGATCGCTGGGCCTTCGGTGAGGATTTCGCCCGAGTTCAGCTTCAAGGTCGGCACTTGCCCCTTGGGATTGATCGCCAGAAAGTCACCGCCTGACTTCACTTGCTTGCTTTTGAGATCCACTTGTTCGGCCTTGAACTCAAGGCCTGCCTCACGCAAGGCGATATGGGGCGAAAGCGAGCAGGCGGCGGGGGAGAAATAAAGGGTCGTCATCGTTGTCTCCTCGAGAGGTGTTAGCGATGCTGAGACCATAGTCTCTAAGGCGCCGTCTTGAGAATGAGAGGCGCATGGGATTGAACGCATGCGCCCTTCACACTTTAGTGTGTGCACATCTCCTTCGCAGGATCACGAACGCTCAGGCGCATTAGTGGCGTCCCACACCACAAACTCATGCGCGATGCAGCCTTCCATGAGTGCGCGCCACACAGGCTCCGCGATCGTGAAGGGGAAGTCCTCCGCAGCACAAGCCGCCGCAACCTTGTCGAGCACGTCCTGGATGCGCGCTTCATCCCGGACGCGGTTGCGGTCCTGCTTGATGACGCCCGCTCTTTCGATGTAGGTCAGCCTCTCGCTCAGAAGGCGCACCAAAGCCCGGTCAACACGATCAATCTCGCGCCGGACGTCGCTCATGGATGTGCAGGCGCTGGCCGGCATGGCAGGCTCAACGTCGGACCTACGGTTTGCTAGGGCGGTCATGGCGCGCTCCTCACTCACTGCTCTTTAAGTCGGTGAAACGGGGCGGCATGACAAGGGTGTGATGCAGGGCGCATTGACGCGGAGGTCTCATTTCACATACGGTGATATGAGAAATATTCGTATAACAAAGAGAAAGTGTTAAATGTCGAAGGCTGAGTTGACGGTGCATGCCCCGGGCGGGCGCCACGAGACCGATGTGATCCTGATTGGTGCGGGGCCAGTGGGTTTGTTTGCCGTGTTTGAGCTGGGGCTTTTGGACCTCAAGGCGCATCTGATCGATATCCTCGACCGGCCGGGCGGGCAGTGTGCGGAGCTCTATCCTGAGAAACCCATCTATGACATTCCCGGATTGCCGATCGTCACCGGTCAGGAGCTGACGGACCGCTTGCTGGACCAGATCAAGCCCTTTGGCGCGCAGTACCACTATGGGCAAATGGCGGAAAGCCTTACCCGCCTTCCCGATAACCGCTGGGAAGTAGTGACGGATCAGGGCACGACGATCGTGGCTCCCGTGGTCGCAATTGCCGCTGGCGGCGGCTCCTTTGTGCCCAAACGCCCGCCCATCGCGGGGATTGAGGCTTATGAGGGCAAGTCGGTGTTCTACGCCGTGCGCCGAATGGAGCAGTTCCGTGGCCGGGACATTGTCATCGCAGGCGGCGGCGATTCCGCTCTCGACTGGACGCTCAATCTGGCGCCCCTCGCGCGATCATTGACACTTGTCCATCATCGCGACGGGTTCAGGGCGGCTCAGCACAGCGTCAATCAGATGAAAGAGCTGGTCGAGGCGGGAAAGATGGAATTCCACATTGCCTCTATCGCCGGGCTGAAAGGTCAAGATGGTCAACTGGAGGCGGTCACGCTCACCTCTAAGGAGCGCGGGACTTACGATCTCAAGGCCGATGCCTTGCTGCCCTTTTTTGGCCTGACCATGAAGCTGGGGCCGGTGGCCAATTTCGGCCTAAACCTGCATGAGAACCTTATCCCCGTCGATACCGAGAAGTTCGAGACCTCCGCGCCGACCGTTTTTGCGATTGGCGACATCAATACCTA
>DMER01000007.1:0-150 GCA_003451645.1 Alphaproteobacteria bacterium | reverse complement strand
CGCAGCAGGCGTTCCGCTATTGCCGCCCTAATGAAAAGCTCCGCTTTCAGTACACAACGTCGTCCACTTCTCTGCAGAAGAAATTGGGGGTCGCGTGAAGATCATCGTCACGGACCGCGCGGGCGATGTGCATCCGCTCGAAGCGCTGGA
>DMER01000109.1:11914-12037 GCA_003451645.1 Alphaproteobacteria bacterium | reverse complement strand
CAATGTTGGAGTGGTGCTCCATCGGGGTGAGGATGATCTCATCGCCAGGCTTTATGCTCTGCCCTAAGCTGTTGGCGACGAGATTGATGGCATCCGTGGCGCCGGAGGTAAAAATGATTTGCT
>DMER01000109.1:11499-11679 GCA_003451645.1 Alphaproteobacteria bacterium | reverse complement strand
CGCATTCAGGAACATCCGCACACTCTCCCGCGCGGCCTCAAAGGCCTCCGTCGCTTCATTGGCGAGCGTGTGCAAGCCGCGGTGGACATTGGCGTAATGGGTCTCGGCCGCCTCACGCATCGCCTCCAGGACGGCACGCGGCTTTTGCGCGGAGGCGGCGTTGTCGAGATAGACGAGCGG
>DMER01000109.1:11076-11290 GCA_003451645.1 Alphaproteobacteria bacterium | reverse complement strand
TCGAGATAGACGAGCGGCTTGCCATTGACCTGACGCGCGAGGATCGGGAAATCAGCGCGGATTGCGGCCACATCAAAGGCCTTGAGCGGTGGCATCGCGTTCATGACGCCGCCTCCCCCAAAACGCGCGGCAAATTGCGCGCGATGGCCTCGGTGATCAGGTCGCGGACCTGACCCTCTGGGGCATCATCTGCGATGCCACCCACAAAGGCCGC
>DMER01000109.1:10549-10752 GCA_003451645.1 Alphaproteobacteria bacterium | reverse complement strand
ACATCGTCGGCAAAGATCTCCAGTTCCGGCTTATGGACCGCGCGCGCCTGGGGGCTGACAAGAAGCGCCTTGGCTAATTGGTGGCTATCCGTGTTTTGGGCGGCTGGTGCGACCGAGACACAACCCTGAACGGCCGCAAAGCTTTCCCCGCCCAGGACCGAGCGGGCATGAATGCGGCTGATGGTTTGAGGGCCAAAGTGGCT
>DMER01000109.1:7607-10302 GCA_003451645.1 Alphaproteobacteria bacterium | reverse complement strand
CTCCCCCGGGCCCGCCAATCCGCATGGCTGCGCCCAGCGCCCAGGGTGGCAGCCGCGGTATGGGCCTCGGCGCCCTCGCCATGCAGACGCAAATCGGCCTGCACCGCCATTGCGGCAGCGCAGGCATGGACCGCCGTGTATGCGTAAGTGCCGTGTGCCGCGATATCTGCACGGTCGAGCCATAGCGCCAGGCCCGCACCACTGCCTTCGGCAATGCGAATATGATGAAGCCGCGCGCGGGGCATCAAATCGATACGCAGGCGGTGCGTGGAAAAGCCGTCTTGAGGCGCCGAGACGAGTTCAACCAGTGTGGCCCGCGCATCAGGCTCCAGGCGCAAAAGCGTCATGCCATGGGTCATGGCCCCAGCACCTGGCGCCTCATGATGCAGATAAATCGGCTCATCAACACCGACACCTGCTGCAATCGTCAGCACACGGAAATCAACCGCCAAGGCCTGATTGAGCTGCAGGAGCGGATCGGTCTCGGCGCCGAAGAGCGGTCGCGCCAGTTCACCCGAATCGGCGAGGGTTTGCGCCTTGACCTGAGCCGGTGCATAGAGGGCGGAGCTGGCGGCACGCGTGAGATGCGGTTGGGCAAGCCAGTTGCGAAATGGTGTATACTTCCACGCCTCATCCTTGCGGCCGGGCAGGCCTTGGGCCAGATAGTTTCTTAGGGCCAACCGGCGCGCCTCAGTGACCCAAGCGGGGGCGGCCTCGCGCGCGACCATCGCGGCGCAGTCAGCGACAGCGCTATCGAAATCAGCGGGCGGGTGAACGGCACGTAACATCTTTGGGTCCTTCATGCCGCCTTGATGAAGCGGTCATAGCCGAATTTCTCAAGCTGCTCCGCAAGCTCCGGCCCGCCTGATTTCTGAATGCGCCCATGCGCCAGGATATGCACGTGATCGGGCACGATATAGTCGAGCAAGCGCTGATAATGGGTAATGACCAAAAAGCTGCGCGTGGGCGCGCGCAAGGCATTGACCCCTTCAGCCACCAATTTGAGCGCATCAATGTCGAGGCCGGAATCCGTCTCATCCAGGATCGCCATGGCAGGCTCCAGGAGGGTCATTTGCAAGACCTCGGCCCGCTTCTTCTCACCCCCCGAAAAGCCCACATTGACCGCGCGCTTAAGCATGTCGTCGGAGATATTGAGGCGGGTGGCAGCCGCCTTGATCCTGCGCAAGAAGGACGCTGCATCAAGCTCCTTCTCGCCTCGCGCCTTGCACTGCGCATTCACCGCGGTGCGCAGGAACGTCATGGTGGTCACGCCGGGGATTTCCACTGGATATTGCAGACCAAGGAACAGGCCGAGACTGGCGCGGGCTTCCGGTGACAGGGTGGCGATATCCTCGCCCTTCAGCAGCACGCGGCCTTGCGTGATCTCATAGCCGTCGCGTCCCGCCAGCACATAGGACAAGGTCGATTTGCCCGAGCCATTGGGGCCCATAATGGCATGCACCTCGCCCGCAGCGATGGCGAGGCTCAAGCCTTTGATGATTTCCTTGCCCCCGACTGTGGCATGCAGATTGTCGATCACCAGCATGGTCATGGGTTTTCTTGCCCTTTTTGTTTTGCACGATATTCGGAGAGTGTTTGCGACCAATCAGCATGTGCGGTCGCGACCAAAAGATAGATGCCGCCGCAGCCAGCGACCCCGGCCGCGAAGACAACAAAGCCGAGCCAGGGCGGGTCCGCGGTTTCCGTTAGCCAGGCAGCCAGCAGCGCCGTCACAGCCATCGCGGCCAAAAAGGCAAGTACGACATACCATCCTTTGGCGCTGACAGGTGACAGCCCGCCAACGTGATTGGTGCGCACAAACCAGACTTCGCGAGGCGTGCCCGTCACCCGACACTTCCTTCCAGACTGATGCCGATCAGCTTTTGTGCTTCGACGGCAAATTCCATCGGCAGGTTCTGCAACACCTCGCGGCAGAATCCATTGACGATCAGCGTCACTGCCTCCTCCGCCGGAATGCCCCGCTGACGGCAATAGAAGAGCTGATCCTCGCTGATTTTGGAGGTCGTGGCTTCATGTTCGAATTGCGCGGAGGGATTGCCCGCCTCGATATAGGGGATCGTGTGAGCGCCGCATTGCGCGCCGATCAGCAGCGAATCGCATTGGGTGTAGTTGCGCGCATTCTCAGCCCGGGCATGCGCACTGACCAAACCGCGATAGGTGTTCTGCGCGCGGCCCGCGCTAATGCCTTTGGAGATGATCCGGCTGCGGGTGTTGCGGCCCAGATGGATCATTTTGGTGCCAGTGTCCGCCTGTTGCCTGTGATTGGCGATAGCGATGGAGAAGAACTCCCCCACGCTCTCATCACCGCGCAAGATGCAGGACGGGTATTTCCAGGTGATCGCCGAGCCGGTTTCGACTTGCGTCCAGCTGATCTTGGAGCGAGCACCGCGGCAATCGCCGCGTTTGGTCACGAAGTTATAGATGCCGCCGCGGCCGTCTTCGTCGCCCGGATACCAATTCTGGACGGTCGAGTATTTGATCTCGGCATCGTCATGCGCGACCAGCTCCACCACCGCTGCGTGGAGCTGATTGTCGTCGCGCTTGGGCGCCGTGCATCCTTCCAGATAGGAGACATAGGAGCCCTTATCCGCAATGATCAGGGTGCGCTCGAACTGCCCCGTATCCGCCTCGTTGATGCGGAAATAGGTCGACAGTTCCATCGGGCAGCGCACGC
>DMER01000109.1:7139-7358 GCA_003451645.1 Alphaproteobacteria bacterium | reverse complement strand
CAGCGCACGCCCGGCGGGATGTAAACAAAGGACCCGTCGCTGAAGGCGGCCGAGTTCAAGGTGGCGAAGAAATTATCCGTGACCGGAACAACCGACCCCAGATATTTCTTGACCAATTCGGGATGGGTGTGGACCGCCTCAGAGATTGGGCAGAAAATGACGCCTGCTTCTTTGAGCTTTTCCTTGAAGGTCGTCACCACCGAGACGCTATCGAACACC
>DMER01000109.1:861-6894 GCA_003451645.1 Alphaproteobacteria bacterium | reverse complement strand
TCTGCTCGTTGAGGGGGATGCCAAGCTTGCGGTAGGTTTCCAAAAGCTTGGGGTCGACCTCCTCCAGGCTCTTGGGCTTTTGCGCGTTGCGCGGCGCCGCATAGTAAAATGCGTCCTGATAATCGATTCTAGGGTAGCCAACCCGCGCCCAAGTGGGCTCGCTCATCGCCTGCCAGCGCTCAAATGCCGAAAGGCGCCAAGCAAGCATCCACTCCGGCTCGCCCTTTTTGGCGGAGATGAAGCGGATGGTCTCGGCGGTCAGGCCTTTGGGGGCCTTCTCGACCTCAATATCGGTCACAAAGCCGTACTTGTATTTTTGCTCTTCGACCGTTTGGCGTGTTGCTGCATCGACCATGGGTATGTCCTATTCCGCCGCCGGGCGTTCGATGAGGCGAGATGCCCTCGAGGCAAGGCTGGTCCAGGCCTTGATGAAGCGGCCTGTGTCGTCATGTGTGGTTTCAGGTCCAATGCTGACCCGGATCGCCTCGGCGGAGGCGGGTTCGCTAACTCCCATGCCTTCGAGAACATGGCTGCGCGCGACCTTGCCGCTAGAACAAGCCGAACCGCTGCTGACCGCCACGCCATCCAGATCGAGCGCCATCAATTGCGTTTGCGCACTGACGCCCGGCAAGCCGATGCAGGTGGTGTTGGGCAGCCGCTCGGCCTGACGACCATAAATTTGCGCGCCCGGAACGGATGCGAGCAAGGCGGTCTCCATCGAATCCCGGTGCGCGCGCAAAGCCGCCCAGACCGCCAAATCCGCTCTGGCGATCGCAGCCATGCCGGCGGCACCCGCCACATTCTGTGTGCCTGCGCGCAGGCCCGTTTCCTGTCCACCGCCAGTTAGTTGGGGCGTGATCGCGAGGCCTTCCCGCAAGATGAGAGCGCCAATGCCCTTTGGGCCGCCCGCCTTGTGGGCCGCAACACTGAGCGCGTCGACACCTAGCAACTCCAGCGACAGGGGCACGCGGCCAAAAACTTGCACCGCATCACAGTGGACCAACGCGCCATGGGCCTTGGCGAGCGCGGCCGCCTGCGCGACAGGTTGCACCACGCCGGTTTCGTTGTTTGCCGCCATGATGGACACCAGCGCACGGCCCTTGCCTTGCATGAGCGCATCGCGCAGCGCATCCAAATTCAGCACGCCAGAGGTGGTGACAGGCAACAGTGCCACCTTGACGCCCGGAATATCATCGGCGAGGCGGCGCGCTGTTTCCAGCACCGAAGTGTGCTCGATCGCCGAGACGAAGAGGCGCGTGATCCGTTGCTCCTGTGCGGCGGCCGCTTGGATGAGGCCGCGCAACGCGAGGATATTGGACTCCGACCCGCCGCTGGTGAAAATCAGTTGCGCCTTGGGTGCACCACAGGCTGTGAGGATGGCGTCACGCGATGCCTCAAGGCTGCTGCGCGCTGCACGCCCTGGTCCGTGCACGGAGGATGGATTGCCAAAGAGCTCCAGCGCTTCCAGCATCGCTAACCGTGCCGCCGTCCGTAAAGGTGCGGTCGCGTTCCAGTCGAGATAGGCGTACCCGGGCGACGGCTTCATACGGCGGACAATTCCTTGGCGCTTGGCAGTGGCGGGTTGAGAAACGCTGTTTCATAATCCAAGCGGCTAGCGCCCAGGACACGCTTGTTCAACACATCGGCGATGGTTACGGCACTGAGGAAGATATGGATTTGCCGGCCCAATTCCTCCCACAGATCATGGGTTACGCAGCGCCCCTGCTTGCCCGTGCAGCCCCGTGGTGAGCCTAACTCGCAGCGCGTGGTCTTGATCGGCTCATCAACGGCCAGGATGATGTCCGCAATCCGGGTTTCCGAGGCGGGCCGCGCCAAACGATAGCCGCCACCCGGCCCACGCACGCTTGCAACCAAATCGTGCCGGCGCAACAGCGCAAAGAGCTGCTCCAAATAGGACAGCGATATTTCCTGACGAGTGGCGATTTCCGCCAACGTGACCGGGCGTTCTTGGCTGTTCTGGGCCAAATCCACCATCGCCATCACCGCATAGCGGCCTTTGGTGTTGAGTTTCATCGTCCGTCCGCCGTCCCTTTGCTGTGAGGAAATCTGGCCTGTATGAGTGGGTCCAGCGCGATTGGTCCCACCACTTCGCACTATGAGCACGATATAGGGTACCTGAGTAAATTGGTCAAGAAATCGAGAGGGGGCAAGTCATGCTTCGCCACAAGCCACTGATTCGTATTGCATTTTTGTAGAATACTGCCGGCCCAATCCCACCAATGGTTATAGGGCCATCGTAAAAGGCTTTCGGATTCCGGGCAAAGTTCGCTACACGTCTGTCCCCACCATAAATGAGTGCCCCAAAAGCCCCATGCCCGAAGTCATTTTTCCAGGTCCCGCAGGCCGCATCGAAGGCCGTTATCAGCCGCAAAAGCGCAAGAATGCGCCCATCGCGCTGATCCTGCATCCCCATCCTCAATATGGGGGCACGATGAATCACCGCGTGGCCTATGAGCTGTTTTATGTCTTTCAGCGTCGCGGCTGTGCGGTCTTGCGGTTTAACTTCCGGGGTGTGGGGCGCAGCCAAGGCGGCTTTGACGGCGGCGTTGGTGAATTGTCAGATGCGGCGGCGGCACTGGATTGGATGCAGACACAGAATCCCAACGCGTCGTCATGTTGGGTTGCGGGCTTTTCCTTTGGCGCGTGGATCGGGATGCAATTGCTGATGCGCAGGCCAGAGATTCAGGCCTTCATCTCGGTCGCCCCTCCCGCCAATGTCTATGACTTCGCGTTTCTAGCGCCCTGCCCATCGTCGGGCCTGATCGTGCACGGCCGCAATGACCAAGTGGCGCCCGAGGCGGACGTGCAGAAACTGGTCGACCGGCTGAACGCACAGCGCGGGATTACGATCCACCAGAAGAAGATCGACGATGCCAACCACTTCTTTGATCAGCATACGCCCGAACTGGTGGCGGCGGTGGAGGAGTATCTCGACATGCGCATGCCGATCCTTGAGGCAGGCGAAGGCGGGCGCTGAGAGAGGCCTGGTCTATGGGCGGCGGGCCAAGTGCAGCACGCCTCCGGTCATGGCGCGCGGTGCGCCCGTTGTTGTGGGCAAGCTCAACGGCAGCCCGCGCAAAGAGCGCACGGCCAGAAAGGCGAAGGCCTCCGCTTCAAGAGCATCGCCGCGCCAGCCGAGATCGTCCGCATTGATGACGGTGTTGCCAAGCTCGCGCGCCAGATTGCGCATAAGCACAGGATTGTGCCGCCCGCCGCCACAAACGATCCACTGATCGGGCCGGTGCGGCAGATGCTCGAGGACCTTGCGCACCGCAGCCGCTGTAAAAGCGGTAAGTGTGGCGGCGCCGTCTTCGGGCGACAGGCCGTCAACGAAGGTGCCTGAAAAATCGAGCCGGTCGAGTGATTTCGGCAAAGGCTTGACGAACCAGGGATGCGCCAGGGCCCTGTCTAGCCGCGCCTGCTCGATACGGCCCGCCGCGGCCAGACGCCCATCCTCGTCCACCGCGCGGCCGGTGTGCTTGCGCGCCCAGTCGTCAATGAGAGCATTCCCGGGGCCTGTGTCGCCGGCAATGATGAGACCGTCAGGGCCGATCCAGGTGACATTGGCGACACCGCCAATATTCAGGATGGCCGTTGTGGCCCCTGGCATTGCAGCGCGCACCAGCGCCTGATGATAGAGCGGAACGAGCGGGGCCCCTTGGCCCCCGGCGCGCACATCGGCACTGCGGAAGTCGCTCACGACATCGATCCCCGTTTCGGCTGCAAGAAGGGCGCCCAACCCTAGTTGCAGGGTCTGACGGGCACCTGGGCGGTGCAAGATCGTCTGCCCATGAAAGCCGATGGCACTGACGTCTGACGGCGTCAGTTGGGCCCGCTGAAGAAGTGCGCGGACTGCCTTTGCATGGAGGTGCGTCAGCTCGGCTTCGATCTCCGCAAAAGCACTGGGCAAGGGTCCTGCGAGGGGCAGGCTTTGGGCCTGATCCAGCATGACCCGCAGGCGCGACTGGACGTCTGCGGTATAAGGTATGCCGATCGCCGGGCCACGCTCCAACACGCGCTCGCCGTCCGTGCGCAGGAGGGCGGCGTCAATGCCATCGAGCGAGGTACCGCTCATCAAGCCCAACGACCAAATGCCATTAGCCACAGACGCGTCCATCGCCATTCGGATATCCTTTGCCGTCAAATCGCGCTTTGTGATAGAGCGCGGCCAGAGCCAGAAGCGCAAACCGCGCGCCCGACGACCATAACCGGAAGCTTAATGACGATGTCGAGCCCCAACCAGGATTTCGTGCCGCTTTTGAAGGCGCGCCAGCAATTTCATCAATGCACGGATGAAGCGGGGCTGGACACCGCCTTCGCGAAGGGGATCGTGACAGGCTATATCGGCTATGATTGCACGGCCCCCTCGCTCCATGTCGGTAACCTGGTCACGATGATGATGCTGCGTCGTCTGCAGCAAGCGGGCGGCAAGCCCATCGTTATTGTTGGCGGCGGCACAACCAAGGTTGGCGATCCCTCAGGCAAGGATGAGACGCGGCAATTGCTGACGCCGGAGAAGATCGGGGAGAACATGGCCTCGATCCAGCGCTCCTTTGCAGGCCTCCTGCGCTTTGACGGCAGCCCAACCGGGGCCGTCATGATCAACAATGCCGATTGGCTGGACAGGCTTGAATACATCCCGTTTTTGCGCGATGTCGGCCGGCATTTCACGATCAACCGTATGCTGACGTTTGATTCGGTCAAGTCGCGGCTGGAGCGCGAGCAGCCCCTGACCTTTCTCGAATTCAACTACATGATCATGCAGGCCTATGATTTCTTGGAGCTGTCGAACCGCCATCACTGCAAATTGCAGATGGGCGGTTCGGATCAATGGGGCAATATTGTCAATGGTATTGAGCTGACCCGGCGCGTGACCGGCGCGGAGCTGTTCGGCGTGACCTGCCCGCTTCTGACCACCGCCTCGGGCGCCAAGATGGGCAAGTCGGTGGCCGGCGCCGTTTGGCTTAATGACGACATGCTGCCGGATTTCGATTTCTGGCAGTACTGGCGCAACACCGAGGATGCGGATGTCGGCCGGTTCTTGCGGATTTTCACCGATATGGCGGAGCCGGAGATCGCCCGCCTTGAGGCCCTTGCGGGCGCTGAGATCAACGAGGCCAAGAAAATTCTGGCGACGGAAGTGACCGCTCTGGTGCGGGGCCGCGCCGCGGCCGAGCGCGCGGAAGGGGCGGCCTCTGGGCAATTCGGCGGCAGCGGGTCGCTGGAGGGCTTGCCCCACATCGATGTGGCGCGCAGCGAGATCGAGGCAGGGATCGGTGTTCTGGCGGCCTTTGTGAAAGCGGGTCTGGTGCCCACCAATTCAGAGGCCCGCCGTCAAGTGCAAGCAGGCGGCTTGCGGGTAAACGATCAGGCCGTGACCGATGAGCGCGCGATCATCGGCGCCGCGGATGTCCAAGAGGGCGCGATCAAACTTTCGATGGGCAAGAAGCGCCACGTCGTGTTGAGACCAAGCTAGGGCCGCCCAGTGCCGGCCCTTGGCGGACGAGGCGCGGGTGCAGGTCCAGGTGCCGGACGCGCCGATGGGACCGGCGCTGCCTGCTCGCGTGTCATCCGCTCCCCCTGGAAGATGCGGCGAAAGATGCCCGGCGTCAGCATGGACAAGGGGTTGACCATGATCTCGAGATCATCGGAGCGGCCCGCGACCTCATAGGTGAAGCCGATAATGCCCTCACCCTTGCGCGATGTCAGAATGTCGCCCACGACCGGAATGTCTTCAAACAGTGAGTTCAGGCCATAGATCGGAACCAAGGTGCCATCGAAGGCGACCTTGTCCGCCTCCCGGTCAAAGCGGCCCTGGAAGGTGACACCGATCGAGGGACCCGACGCCTTGCCATCGACGACCTGCACCGGGCCGGATTGATTGGTGAAACCGGTCTCCAATTTGCTGAAGGCGATGCCCTCCCCGCTCAGAAGATCGCCGAGACCCGCAAAAGACCCGGCCGCAAAGAGCCGCGCCAAGAAGGGCTGATTGACGACCTTGAAATTCTCCGC
>DMER01000109.1:0-627 GCA_003451645.1 Alphaproteobacteria bacterium | reverse complement strand
TTGACGACCTTGAAATTCTCCGCACGCAGTGAACCCGAGAAGCGTGGCGGCGGGTCTTGGGCCATCGCGATCATATCGTTCAAAGCCGGCAATTTGGGCAGATCGGCAAGAAGGCTGACCTCGCCGCCCACCACACTGCGCAAGCCCGTCACTGCCCTCACCATGCGGCCCGCATCGTTCGAGGTCAGACGCAAACGCCTGCTGCCATCCGGTTGGACGATCAAGTCTGACCGCATCGTGCCGCCTTGCGGGAAGGCGGCCGACAGGTCCATGGCCCGCATCCGGATCCCGTCCGTCCGGTTACGGAAGATCACGTCCCTGAGCACCACATCGGACTTCATGGTGACTTCTGACAAGGTCGCCGAAATATTGTAGGGCCGCTTGATCCGGACCTTGGGGTCCTCCAGCACCGGCGCGGTGCTGCTGAGGCTTTCGATCAAAGCACTGGCGTCCAGCGCGCGGCCGGTCACGACATATTTCTGCTCACCAACCAGCGGCAGCGTGGCCATAATTGAGAAATCGTTGGCGGGGCCTAATTTGACCTCTTGAAAGGCCGCCTCACGGATGCCGCCACCGGCGATGAACATGCGCCCAAAGGCCGAGACACCGGGCCCCACAGCTCTGAGT
>DMER01000087.1 GCA_003451645.1 Alphaproteobacteria bacterium | reverse complement strand
CTCGTACCAGGTGGCCGTGGGCAAAACGATGTCAGAGTACATACAGGTCGAAGACATCCGGAAGTCGATCGTCACCAACAGGTCCAGCTTTCCCTCCGGCGCCTTATCGTGCCATTTTACGTCCTTAGGCTTTTGATGCCCCATCTCGCCCAGGTCCTTACCCTGTACGCCGTGAGTCGTGCCAACGAGGTGTTTGAGGAAATATTCGTGGCCCTTGCCGCTGGAACCCAAGAGGTTCGAGCGCCAGACGAACAGATTGCGCGGGAAGTTTTTCGGGTCGTCGGGGTCCTGGCACGACATTTCCAGCGCGCCCGATTTGAGGCTTTCTGCGACGAATTGCGGCACAGGCGTGTCGCCGGCCATCTTCGCGATGTTCAACGGATTCGTCTTCATCTGGGGGGCTGACGGCAACCAGCCCATACGCTCGGCGCGTACGTTGAAGTCGATGAAGCTGCCGGACCAGTCCCCTTCCTCGGCGAGAGGCGATAGGATTTCCGCCACGCCAAGCTTTTCGTAGCGCCATTGATCGGTGTGAGCGTACCAGAAGCTGGTCGAATTCATCTGGCGTGGCGGGCGCGCCCAATCGAGCGCGAAGGCGAGCGCCGTCCAACCCGGCTGAGGGCGAAGCTTTTCCTGGCCTACATAGTGCGCCCAACCGCCGCCGGATTGCCCGACGCAACCACACATCGTCAGCATCGAGATGATGCCGCGATAGATCATGTCCATGTGATACCAATGGTTGACCCCAGCGCCGAGGATCACCATCGCCTTGCCTTGCGCCTTGGCCGCCGTGTCGGCGAATTCGCGCGCGGTCAGGACGATGTCTTGACGGCGGACGCCCGTGACCTTCTCCGCCCAGGCGGGCGTATAGGGCGCGTTGTCGTCATAGGTTTTCGCGCCGGAACCGAAACCCCGATCGACGCCGTAGTGGGCGAGAAACAGGTCATAGACCGTGGCGACCAGCGTCTCGCCGTCTTTGAGATTGAGTTTCTTTACCGGCACTTTTTGCGTGGTCACCGGACCGTGGTTCGTCTTGACGAAGTGCTCCGTCGCTTGGTCGCCGAAATAAGGGAAGGAAACGCTGGCGATGTCGTCCTGATGGCCAGCAAGGGACAGGCGTAAGGATACGGGCGCGCCGGTCGACGCCTTCTCCTCCAGGTTCCATTTCCCCTGCTCGCCCCAGCGGAAGCCGATGGAGCCGGTGGGCGTGACGATGGCGCCGTCCTTTTCATTGTAAGCGACGGTCTTCCAGTCCGGATTGTTGGTCTCGCCCATCCCGTCGGAGAAGTCGCTGGCGCGGAGGAAGCGTTCTGGAACGAGCCGCCCGTCAAGGTTCTTGAGCCGCACGAGGAACGGAAAATCAGTGTATTTCCGGCCATAATCGAGGAAATAGGGATCGGGCGACTTAACGTGGAACTCGGTCAAAATCACGTGCCCGAACGCCATGGCGAGGGCGGAGTCCGTGCCCTGCTTCACCGACAACCAAAGATCGGCGAATTTCGACGCCTCGCTATAGTCCGGGCAAATGACGACGCTCTTGATGCCTTTGTAGCGTCCTTCAGCGTAGAAATGCGCATCGGGCGAGCGGGTTTGCGGAACGTTCGATCCCCATAGGATCAGGAAGTTCGAATTGTACCAATCAGCGCTCTCGGGCACGTCTGTTTGTTCGCCCCAGGTCTGCGGCGAGGACGCCGGCAGGTCGCAATACCAGTCGTAGAACGACATGCAGGTCCCGCCGATCAGCGACAGGTATCGCGACCCCGCCGCATAGGACACCATCGACATGGCTGGGATCGGCGAGAAGCCGATGATGCGATCGGGGCCATAGGTCTTCGCCGTATAGATGTTCGCCGCGGCGACGATCTCATTCACCTCGTCCCATGTCGCGCGTACGAAGCCGCCATGGCCGCGGAGTTTTTGGAAGTCCTTGAGCTTTGCCGGGTTCTCGACGATCGCCTTCCAGGCGTCGACCGGATGCTTGCCCGCCTTCTCCGCGCGCCATTGCTTGAGGAGCCGTTTGCGGATCAACGGATACTTGATGCGGTTCCCGCTATAGAGGTACCAACTCGCGCTGGCGCCGCGCTGGCACCCGCGGGGTTCATGATCGGGCAGATCGGGCCGAGTACGGGGATAGTCCGTCTGTTGCGTTTCCCAGGTGACGATGCCGCCCTTGACGTAAATCTTCCACGAGCACGAGCCCGTACAGTTCACGCCATGCGTGGACCGCACGACTTTGTCGTGGCTCCAGCGATTGCGATAGGCGTCTTCCCAGGTTCGGTCCTCGCGCGTGACCTCGCCATGGCCGTCGGAGAATTTCGACACCGTCCGTTTGAAAAATTGCAGCCGGTCGAGGAGATGGCTCATGTTTTTGGTCCTTATGCGGCGGCGGTTTGCAGACGGCCATTCTCGGCGGCGTAAAGGACGCCGCCGGGCCGCGTATAGACCGCCCAGGTGAGGATCACGCAGGTCACGTAGAAGAGGAGGAAACCGATCAGCGCGGCTTCCGCGCTGCCCGTCATTGCGATGGAGCTGCCATAGGCCTTCGGGATGAAGAATGCGCCATAGGCGGCGATCGCGGAGGTGAAACCGATGATCGCGGCGGATTCCTTTTCGGCCTGGCGCAAACGGGTATCGGCGTCAGCGGCTGGCATCAATCGCGCCATCTCTTGGCGCATGATCACGGGGATCATCTGGAAGGTCGAAGCGTTGCCGACGCCGCTGGCGAAGAACAGGAACACGAAGCTGGCGAAGAAGCCCCAGAACGCGCCCGGCTGATCCTTGATGCCGAGGAAGAACAAGACCCCTGCGACGCCGCAAATCATCGCGACGAAGACCCAAAACGTCACCCGTCCGCCGCCATAGCGATCCGACATCCATCCCGTCATCGACCGGGATAGCGCACCTACGAGCGGCCCCAGAAACGCGAACTGCAGCGCGTTGACGTCTGGGAACACCAGTTTGGCCAGCAAAGGGAAGCCCGCCGAATAGCCGATGAACGATCCGAAGGTGCCGGTATAGAGCCAGCACATGATCCAATTGTGCCGGCGCTTGAAGATCACGGACTGTTCGGTGAACGAGGCCTTCGCGGAGGCGATGTCGTCCATGCCGAACCACGAGGCGAACGCCGCGGCGACGATGAACGGCACCCAGATGAAGCCCGCGTTCTGCAGCCACATTTGCGTTGTCGCGTCCGCAACCGTCGCCGTCTGCGGTTCGCCGCCGAGCGCGCCGAACAGGCCGACCGTCATCACCAGCGGGATCACGATCTGCATCGTGGTCACGCCGAAGTTGCCGATGCCCGCGTTGAGCCCCAGCGCCGTGCCCTGCAGCCGCTTCGGGAAGAAGGTGCTGATGTTCGACATCGAACTGGCGAAGTTGCCGCCGCCCACCCCCGACCACAGCGCCATCAGCTGGAACACCCACAGCGGCCAGTCCTTGTGCTGAAGCGCGATG
>DMER01000104.1:1421-3713 GCA_003451645.1 Alphaproteobacteria bacterium | reverse complement strand
GGGTGTTCATGGGTCCCGCACAATGGCTGGCGCCGTTTGCGGGATGACGATTTTGGGTTTCACGCCAAGGCGCCAAGTGAGCTAAGGCCGCGAAGGGTTTTCTGCCGGAGCGTCCGGCCCCCTCAGTCTGGCTGGCGCCAGACAGCTCCCCCGTGAACGGTGGAGCAAAGAGCTCCCTGTCCTGCGCCCAAACGCGGGCGCGTTGAGAGGAGATGAAAGTCGCTGTCCAAACCGGATAGATGGGTGCCATGGGTGTTCATGGGTCCCGCACAAAGGCTAGCGCCGTTTGCGGGATGACGATTTTGGGTTTCGCGCCAAGGCGCCAAGTGAGCAAAGGCCGCGAAGGAATTTTCAGCCGGAGCGTCCGGCCCCCTCAGTCTGGCTGGCGCCAGACAGCTCCCCCGTGAACGGTGGAGCAAAGAGCTCCCTGTTCTGCGCCCAAACGCGGGCGCGTTGGGGGGAGATGAGCGCGGACCGGGCGTTGCGTGTTGTTCACTTCCTGCGCAGGATAGTCCGGTCGATTCGCGCTCAGTAAACATTGAGCATCGATCAAACATTCAATGCCGGAATAATAAAAATGAACACTACGGCTGACATCATCATTGCCAGTGAAGTGCGCCAAACACGCTATTTCCTGGAAGAATTGCTACGCTCAATCGGGCATAACTCACTCAAAACAGCAGTCGACGTTGCTGATTGCGTGCGGATGATTGAGCGCGCCCGGCCAAAATTGGTGATCGCCGATTTTGAAACGATGGCTGATATGGTGGCTCTCCTGCATCAAGTCCGGCGCAAGCAGCCGCACCCAAGCAACCGCCTGCCCATTATTGCCGTGATGGGCGTGTCAACGCGCGCGGCCGTTGACGCCATGCGCGACCAGGGCGCCACAGACATCATCGCCAAGCCGGTCACCATCGCGCGGGTCAAAGGCAGCCTCGCCAATGTGCTCGCCGACAGCCGCGCCTTTATCACGAGCGAGGGCTTTGTGGGTCCGGACCGGCGGCGCTTTGCGGATGCGTCCTATCAAGGGCCCTGGCGGCGCGCCACGGACAAAAAAGGCGGCCGAGACGGCGATATCTTCAATGTCGATGTGAAGTGAGGGCGCCTGCACCAATCAAGGGACAGGCAGAGGGAGACCATGACGATACCAAAGCTGTTCCTGATGGATGGGCTTGAGAAAGCCAGGATTGATGCGCTGCACCGGGTGGGGATCCTCGACACCGATGCGGAGGAGTTCTTTGACGATGCGGTGGCGCTGCTGCAGCGGATCACCGATGCGCCGATGGTGTTTGTCTCTTTCATTGATGCAGACCGGCAGTGGATCAAAGCGCAGCGCGGGCTCGCCGTCCAGGAAACACCGCGCTCACATGCCTTTTGCAACGTGACGATCAAAAGCGACCGCCCGCTGGTGGTTGAGGATGCGCGGGAGCATCCCGATCTTGCCGATAACCCGTATGTCCGCGCGGCCGAGCCGGTGATCGCCTATCTGGGCGCGCCGGTGGTGCTGAGCGGAGGGCACCGGATCGGGGCGGTTTGCGTGGCGGCGCCGGAGCGGCATCTGTGGACCGCGCAAGATGTGCGCGATGTGGCGCAAGTGGCGCGCATGGTCGCCCGCCATCTGGAGGTCCGGCACAATGCGGTCGAGCGCGACCAGAAGCGCTTCCTTGAAAAGGGGCTCAAGAGCCTCGAGGACCGCATGGGCGCGCTCATGTCCAGCATGGCGGAAGGGATCGTCATGATGGGGGAGAGCGGGGCGATCTTTGCGACCAATCCGGCCGCCTGCCGGATCCTGGGCCGGACGGAGGACGAGATCTTTGGGCGCGGTTCGGCGGACCCGAATTGGGGCGCGATCCGCACCACGGGCGAGCCCTATCCGGGCGCGGAGCACCCGATCATGATCACCTTGCGCACCGGGGAGGCTCAGGCCGACTGCCCCATGGGGGTTCTGCGGCCATCGGGCGAGCGGGTGTGGATCAAGATCAACACGCAATCGATCCGGACCGATCGGCAGCGGGTGCGGCAAGCGCTGGCCGTCTTTCGCGAGGTGCCGCGGGAGGCTGGATGGGTGGAGCCGGGGTGAGCGAGTTGGGTTTCACGCCAAGGCGCCAAGTGAGGTAAGGCCGCGAAGGGGTTTTGGCGTGCGCGTCCGGCCCCCCTCACCCAGCCAGTATCCTTGCAGATACAAGCTGGGTCCCCTCCCCCAAAACGCTGACGCGTTGGGGGGAGATGTTTCTATTGTCATCCTCGCCCATTTTGGGGGAGGTGTCAGCGAAGCTGACGGAGGGGGCAGCT
>DMER01000104.1:351-1142 GCA_003451645.1 Alphaproteobacteria bacterium | reverse complement strand
GTCCTGCGCCCAAACGCGGGCGCCGTTTGCGGGATGGCAAGGTTCTTGTTACCCAGCAAACCGCTCCCGCTCAGCGACATAGACAATGTGGCGCTTGAGGGGGTGGCCGTCGGGCACGCGGGGGTGGTCGAAGTCGAGTTCCGGCCTGCGGGTGAGCCCCAAGCGCTCCATCACCGACCATGAGGGTTTGTTTGCCGCCACGGTGAAGGAAAGGATCATCGGCAGCGTGCTGACTTGGAAGCCATGGCGCAGCGCGGCGCGAGCGGCCTCCGTCGCATAGCCCTGACCCCAGGCGGCCGGCATGAAGCGCCACCCAACCTCGACATTGCCGGGCAAGGTATGGGGCCAGTCGAGCGTCTTGCAGCCGCACATGCCAAGGAACGCACCGTCGCTGCGCCGGGTTACCGCGAGTGTCGCAAAGCCGTGCCGGGCCCAATGCAGCCCTGCGCTCGCCATCATGGCTTGCGATTGCGCCGGCGTTTGCAGGGCCGGGTAGTGGCGCATGGTCAAAGGGTCTTGGCCCATGGCGATGACATAGGCTTCGTCCTCAGGCAGATAGGGGCGCAGGACCAAGCGGTCGGTGATGAGAAGCTCTGAATAAGGGGGCATCGCGCTGTCCGTTGTTAGCTTAGGCCTCGGCGCACAGATGGCCTTCCGAAGCCAGATGACGCAACAACCAAAAGGGAGTAGGCTTGCCGCTTGGTAGGTTTCACGCATCGCTTTGGGGGAGGGTGCCGCATGAGACGCCTTTTTGTGATTTTGCTGGTTCTGGTGCTGCTGGTGGTGGCCGC
>DMER01000104.1:0-168 GCA_003451645.1 Alphaproteobacteria bacterium | reverse complement strand
TGGTGCTGCTGGTGGTGGCCGCGGTTGTCGCGCTACCTTTTGTGGTGCCGGCCGAAAGCTATAAGGGCCAGATCACGGCGGCGGTCAAATCCGCAACCGGGCGGGACCTGACCATCGCGGGTCCCTTGCGCCTAAGCGTTTGGCCGTACCTGGGCGTGGCGGCCGAGC
>DMER01000027.1:9023-9270 GCA_003451645.1 Alphaproteobacteria bacterium | reverse complement strand
GCCATAGGCCTCGGCTCCTCCGGCTTGCGCCAGCTCGCGTGCGACTTGGCCCGCCTCGTGCCCGCCCGCATCCAGCACCCTGTCCGGGCGGTTGAGGCCCGCATGCATTTGCTCCTGCGCAAAGGGGGCCTGGCGCCAGCGGAAATAGGAGACGCACTCCGCCCCATGGGCAAAGGCCTCCCACGTCCACAGCCGCACCATGCCGGGCGCCGGCGAGGGATTGTGGATGGCCCAGTTCACCGGCCCC
>DMER01000027.1:970-8805 GCA_003451645.1 Alphaproteobacteria bacterium | reverse complement strand
ACCGGGCCGGGCTGCTGTTCCATGATCCACCAGCGGCCCCGGCCCGTGGCGCGGTAGAGATCGTGGTGAAAGGCACTGACATCGGGATGCCCGGTCTGGGCATAGGTTTGGCGCTCCTGCTCGCTCAGGCCAAACCAAGGGATGGAGTCCGTGAAGCCCAAGGGGTAACTATCCCAGCTCGCCAAATCGAGGTCCTGCGCCACCTTGAAGTGGTCGAAGTCCAGGAACGCACCCATGAAATTGTGGGTGACAAAGCGGCCCGGCGAATGCTGGCGAATGATGTGCACTTGCTCGCGGTTGAAGCATGCAACCTGATCGGAGCTGAACCGTGCGAAGTCGAGCCGGTGCGAGGGGTTGAGCTCGGTAACCGCCCCCATGGGCAGCGCGATCTCGTCAAAGGTGCGGTACTCCATGCTCCAAAAGCGGTTACCCCACGCCTCGTTGAGCTGGGCGATGGTCTGATAGCGATGCGCGAGCCAGCGGCGGAAAGCGCTCAGCGCTGCAGGGCTATAGGAGCGCACCGTGTCGTGGCAGCCGAACTCATTATCCGTCTGCCAGCCTGCCAAGGCGGGGTGGTGCCCATAGCGCGCCGCAAAGGCATGCGTGATGCGCGCACTTTCACGGCGATAGGCGGGCGAGGAAAAGCAATAATGCCGGCGCGACCCAAAGCCGCGCGGACGGCCATGGTTATCATGGGCGAGGATATCGGGATGGGCATCGATCAGCCATTTGGGCGGTGTGGCCGTTGGCGTGCCCAGCACCACTTTGAGGCCGTGCTTGCCCAACACATCCATGGCGCGGTCGAGCCAGCCCCACTGAAAGGCGCCAGGACCCGGCTCCACGGCACTCCAGGCGAACTCTCCAATGCGGACAAAGGTTAATCCCAGCTCCCACATCGCCTTTGCGTCATCATTCCACCATTCTTCTGGCCAATGCTCCGGGTAGTAGCAGACGCCCAGCATGACATTTCCTTTAACCTGATGAGATTCCGGCCAGTGTGATGGCCATGACCCTTGTAATGATGTTCGAATCTCAGTCTAGATGCGGCTGGCCGGATTTGCCACGCCCAAGAGGCCCGCGCGTCGCATGTTGAGCACCTGGTTGCGTTCCCTGTCGCAGGTCCCCCTTTGGGCCTGGTTTGCCTCTTTTGCGGGGGCGACCATCCTGGGCCTGTCCTTTGCCTTTGTGGTCCTCTATACGATCTTCGCGCCCAATATCGCACCGGGTACGGATATATGGGCGATCAACAAGACCACCTCCGTCAGTATTGCGGATAAGGACGGCAAGGTCTTTGCCAACCGGGGTGCGGCGTTTGGCAACCGGGTGCACATCCGTGACATGCCCAAATATCTGCCCGCCGCCTTTCTGGTCGTTGAGGACCGCCGGTTCTATGACCACTGGGGCATTGACCTGCGGGGCCTGATGCGCGCGGCGATCTCCAATGTCGAGGCCGGCAATGTGGTCGCGGGCGGCTCGACCATTACGCAGCAGCTGGCCAAGAATGTCTTCCTCAAGCCCGAGCGCACGTTCTCCCGCAAATTCGAGGAGTTGTTCATCGCCTTTTGGCTGGAGCGCCATTACTCCAAGGACGACATCCTCAGCTATTACCTGAACCGCATTTATCTTGGTTCCGGCGCATATGGCGTCGACGCCGCCTCGCGGCAGTATTTCGGCAAGCCGGTCAAGGACGTCACCGTGGCGGAGGCTGCGATGCTTGCCGCCCTCACCCGCGCGCCCTCGCTCTATTCGCCTGAGACCGATTATGAAAAGGCCAAGACGCGGGCGAACCTCGTGCTCGACCTCATGGTCGAGGACGAGATCATCACGCCCGAGCAAGCCAAAAAGGCCAAGGCCAACCCGCCGAAGCTCGTGGTCTCCGAGGATATCGACAGCGAAGGCTATTTCGCCGATTTCACGATTGATCAGCTGAATAAGCTGGGCCTCACGGGCAAGAACGATGTGATCGTGCGCACCACCATCGACCGCAAATTGCAGCGGGAGGCGCAGCGCGCCGTTACAACGTTCCTGAACAAAGAGGGATCGCGGCGTAAGGTCAGCCAAGGCGCACTTGTCGCGATGGAGCCTGATGGCACGGTCCGAGCCATTGTGGGCGGGCGCAGCTATAACGAGTCGTCTTTTAACCGCGCCTTTCAGGCACAGCGCCAGCCTGGCTCGGCGTTCAAGCCTTTCGTCTATTTGACCGCTCTCGAGCGGGGGATTTCACCTGAGGACTACCGCGAGGACGAGCCCTACGAGGATAATGGCTGGTCGCCCAACAATTATGACAATGATTATCGCGGACCAGTCACGGTGCGCGAGGCGCTTGCCCGCTCGCTCAACACCGTCGCTGTGCGCTTGGCGGATGAGGTGGGCCGCAACGCTGTGATCCGCATCGCTCAACGGCTTGGCATTGATTCTGCTCTGGAGCCCAATCGCTCGCTGCCCTTGGGGACGTCCGAGGTCAATTTGCTGGAGCTCACCGGCGCCTACGCCTCCTTCGCCAATGGCGGCTACTTGGCGGAGCCCTATTGCATCATCGATGTAAAGCTCAGCGACGGCACCGTGCTTTATCAGCGTCAGGAGCAAACGCGCAAACGGGTCATGTCTTCCGCGCAAGATCAGGACATGAACCGCATGCTCTTTGATGCGGTGCAGACCGGCACGGGAAAGAATGCCGATATGGGCGAGCGCCCCGTCGCTGGCAAAACCGGCACGACCCAGGATTACCGGGATGCCTGGTTCGTCGGCTTCTCGGCGGACTACGTGGCAGGTGTCTGGTTTGGCAATGATGACAATTCACCTACGCGCCGCGTGGTCGGCGGAGGCTTGCCTGCTTCGGTGTGGAAGTCTTTCATGCGCCAGGCACATAAGGGACTGCCGCTGCGGCCTCTGCCCGGTGTTGACCTCTATGCCCAGCCCGATCCCGGTTACTATTTGGAGCAGCCAGCGGCGCCACCGCCTTATGCGCCGCCGCCACCGCGCCTGCCGCCCCCGCCCGACACGCCGGGCCTCCTCGAGCGCTCCGTTGAGGAGCTTTTCGGCTCTGGTGATTGGCCGGACGAGGATCGCAGACCACCGCCCCGCGATGGTCCGTATCGTCAGCCTGAGCCTGAGGACAATACGGGCCTGTATTAAGGATCCCGCCTCACAGTGTCTTTTCATGCCACATCGTCGCCGTTATAATCGGCGGATGTCTGGGGGGATGTTTCTGTGATAAGTTTTCTATTGCGCTTGGCTGGCGCGACGCTATCGGCGTTGGCGCTTGGCTTGGGGTTCATTTGGCTATCGGTCGCCAGCGCCGGGTCGGCCTTTACGATCGAGAATGGTCCCTGGCAAACCGACACCAGGATCGGGAGTGCCGCCAGCAGCTGGACACTGCGCGCGCAGATCGCGCTCGGCGGCTTGTTCGCCCTGAAGCAATCCGAGACGCTCTATTATTCCGCCTCCCGCGACAGTGCGGGTGAGACGCTGGACGGATCTTGCGTCTACCGGATCGAGGGCGTTGATCCCGATGCCCGATGGTGGAGCATTACCTCTTACGCCCACGACAATTTCTTGATCCCCAATCCGCGCGGCATCTATTCGATCAGCAAGACTTCGGTTGGCCGCAATGCCGATGGCGGCTTTCTTGCTCGCGTCTCGCACCAACCCTTGGACGGCAATTGGATCCCGGCGGATAAGAATGGCTTTGTCTTGATGATCCGCCTCTATCAGCCCACGGAAGCGTTCCGTGCTGCGCTGGCCACCGCCCCTTTGCCTCGCATCACAAAGGAGAGCTGCCAATGATGCGTTTGGCCACGTGGGCCCTTTATGTCGCAATCCTCGCCTGCATCACCTATTTCGCGGGTCTCTATGCGATCCCATTCGGGGTCATGGCCCGCGTGGAAGCCAGGCTCTCCCCTAACGGCCTCAAGACCAATCAGATCCACCACGCGGATCGCCCGAATGCCACAAGCCGCACGGTGGTTCGGCCCTCGCCCGACCTCCTCTATTCCCTGTGCTATTTCGATGTCAGCAGCGGCCCGGTCCGCGTGGTCTCCGGAGCACCGCAAGACACTTACTGGTCCGTGGCGCTCTATGCCAGCAACACCGACAACTTCTTCGTTCTCAACGATCAGGAGGCAGGCGGGCAGAGCGCTGACATCATCATCTATGGCCCGCACGCCCCAATGCCCTCAGCACCCAGCACCGCCAAGCTCGTCGAGAGCCCCTCACGCAAAGGTGTTGTGCTCATCCGCACCCTCATCAATGACGAGGCCAAGCTTCCCGAGATCGATGGCGCGCGGCGTCAGGCCACATGCTCACCCTGGACAGGGTGACCTATGGCGCACACGTCCCCAGATGTGCGATAAGAACGCGTAAGTCTACTCGAGGTCCATCATGACATTGTTGCGCGCCCTCACATTCCTTTTGTCTGTTGTGCTCCTGGTCTACAGCCCCACCCGAGCCGCCGAGCCGGTCAAAATCAATTTCGTGACCGATTGGCGCGCGCAGGCTGAACATGGCGGCTATTATCAGGCCATCGCAAAGGGGCTTTATGCCAAGCGCGGTCTTGCTGTGACGCTGCGCTCCGGTGGCGCCTCGGTCAATCCGCCGCAGTTGATCGCCGCGGGCGCAGCCGATTTCGTGATCGCCTCCAATTCTTTCCAGGTTCTCGACCTGGCGGCCGCGGGTGCGGATGTACAAGCTGTAGCTGCGATTTTTCAAAAAGATCCACAAGTGCTGCTGACCCATCCCCGCACCGACATCAAGTCGCTCGCGGACATGAAGGGCAAACCGATCCTAATCTCTGATGCGACCATTGCCTCTTGGTGGAAGTGGACCGAGGCCAAATTCGGCTTTCAAGGGACGCAGATCCGCAAATACACCTTTAATCTCGCGCCCTTCCTGACCGACCCCAAAGCCATTGTCCAAGGCTACGCGTCCTCCGAACCCTTTCTCATCGAGAAAGAGGGCAAGTTCAAACCGCTCGTATTCATGCTGGCAGATTACGGATTCCCAGGTTATGGCAATCTGATCCTGGCGCGTGGCAAGGATATCCGCGAGCGCCCGCAGATCGTGCGCGACTTTGTGGCCGCGAGCCTTGAGGGCTGGGCCAGCTATCTGCAAGACGACCCCAGTGCTGCAAATGTCCTGATCAAGAAGGACAACCCGGAAATGGGCGATGACCTTCTCGCCTTTGGCCGCAAGCAATTGGTGGATCAGGGGATCATCCTGTCGGGTGACGCGATGACGCAAGGGATTGGCGTCATGACCGCAAAGCGCTGGCAGGACTTTCACGCGGTGATGGCGGCGCAAGGCGTCTATAACAAGGAACTCATGTTTTCCAAGGCCTTTAACACGCGGTTCCTGCCCGCGCCCGCAAAGCCTTAAGGGCATCGCGTGGGGGGCGAGCCACTCATAACGATCGAGAACGCCGGCAAGCGCTTTGTAACGGGCGTCGAGGCGCTGGGTCCTGCCTCTCTCACGGTTCCGCGCGGCGCCTTTTTGTCTTTGGTCGGACCGTCCGGATGCGGCAAGAGCACATTGTTGCGCCTGATCGCCGGCCTCGATACGCCCACCAGCGGCCATCTTCATTGGCATGGCCAGCGGCCGCGGCTTGGCTTCGTCTTTCAAGAACCAACCTTGATGCCTTGGGCCACGGTTGAGAAGAATGCGCGGCTTGGTCTTGAACTTCTCGGCACGCCAGAAGCCCAAATCCGGGAGACGGTCGCGGGCACTTTGGACCTTGTCGGTCTGAGCCAATTTGCCAAGGCCTATCCACGCGAATTGTCGGGCGGTATGCGGATGCGCGTCTCCATCGCCCGCGCGCTCGCCGTCGATCCGCAAGTTCTCTTGATGGACGAGCCCTTTGCCGCGCTCGATGAGTTCACGCGCGAGCGCCTCAATGACGAATTGCTGATGCTCTGGGCCAGGCGCGGCCTGACCGTCATCTTCGTCACCCACTCCGTCTATGAAAGCGTCTATTTGTCGACCGCAATCGCTGTCTTCACCGCAAGGCCGGGGCGCGTGTCCGAAGTGGTCGCGGTCGATGCGCCGCAGCCGCGCGGCAAGGCTTTCCGCCAGAGCGCCCGCTATCATACCCTATGCGAAGAGGTTTCGCAGGCGCTGCGGAGTGCCTCCGGCCTTGAGGAGCTTGGCGAATGATCCGGGAGCGCGTGCTCAATTGGCTGTTGCCGCCTGCCTTCGGCGTGCTCCTGCTCGTGTTCTGGGAATGGGCGGTGGCCTTCTATCAGATCGAGCCTTTCCGCTTGCCGGCCCCGTCCGCGATTGGTCAGGCCTTTTTGTCTGACGGGCCCAGTTTGCTCGGCGCGGCGCTGTCCACCTTGCAAACCACTTTGCTCGCTTTTGCCTCCGCCTTTGTCCTCGGGGTCGGCTTGGCGATCCTTTTCGTGCAAAGCCGGACCTTGGAGCGGGCGTTGTTTCCGTATGCGGTGATCCTGCAAGTGACACCGATCGTTTCCATCGCCCCCCTCATTAGTATATGGGTCGGCCTCGATCACGCAGACCGGGCGGTACTGATCCTGGCTACGATTGTCGCCTTCTTTCCGATCTTGTCGAATACCGTGCTCGGCCTCAAATCTGCCGATCGCAATCTGATCGCGCTGTTTCACCTTTACGGAGCCTCGCGCTGGCAGGTTCTGACACGCCTTCTCTTACCCAGCGCGCTGCCTTACCTGATGGCCGGCGTCAAGATCGCTGGCGGCCTCGCCCTCATTGGCGCAGTCGTCGCCGAGTTTGCGGCGGGCTCCGGCACCGCGACGGGCCTTGCATTTCGAATTGCCGAGGCCGGAAACCGCCTTCAGATTGCGAAAATGTTTGTGGGACTTGCGATGTTATCGGCCCTTGGCATCCTCATTTTTGCATTTTTTAGCGCTTTGGAAGCGCGTTTGTTACGCCGTTGGCATGACAGTGCTCTCGGCTAACTCAATTCACTAAGACTATGTGTTAAAATTATGATTTCACTTCCGTGAATTGACAAATCACCCTCCCCTCCCCATTCTCTCCGCCAATCAAGGTAAGGAGCCCATGCGTGCAGGTCCTCACTGCTAACCGGCTGGCGGATGGCGCCGTGGTCTATCTGACGGCCGTAGGCGGCTGGAGCGAGCACCTGGCTGAGGCTAGCGTGTTGGCCTCCAAGGACGCCGCTACCAGCGCCGAGGCCCAGGGACAGGCGGCCATAGAGGCCCGGCTGGTGGTTGGCGTCTATCTCATGGATGTCCTGGGCGATGGCGCCGCGCCGCGCCCGCGTAGCATGCGGGAGATCATTCGTGCCGCAGGGCCTTCCGTCCGGCTCGATCTGGGCAAACAAGCAGGGCACAGCTAACCCATGTACCGGTATGACGAGTTCGATCACAAACTAGTGCAAGAGCGGGTCGCTCAATTCCGTGGCCAAGTCGCGCGCCGGATCGCGGGCGAGCTGACCGAAGACGAGTTCAAACCTTTGCGCCTCATGAACGGCCTCTATTTGCAATTGCACGCTTATATGTTGCGCGTGGCGATCCCTTACGGCACGTTGTCGTCGCGCCAGATGCGCATGCTCGCCCATATCGCGCGCAAATACGACAAGGACTACGCGCATTTCACGACGCGTCAGAACATCCAGTATAATTGGCCCAAGCTAGGCGATATCCCGGATATCCTGGACGACCTTGCCAGCGTTGAGATGCATGCGATCCAGACTTCCGGCAATTGCATTCGCAACGTCACCGCCGACCACTTCGCGGGCGCTGCGGCGGATGAAATCGACGACCCCCGCATCTGGTCGGAGATCATTCGTCAGTGGTCGACCTTTCACCCGGAGTTCAGCTATCTGCCGCGCAAGTTCAAGATCG
>DMER01000027.1:0-762 GCA_003451645.1 Alphaproteobacteria bacterium | reverse complement strand
CGCAAGTTCAAGATCGCGGTGTCTGGCTCGCCCAAGGACCGTGCAGCCATTCAGGTCCACGATATCGGCATTCAGATTGTTCCGGGCGCGGATGGCCTGCCCGCCTTTGACATCTATGTGGGTGGTGGTCAGGGGCGCACCCCGATGATCGCCCACCGGATCGGCGAGGCGGTTGCAGCCGGTGACCTCATCGCTTATCTCGAAGCGGTCATGCGCGTTTATAATCAGTATGGGCGACGGGATAATCTCTACAAGGCACGGATTAAGATCCTCGTCCATCAGATCGGCGCAGCTGAGATGCGGCGCCAGGTCCAAGCCGAGTTTGCGGAAATCCGCCAAACCCGGCAACTCCATCTGCCTGCGGAGGAAATCGCGCGGATCAAGGCCTATTTCGCTCCGCCCGCCTTCAACACACTCCCCGAGAGGTCCTCGATCGAGGAGGCCTTCGCGGCCCAGAACCGGGCCTTCGCCGCTTGGCGCGCGACCAACGTCTTCCCGCACAGGCAGAGCGGCTATGCGTGCGTGACCATTTCGCTCAAGCCCATTGGCGGCATTCCGGGCGATGCCAGCGCCGCCCAGTTGGACGCGGTTGCGGACCTTGCCGAGCGCTTCAGCTTCGATGAAGTGCGCGTCACGCATGAGCAGAACCTTGTGCTGCCGCATGTCCGCCTCGATGATTTGCCGGCAGTGTGGCAGGCGCTCGTGCCGCATGATCTTGCGACCGCCAATGCGGGCCTGATCTCAGACATCATCGCCTGCCCC
>DMER01000251.1:5555-6831 GCA_003451645.1 Alphaproteobacteria bacterium | reverse complement strand
GCTCGATCTCCGGGCGCCAAAACGGTTTCGCACTTGCCGGCGACTACATGAGTGCGGCGAGTTTCCTGGGCATTGCGGGCATCGTCTCGCTGTCGGGCTTTGACGGGCTGATCTATTCGACCGGCTGGCTGGTGGGCTGGCCGGTGGTGTTGTTTCTGATCGCCGAACCTTTACGGAATTTGGGCAAATACACCTTTGCCGATGTGGTCGCCTACCGCCTCAAACAGACGCCGGTGCGCATCGCGGCGGCCATCGGCACCCTGGCAGTTGTGGTGTTTTACCTGATCGCCCAGATGGTGGGGGCGGGCGACCTGATCCGCCTGTTGTTCGGCATTAGTTACGAACTCGCGGTGGTGATCGTGGGCCTGGTCATGCTGGCCTATGTGTTGTTCGGCGGCATGATCGCAACCACATGGGTTCAAATCGTCAAAGCGGTGCTGTTGCTTGCCGGTGCGGCGTTGCTCTGTGTGCTGACCCTTGCCAAGTTCAACTTCAACCCGTTGACCCTGTTCGCAGAAGCGGCGGCACGCTATGGCGATGTGGTGCTGGCGCCAGGAAAGCAGGTTGCCAACCCCTGGGACGCGATCTCCTTAGGCCTCGCACTGATGTTTGGCACGGCGGGGCTGCCGCACATTCTGATGCGGTTCTATACGGTGCCCGATGCCAAGGCCGCCCGACAATCGGTCTTTTGGGCCACGGGCCTCATTGGATTGTTTTATCTGATGACGTTCATCCTGGGCTTTGGCGCCATGGTGATCGTGGGCCAGGAGGCGATCACGTCGGTCAGCAAGGCCGGGAACATGGCGGCCCCCTTGCTTGCGGAGGCGCTGGGCGGCACGGGGCTTTTGGGCTTCATCGCGGCGGTGGCTTTTGCGACGATCCTCGCCGTCGTGGCGGGCTTGGCGCTTTCAGGTGCTGCGGCCCTCAGCCACGATCTTTGGGTCTCGGTCTACCGCAACGGGCAGTCCAACGCGGTCGAAGAAATGAGGGTGGCGCGTGCGGCAACGGTGGTTCTCGCACTCTTGGCGATTGGTTTGGGTGTGTTATTCAAGGGGCAGAATGTGGCCTTCATGGTGGGGCTTGCCTTTGCGGTTGCGGCGTCCGGCAATTTTCCGGCCCTTGTCCTGTCCGTCTTCTGGCGCGGCTATACGACGGCCGGGGCTGTGAGTTCGATTGTGTTTGGCACTGTTTCCAGCCTCGTGCTGATCGCGGTCTCACCCACCATCATGGTCGATATCATGAAGATGGAGGAGGCTTGGTTTCCGCTCAAGAACCC
>DMER01000251.1:2901-5385 GCA_003451645.1 Alphaproteobacteria bacterium | reverse complement strand
CTTGGTTTCCGCTCAAGAACCCAGCACTTGTGACCATGCCACTGTCCTTCTTGGTGGGCGTGGTGGTGTCGCTTCTAGTGCCGGACAAAGAGGCGGCCGCGAAGTATGACGCCAAGGAACGCCGCATGATCATGGGGGAGTAGGCGGCCCGGCCAAGCGTGCAGTCGCGATTTGCCTGCCTTGTCAAGGGTTGACGGGGAGGCCGGACGCTAGTACCCCGCTGCAGTCATTGCCGCGCGATAGGTTCAAGGGAGTGGTCAGGATGGCGTCGACAGGCATTACCAAATGGGGAATGGTCAGGACCATCAGTGTCCTGATGGTTTCGGCATTGGGGCTCGCGGCCTGCGCCACCACTGAAGAGGCCCCAACCGGACCGCGCGATGGGCATTATAAGGTCGGCAGCCCCTATCAGATCAAAGGCGTTTGGTACTACCCCAAGGAGGAGCCGGGTTATGATGAGACTGGCATCGCCTCCTGGTATGGCGAGCCGTTCCATGGCCGCAAGACCGCCAATGGCGAGCGCTATGACATGAACCTGTTGACAGCGGCGCACCGGACCCTGCCGTTGCCCAGCTTTGTCGAGGTCACCAATTTGGAGAATGGCAAGCAGGTCCGGCTGCGCGTGAATGACCGTGGCCCCTATTCGCGTGGGCGGATCATCGATGTGTCCAAACGCGCGGCTGAGTTGCTGGGCTTCAAGCATAACGGCGTCGCAAAGGTTCGCGTTCAATATGCCGGCAAAGTCAAAGGGTCGCGCCCTACCTCGGAGGTGCCTGCGATGGCCGCGCCCGTTGCCAGCGTCAGCGTCGAGCCGCTCCCCGGGAGCAACACGGGCGCCAAGGATGGCGCAGTTCGCACAGCGTCTCTAGGGCCTGCAATCCCAATGACCGATGGCAGCGTCGAGGCCGACGACACCGTCAAGCAGGGTCAAGCCTCGCCCAATGCACAAATCTGGATCCAGACCGGGGCCTTTGAGAATCGCGGCTTTGCGCAGCGCCAGGCCTCAAAACTTGGCGGTTCGGGCAATGTTTCGATCAGCGCCAAAGTGCAGGATGGGCGGACCTTGCACAGGGTGAGGATCGGGCCACTCGCAGATGTGGGTGCCGCTGACGCCAAGTTGGATCAGGTCATTGGTTTGGGGTATAACGGCGCTCAGATTGTTGTCGATTAGACCCTTAATACCTGCATTGGGCTTTATGGCCATGACGCGTCTTGATCTGCGCTTGCTTTTGGTTTCGATCGCGATGGCGCTCCTTGCGGGTGCAAGCTTTGCTCGGGCCCAGCCGGCGGAGGCCCCCTTTTCCCCACAAAGCACCACGCAGACCGTCACCATAGGCCCTGACGGCACCATTCAGACTGCCGCCCGGCAATTGCTGTTCATGGAGTATGAGACCGGAGAGGTCTTGTATGAAAAGGACGGCTACACGCCGATGAAACCCGCCTCGATGGCCAAGCTGATGACGACGGCCGTGCTGTTTGAGAAGCTCAAGACGCAGGAGTTGGGCCTCGATACGCTCTTCACCGTCAGCGAGACTGCCTGGCGGATTTCGGTCGGGCAGAGGGCCGCCTCGTCCAAGATGTTCTTGGAAGTTGGCAAGAAAGTCCGGCTGGAGGACCTCTTACGCGGAATCATTATTCAGTCGGGGAATGATGCGACACTTGTGGCGGCCGAAGGGGTTGCCGGTTCTGAGGAGGCCTTTGCAGGGCTAATGAATGAGACGGCCCAGAAAATCGGCCTCAAGAGCTCGACGTTCCGCAATTCCAGCGGACTGCCGCATCCCGAGCAATGGGTCACGGCCCATGACTTGGCGCTGCTGGCGCGGCACATCATTAGCGGCTACCCGCAACAATACCGGTACTATGCGGAACGGGAGTTCAAATTTGCCGGCATCGTCCAGGCCAACCGCAATCCCTTGCTGGCCCGGTTCCCAGGCGCGGATGGCATGAAGACCGGGCACACGGCCGAATCGGGCTATGGCCTTGTTGGGACTGCGATCCGGGACGGCCGGCGGATTATTATGGTCATCAACGGACTGACCTCCGAAGCTGAGCGCGCAGCGGAAGCCAGCCGGTTGATGGAAATCGCCTTCAACGAGTTCCGCAGCTATGCGCTTTTCAGCAAGGGCGAACAGGTGGGCGAGGCGGAGGTCTTTGCAGGGCTCAACAGCGCCGTGCCCTTGCTCATCAACCGCGATGTGCGCGTGACCCTGCGGCGGGATGCCCGCGCGGGTCTGAAAGCGGTCATCCGCTATGATGGGCCGCTGGAGGCGCCGGTCGCGCGGGGACAAGCTGCGGGCGTGCTTGAGATTTCGGCGCCCGGTATGGACACAATCTCGGTGCCGCTGAGCACGGGGAAGGCGTCGGCCCGCGTGGGTATTCTCGACACGGTACAATTGGGCCTGAAGGACCTTCTGGCTGGTGGAACGCAAGTTCCCAGCAATACCCTTCCATGACAGCGCACCCCGGCGGGCGCCCGTGGCCAGG
>DMER01000251.1:1401-2666 GCA_003451645.1 Alphaproteobacteria bacterium | reverse complement strand
TAGCCTCGAAGGGGGGGAGGGGGCTGGCAAGTCGACCCAAATCAGGTTGTTGGAGCGCAAGTTGCGGGCCCGCGGGCTGGATGTCCTAACAACGCGCGAACCAGGCGGCGTGCCCGCTGCAGAGGCGCTGCGGACTTTGTTGCTCACAGGCGGGCAGGACCAATGGACCGTGACGAGCGAGGCGCTGCTGATGACGGCGGCGCGGGTCGAGCACTGGCACAAGAAAATTGCGCCGGCCTTGACCCAGGCGCAGTGGGTGCTGTGTGACCGGTTTTCCGATTCAACCATTGCCTATCAGGGCATTGCCGGGGGGCTTGGTGTGGACAGGGTCAAAGCCCTGCAAGCCTGGGCTTTGGGGACCGCGGAGCCGGATTTGACGCTCGTCTTCGATATTCCGGCCGCGCAAGGTCTTCAGCGTACGGAGCACCGTGCGGGAACTCAAGCTGGGGAACGGCGGTTTGAAGACAAGGGCGAGACCTTTCACAACCGGATTGCCGAAGCCTACAGGCAGATCGCCAAGGAGAACCCATTGCGCTGTACACTGATCAATGCGGATCAACCGGTTGGGATAGTGGAGAGCCAGGTCTGGGCCGCTGTCGCCAGTCGTTTTTCATTGCCAGCATGAGCCGGGGCCGTACGGCGCAGACCGAAGAGCCCGTCCCAGAGAGCGACCGTCTTGAGGGATGTGAGCATCCACGCGCGCAACAATATCTCTTCGGCCATCAGCGCGCAGCGCGGATTCTGGCCGACGCCGCGCGCCGAGGGTCGCTACCCCATGCGGTCCTGATCTCAGGGCCCAAAGGTGTGGGCAAGGCAACACTCGCCTGGCGGCTGATACGGGCGCTCATGGGGCGGGGCCGGGGGGAGATTGCTGATGATTTAGGCATGCCCAGCGCTGTGCCGGCAGCAGCCCTGATTGAGAAACTCTCACATCCCGACATCATGCTCTTGCGCAGGCTCTGGGATGACCGGGCCAAGAAGTTCGGCGCCGAGATCCCCGTCGATGAGGTGCGCAGATTGTCGGCCTTTCTTGGGCGTCATTCTGCGCAAGGCGGCTGGCGGATCGCCATCATCGATGTGGCGGATGATCTGTCCCGGGGCGCAGAGAACGCACTTCTCAAAACCCTGGAGGAGCCGCCTGCGCAAGCCCTGATCATTTTGGTCAGCCATGCGCCTGGCAGCCTGCTGCCCACGACACGCTCGCGCTGTTGGCACATCGCGTTGAGGCCCTTGGAACAGGAGGAGATGGCGCACGCCTTGCGCAC
>DMER01000251.1:0-1208 GCA_003451645.1 Alphaproteobacteria bacterium | reverse complement strand
GCACGCCTTGCGCACGCTCAAGGTGACCGCCTCCGAAGGCGATGACGCGCTGCTTGGTGTTTTGGCGGAGGGTTCTCCAGGCAAGGCGCTAGGGCTACTCGGCAATGGCGGGCTCGCGACGGCGCGCGAGACCCTTCGGCTCTGGGCCCGGCTTGATAGGCCCGATTTGGGCGCGATCTGCGCACTTGCTGAAAGATTGGCGAAACCTCAGGCAGATGCGCAATTCTCAGTCTTTCTGGACACATACCGCAAATTGCTGTGGGGAACTGCACGCGCATGTGCAGGCGAGGTGAATGCTCTTCGGGCCTTTGGTGCGGGCAGTGCCGATCTGGAGCGTATCGGCGTCAGCGGACGGCTTGAAGAATGGACCGGCTTGTGGGACAAGCTCGTCCATTCGGTGCAGCGGGCGGATGCGCTCAACCTTGATAAGCGCCATTTGATCGTGTCCTTGCTGCTGGACGCACAGGCGGTCTTGCGCGCGTGAGGCGGTATGCCATGTGGGTCGATAGCCATTGTCATTTGGATTTCCCCGACTTTGCCGATGAAATGGACGGCGTGATGGGGCGCGCCAAGGCTGCTGGTGTCGAGACCATGCTGACCATCGCGACCCATCTGAGCCGTCATGCACAAGTGATTGCCGTCGCTGAGCGCTATGACACTGTTTGGGCGACCGCGGGCGTGCACCCGCATGAAGCTGCAAAAGAAGAGCTCACCGGGCCTGAGCCATTGATCGCGCTGGCGAAACATCCCCGCGTCGTGGGGATTGGAGAGGCGGGCCTGGACTTTTACTACGAATATAGTCCGCGGGCGGAACAGGAGACAGCCTTCCGGATACAGATCGCGGCCGCGCGCGCAACACAGCTTCCCCTTATTGTTCATGCGCGCGACGCGGATGAGGATGTCATCCGTGTGCTGAGGGAGGAACATGCCAAAGGGCCGTTCCCCGGCCTGATCCATTGTTTCACCAGTGGGCAGGCGCTCGCCGATTGCGCGCTTGAGCTTGGGTTTTACATTTCCGTCTCCGGGATCGCCACGTTCAAGACCGCGGACGCTATCCGTTCTGTCATTGAGACGGTGCCCATGGACCGGTTGCTGGTCGAAACGGACTCGCCCTTTCTCGCTCCCTTGCCGCATCGCGGGCGCCGCAATGAACCGGCCTTTGTGGTGCATACGGGCGAGGCCATGGCGGCCCTAAAATGCCTTCCCCC
>DMER01000113.1 GCA_003451645.1 Alphaproteobacteria bacterium | reverse complement strand
ATAAGGGCTATCCCGGGCTGACCATGGCGAATATTGCCGCGCGTGGTGGCCATCGGCCGCAAGAACCGCGAAACGACGGAAGCCTTTTTGGCCGCGGCCTTTGCGGAGCCGCCCGATGCGTTGACGCTCAATTTTCTGCTCGGCGGGATCGAACGCAGCGGCATCCTGGCGCTCATCCTGTTTGGATCGTCAGCGGTGGATTTGGAGGCGCTTGCCCGCCTCGCGGCCTTCACGGCGCAATGTCATGACGCGCTGAACAGCGCCTAACGTGGCGCATTGGGAGTGGGCCGCACGGCGATCCGCATCACCTTGGCGGCGCGTGTTCGCACTAATTCTGCGTGGCGATCCAAGGCGGCTGCGTCGAGAAAGGGCAGTTTGAGCGCGTCGGCTGCGGGTTGCGCCTGGTCCGAAGCCAGCGCCGCCATCTCGCCCGCACGGCGGCGGACGAACGGCGCGGTCATGCCGATGTCCTTGGCGAACCGCTCCCAGGTCCGCTCGGTCATCTCTTCCAAGACCGCGTCCCCGCCGATTTTCATCGCGAGCCTATGCGACAAACCAGGATAGACCACGGTCGAGAGCAGATCGTAAAGCGGCGCGAGGACCGCTCCTTGCTCCGTATACAGAAGACTGAAGTTCTTCCCATGCGCATCGCAATTGCCGATGATGAGGTTGAACAATGCGGCGTCGAGGAGTTTTTGTGCTTCCTTTGCTGGTACCGCGGTCATACGCCCAACGAGTTCGAAGCATTGCTTAAATCCTGGCCCGCCATCGGCGGAGTATTTTTTTTCCGGCGAGACACCGAGCCCTTGGCAAAAGTCTTCCTGATGAATTCTTGTGCACGACACTCGGTATGCTTCGCCATTTCGGCCAGCCGTTCCCAGATGAGTCATATTGACGGACCGGTCGTACCGCTTGACTAGCAGAAAGGTGAGCCCTTGAGCCGCTGCGGGCCGCGCAGTCGCGACAGACAAGTCGCACGCTTTTGCGAGCGAAAGGCAAAACGCCTCGTTCTCTGTGGTCGCCGGAAAGTCCAGAATTGGTGGTTTAAGAATATGCGTTGAGGGTTCGCCGGTGCGCGGCAGGGCGATTTTCCCAGAGACGATGCAGACTGGCAATTTTGACTGAGCGCCTGCAAGCGAAAGCCTAAGCCCCTCTGTTCCAGCAAGGAGCGGCCGCTTCGCCATTTCTTGCAGGAGGTCATATGTCTCGGCCTCAGTGAGAAGCTTGTGTTCGCTGCTGGGTTGGAGATTGGATGGCGATTGCCCGGGAGGCAGCAGCGTCAGCGCGCCAGCAACGTCACCGCCAAGCGCGTCCAGCAAGGCGTAATCATTGTCCTCGGAAATGCCGAGCGCGCGGGCGGCACCTTTCCGCTGATCTTGTTCGGGGAGCAAACCAGCGAAGAAGGGCCGCCATTCGCGGCGCTTGAACGGTTCGGCTCGCAAAGGCAAAGAAGCGGACAAGGGGCGTGACGTCTCTGCTTCGAGCCACCTCTTCGCGTAGACGAATTCCGTGTCGCCATGGACGTCCATGTCCAAAACGCCAACTTGCGTTTGGTCCCACCAGACCACGAGCGCTTTGGTTAGAGCCATGTCTTGACGCCCCGCGCGGGCAGCTTGATTTCAAGGCCTGCCATCTCGGCGACCCGCAATGCCTTGCCGAGTTGGATGGTCGGCTTCCCCGCCTCCAGCTCGACAAGAAATCTTGGCCCAACTCCTGCCGCTGAAGCGAGTTCTTCTTGTGTGAGCTTCGCACGCTTCCGTGCCTCACGTATCAACTTTCCGAATTCCAGTGGGGTCAAGGAGCCTCCAGCTCTTACCGCTCGGGAATACTACCAGAGATTCTCTGACATTTCTAAAACATCTTCCTGAGCGGGAATTCTAAGGTTTGATAGACCCCGATCAGGAACAAATCTTCCCGATCAGGAAGAAACGCACAGAACTGACCCCGCTCGGGAACAAGCCCATCCCCACAGCTATTCGCGCGTCCGGGGGTTGACAGCTGTGAGCCCCAACCATACATCACACTCGCACTTTGGCACTCGCGAGTCGTGAGTGCTAACAGCGCCATTTCAACAGATAGAACCTGGAGAATACCCCATGAAATTCCGTCCCCTGGGCGACCGTGTGGTCGTCAAGCGCGTGACCGAAGAGAACAAGACCGCTGGCGGGATCATTATCCCCGACACCGCGCAGGAAAAGCCCCAAGAGGGTGAGGTCGTGGCCGTTGGCCCCGGCGGGCGCGACGAAGATGGCGAGCGCATCGCGATGGACTTGAAGGTGGGTGACCGCATCCTGTTTGGCAAATGGTCGGGCACGGAAGTCAAGATCGACGGTCAGGACCTTCTGATCATGAAGGAATCCGACGTGATGGGCGTGATCGAGGGCAAGGCGTCCTCCAAGAAGGCGGCGTAATCCATACCGGATCGCCGCTTTTTCTTTATCGTGACTAATCGCAAGGAAGCAAAGACATGGCTGCTAAAGAAGTGAAATTCCACGCTGACGCGCGCGCCCGCATGGCCCGCGGCGTCGACATCCTGGCCGATGCGGTCAAGGTGACGCTCGGCCCCAAAGGCCGCAACGTCGTGATCGAGAA
>DMER01000106.1 GCA_003451645.1 Alphaproteobacteria bacterium | reverse complement strand
ACGGCAAAGCCAACGCTATGGCCACGTCCAGCGGGGCCATAGCGTTGGCTTTGCCGTCGCGCTGAACTTGTCGCCCTATAAGCGCGAGCGATTGGAGGAGAAGCTCTCCTGGCGCATCAACCGCAGCGGACAGCCTGGTGCTGAAGCACGTATGCACTCGCGCGAGGCGATGAGCCAGGCTGCAAAACTTCAGTTCAAGGACGGCCGCGAAATTCCCTGCCGGGTCATCGACATGTCGCTTGGCGGCATCTCGGTTGAGACCGCCGAATGGCCCGCGATTGGCGAGGAGGTTCTGATCGGCAAGATGCGTGGCCGCGTCGTGCGCCATCATGAGACCGGACTGGGTATCCAGTTCTCGGACGTGCCGCCGTCGCGTGGCAGCCTGTCCCAGCAATTGGTCTCTGCCGCCTGAATTAGACGCGGTGGTGCCTGTCTTTTTGCGCAGGCTTGTTAACCGTTCATTTCCAGTTCAGACAGCGCGGAGCATTGTCCTCGGTCTGGAGCGTGGGCAATTCTGGCAACCACCCCCGCTCAACTGGAGTGTCGAGAATGAAACTCTTTGCTGTAGCCGCCGCGGCGGCCGCATTGGTGACCGCAACTGCTGCAGAAGCGCGTCACTATCCCCACCCCTATGCGCATCCTTATGCCAATCCGCATTATGCCGATCCGTATTACGGCTATCGTCATCGCCGTGCCTATCACAACCCCTATGCCCATAACGGCTACTATGGGTACAATGGATATAACGCCTATGGCGGCCATCATGGCTATGGCCATGGCTATGTTCACTGCAAGCGCCGGAATGGTGCGGGCGGTGCGATCGCGGGCGCCATCATTGGCGGCGCTTTGGGCAACGCAGCGGCTGGCCGTCACGGCGATCGCGGCGCTGCAACCGTTGCAGGCGCGCTGATCGGCGGCGTGGCGGGTCACGCTCTGACCTCCAAGCGCAAGTGCTACCACACCTATCCCGGCTATTACGGCTACTGAGCAGCTGCGAACCGCGAGTTTAAGGCGTCATCACCCCGGTGCGGTTCCTCCGCGCCGGGGTATTTTGTGTGTTTGAGGACTTGGGCCTTACTCGCCCTTCCACTGCGGCGTGCGCTTTTGCGCAAAGGCCATGGGCCCCTCAACAAAGTCCGCGCTGCGATACATCGCATGGACCGCTGGATATTGGCTTTGGCCCTTCAGTGCCGCCTGGACGGAGGGCTCGGTCAGGCCACGGTAGACCGCCTCTTTGCTGGCTCTGATCGACATCGGGCTCAGTGCCAGAATCTGGTCAGCCCAGCGCCGGGCTGCTTCCATCAATTGCGATTGCGGGACCACCTCGTTGACAAAACCCAAGCTCTGTCCTTCTTGGGCCGAGACACGGCGGCCTGTGAGAATCATGCTGAGGGCCTTTTTCAGGCCAATCTCACGCGGCAGGCGGTGAAGTCCCCCGGCCAGGGCCGCAAGCCCCACGCGCGGCTCGGGCAGTGCGAAGGTCGCGGTGTCAGCGGCAATGATCAGATCGGCCGCCAAAGCGATCTCAAAACCGCCACCCATAGCCAGGCCATTGACCGCCGCAATCACGGGCTTGTTCAGGTCAAAGCGGGAGGTGAGGCCCGCGAACCCTGAGGGCGGGATCGACATTTTGCCGCCGGACGCCTGATATTTGAGATCATTGCCCGCGCTGAAGGCTTTCTCGCCTGCACCCGTGATGATCGCTACCCACTGGTCCTTGTCGTCGCGAAACGCTTCAAAAACCTCATGCAGCTCATGATTGGCGGGCGGGTGAAGGGCGTTCATCACCTCCGGTCGGTTGATCGTGACGACGGTTAGCGGCCCATGCCGCTCAACTTTGCAGAACTCTAAGGGTTTGTTGGCGATATCCATCGTATGGTTCCCTTCGTTTTGAGACAATTCTCGTGGCCCCGATCCTGCATAACGGCTTGTTAACCGGCAAGATGCACCCAATAGGCGAAAGTGTGCGGCCGGAGGTGGCTAATGTGTTATGGCACGTCGGACGCGGAGTAGATCATGAGCCTTGATAGCAGCGTTGGAGCGGCGGCACACCTCGGCAACTGGCGCGTGAGCGTCGGCGGCCGCGTGTATGGGCCATACTCCACGGAACAGATGCTGTCCTTCGTGGCGGAGGGGCGTATTGCCTCACACTCCATTGTGGCAGTGGGCGACCATGGTCCCTGGGTCTCGGCCAGCGATGATCCCGTGCTGGCGGGCATGCTGAACCGGCCCGCAGCGGCACCATCCATCCAAGGTCCGTCCCATTCCGTGACACCGGCCGAATCGATCATTACGACGGATGCGCAATCTCAGGGTACCAACTACATCGTCTTTGCGGATATCAAATCGCGCTCGGGGTATAATTTCGAGCGGGAACTCACAAAGCTCGGGCCCAATTACCGTCTCAATACAACGTTGTGGCTCTTAAACTCGGACTTTCCGGTGGGTCAGGTGCGCAATGTGCTGATCCAGCATCTGGGCCGCACCGACAGTCTGCTCGTTGCCGACACAACGCACGGCAAGACGGCGTGGTTCAATTTGGGACCGGAAGCGGAAGCGAAAATCCGCCGGATATGGAAGCGCGCCGTCAGCTAGCAATCGCGGTCTTGTAGCGCGCGGCAGATCGGCTAGGCTCGCCTGACAATCCGTCAGCGGGAGCGGCGCCCATGCATTTGAATACCAGCACACAAGACCTTGAATTCCGGCACGAGATCCGGGTCTTCATCCGGGATCATCTGCCCAAAGACCTGCGTGAAAAGGTCGAGAACGGCATTCGCATCCACGCCAAGGATACGCAGCGCTGGCACAAGATCCTGGCCGCACATGGCTGGGGCGCGCCAAGCTGGCCGGTGAGTGAGGGTGGCTGCGGCTGGGACGGCGCCAAGCTTTATATTTTTGAAGAGGAACTGGCGCTGGGCTCTTGTCCGCCC
>DMER01000242.1:37316-41332 GCA_003451645.1 Alphaproteobacteria bacterium | reverse complement strand
CGATACGGGTGTAGACGCCCGCGAAGTCAAAACCGAAGCTGCCATCCTTGGCCTCCATGCGGGAGGAGAACGCGCCGCCCACGCGCAGGTCCACTGTGGCCGCCGTGGTGTGCCAATCGTCGGAGGCGGCGTTCCACTGCATGATGTCGGCAGGGGTCAGATACGCGCGCCAGACGGCGGCGACAGGCGCCTCGACATTGGTTTCGACGGTGATCCTGGTGACGCCGCGCGCGGCCGCGTCGAGTGCCGCGATGTCGATCTTACGCATGGTCATCATCGCATCGAAGGCGCGTTTGGCGAGTGCCTTGTCGGAATTAGTGGTGAAGTCGAGCAAGCGGCGCGGCGTGATTTGCCAGAAATGGCCCCAGCGGTCCTTGCACCAGCCGCACGCGTTTCCTCGCCGCCATTGCCGGCGATGGCGGTCCAGTAGCGGTCGGTTTCTTCTTGGCTGTCGGTCACGACCATGAAACTGACCGCCTGGTTGGGCTTGAAGGCGGGGCCACCGTTCAGGCCGACGAATTTTCGTCCGAGCACGGTGAATTCGACGGTGAGCTCACTGCCTTCTTTCCCGCCGGGGAAGTCACCGGGTGCCGTGTTCACACGGTCGACACTGCTATTGGGAAAGGTGGCGGCATAGAACGCCGCCGCTTTGCTCGCTTCGCCATGGTCAAACCACAAGCAGGTGATCAATTTATCCATCGGGTTTTTCCTTTGAGTTGGTTGGTGGCGAATGCGAACGCATCATCCCATCGCTTTGGCACCTGTGAAGCTCATCATCCAGGGCGTGCCGAAGCGGTCGGTAAACATCGCGAAACGCTCCGCCCAGAATGTCTCATCCGCCGGCATGTCCACACGCAAAGCGTCCTTGGCCAGCGCATCGTGGACACGGTCGAACTCCGCGCGGGAAGATGGCTCTATCTGGATACGGAACCCTTGTGGAGCCTCATACCTGCTATCCGAATTGTCTGAGGCCATCATCATGGTGCCGCCCACGCGCATCTGCATGTTCATCACTAAGTCATCCCCCCCCGGCATGCGCTCGTCCGCCGACGGGGCGTCCTTGTTCAAGAACACCTGTTCGATCGTGCCGCCCAGCGTCTTTGCGTAATGGGTCATCGCTTCCAGGCAATCGCCTTTGAAGAAGAGATAGAATTGCGGCGTCATGTCAGTTCCTCCAGAATTGTCAGTGGGCGTTTGCAGCAGCCTCAAGAGCCGCGATGTCGATCTTTTTCATTTTCATCATCGCCGCTTGCGCGCGAGCGGCTGCGGCGCGGTCGGGATGGCCAAGCAGTTTGGGCAGGACTTCCGGCACGATCTGCCACGACACGCCGAAGCGGTCGGTGAGCCAGCCGCACATGCTTTCCGCGCCGCCATTCGCCGTCAGTGCCGACCAGAGCCGATCCGTCTCCGTCTGGTCTTTCGTCAGGACACTGATGGACGCGGCAGGCGTCAGTTTGTAATGCGGACCGGCGGTCAGATGCATCATCGGCGCGCCCGCAAGCGTGTATTCGACGATCATGGGATCGTCTTTGCGGCCATGGTCATAGACCGCATCAATGGCACTGTAGGGCAGCAGCGAGACATAAAACTCCGCAGCCTCGACGCCGCCCTTTTCGAACCACAGACAAGTGCGGACTTTCGATCGATACGTCATTTCCGTTTTCCCTTGTTTGGGATAGAGAACAAAAGCTCCACATAGCGCCGCAGATGCGCGATGCTCTCCTTCACATAGGCGGGATCGTTGCCCGCCTTGGCCAGGATGAACGCCCCTTGCAGCACGGCCTGAAAATGCTGGGCGAGGCTCTCGGCCGTCCACGCGTCCGCAATCCCGCGCGCCTCCATCGCCGCCTGAATGTCCGGCACAAGGGTCTTTGCATGGCCGAAAATGCTGGCGGCACAGGCGTCGCGAATGGCGGGCGATGATCCGTACACTTCCTGCGCCATCGTGCCGACGAGGCAGGTGAACTCGGCAATCTCGCCTTCGATGATCCCAGCGCGGAAATCGAGATAGGCCAGAATGCGCTCCAGCGGGTCCTTGGGCGCATGGTATGGCGCGGCCGCGAAGAACGCCGTCGTCGTCTCGGCCCAATAATCCGCCGCAGCAACGCCCAAGGCTTCCTTGGAGCCGAATTGATGGAAAAACGCGCCCTTGGTCACGCCCGCCTCCCGGCAAAAGTCTTCGACTGATGAGGCCGCAAAGCCCTGCCGCCGGATTGTGTCCCGCGCCGCTTCCAACAGGCGGGTGCGGGCATCGCCGCGCTCAGGAAATTGCTTGGTCGGACGAGCCATGGATAGTTAATACCGTAGAGACGGTATGTTTGCAAGAGCCAATGCTTGTTGGGCGGCAGCCTAATTCTGTTTGGTCTTGTTGCGGGACCGCGTGATTGGGAATAGTCGAGCGCGACGCGCACAACCAACACGCCATGCCCATGGAGACAGCGGATGCCGGACACCCCTTCGATCGGCGCCTTTGCGATCGTACCCAGCAACGACTTGGACGCCGCGGTCCCCTTTTGGGAACGGCTCGGATTCAGTAAAATGGGGGGTGACGATCAATACATCATTATGGAAGGGTGGGGCTGCGAGGTGCACCTGACGCAAGCGGGCGACGGCCCTTGGCGAGTCCCCTCTGATCACAATCCGTTTGGCGTTTTCATTCGCACACCTGACGTCGACAAGATCGCGGCCCTCGTTGAAGACCTGATCATTCGCCCCGGCGGGATCCTGCGCCACCGCGAATGGGGCCTTTATGAGGTTGGCATCGCCGGTCCCGATGGTTTGCTGGTGCGGATCGGCTGGCCTTCGAAGCTCATCAGGTCAGGATAGCGACCGCTGTCTCAACCATGGCCTGTCAGTCCTGCGCGGCGCAGGGCGGAGCGAACAATCCATACGAGAACTGCATAGACTTGATACCCGGGGGCTATGGTAAATTGGCCGCCAGGCACCAAGAATTCTGATAGGCTTCGCAGTACCGCAAATGACGCAGCCAATAAAAAATCCCCTCGTTGAGGCCTTGGAGTGCAAGACAGCCGCTGAAATGGCCGAGGCCAAGCCATTGGCGTTTAAGCTGGCTGCGATCGCCGATGAGGTCCGCAAACTCAGCCCTACCTTTGCCGAGGCGGTGGATGCCTTTGTCGGCCGATTACAGAATGCTGAAGCGGGTGCCGAGGCGCCTCAAATTGGCGAACAGTTACCAGAGGTCCTTCTGCCCGATCAGACGGGCAAACTGATCTCTCTCTTAAGTGTTTTGGAGACCGGGCCAGCACTCGTGACATTCTTGCGCGGTCATTGGTGCCCCTATTGCCGGTTGACGGCGGCAACGCTAGGCGAGCTCCGCGACCGGGTGCAGGCGCGCGGCGGGCGCATTGTGGCAATTACGCCGGAGAACCGGACCTATATCCGCGCACTCGAGGCTGATTCCGGAGGCGGCTTTCCAATCCTCTCGGACATCGACAATGGCTATGCTCTAAGCCTGAACCTGGCGGTATGGGTCGAAGCGTCGATGGCAAAGCTGATCGCGGGCGCCGGCTGGAACATACCGCAATACAACGGCGATCCGTCTTGGACGCTGCCCATTCCAGCCGCGTTCGTGGTTGATCGCGGCGGCATCGTGCGTGCGCGCTTTGTCAATCCGGATTACCGGCTGCGCGCGGACTATGAAGCGATGGCGGACGCTTTGGCGGCGTTGGAATAATCCGCGCTGCGCAGAAGGTTAAGAAGCGCGGCCGCCGCTGTGTCGCGGCGGCGCCCCGCAACCGCATAAGCGCTGACTTCCCGGTTCAAGGTATGATCGCTGAGCACGGTGCGCCGCACGCCCGGATGGACAGGTGCAGAGGCCGGTACGATTGCAAGACCAAGGCCGCGCTCCACCATGGCAAAGAGATCATGAAGGGTAACAACCTCATGGGTCGCGGTGGGCTTGACGCCATTTTCTTCCAGGCGCCGCATCACATCCATCCGCACTTCGCAGCCAGACTGGAAGAACACTGTTGTCCCGTCCAACTTGTCTAGGCTGA
>DMER01000242.1:35838-37099 GCA_003451645.1 Alphaproteobacteria bacterium | reverse complement strand
GCTAGGCTGAGATCGTTGGCAAAATTGAGCGCCGCAGCGTCCGCCATCGCCAACGCATAGGGTTCCTGATAAAGTGTCCAGCGGTCGAGACGGTTCCAGCCATCGTCAAGTGGCCCTGCGACCGCCAATTCCACCGCGCCGTCCTTCAAAAGCCCAAGAATCTCCTCCCCGCCGCCATGGCGCAGGCTGAGCTGTACTCCAGGCAGGCCGCCAAACAGACCAGCGATAGATTCCATGATAACTTCGAGATTGACAGTATGTGACACCGCCAGCGTGAGGGGCGCAAAATCCTGATTGTTGATGGCGCTGGCGAGCGTCTTTGCATGCAGTGCGCTTTCATAACAGCGCCCCAGCAAGGGCAGCATGCGCTTGCCCAATTCCGTCAAATGGGATTTGCCTCGCTCACGGCGCAAGAGCTCCCCGCCCAACTCCGCCTCCAGCATCTGAATTGCCCGGGTCAGGGATGGTTGAGAGACGTTGCACTCCTCAGCGGCGCGCGTGAAGTTCAAGGTCCGCGCGAGGGCCAAGAAATATCGGACTTGCTGCATTTCCATGGGGACTGCTCCCTTGGCGATCGCACGCTCTGATCATGCCAAACACTGCCCTAGATTGAATGGGCTGTCTCTAGAAATAGTTGTTGCCGGGCAGAAGACGAAACACTCATGGCGCACCGGCAAGCGAGATTAGGACGCCTCAGCCTGCAATCGCCCGCGCCTCAGGCCTTGGGCAGGCGCGCGGCCAAGATGGGCAGCCCCGGATCGGGCGCCCAAGGCCCAAGGAGGACTGAACCGCCGCTGCGCCGATGGATGCGCAAGACCCAACCGAGATAGGTGCCGATCAAACGGGAATGGATCTCCGCCTCCTTAATGTCCGAAAACGGGATCGTCCGGCTTGTCCAAATGATGAGCGCGCGCACATCCTGGATGCGCAGGGTGCGGGCATTGAAGTCAAAGGTGGCCGTGCGAAACCGGGTCAGCAAGAGCAGGAGAACGGCACAAAGACCAGCAGTCGCCGCAGCCAAGCGGGACTGTGCCGCCATGGCGCGTGCCTCTGCCTCTGGTCCCGCGATGCTGGCCTCGGGCGGCGGGGTCGGGAACATGGCGAATAGCACACCCATGAGAACGACCAAGCCCAGCAGCATGAGCGCACCGATGGTGATCATGCCCGGACCTTTGGTGAAACGGACAACTGGAGCGTCGAAAGGGTGCGGCGGCGAATCGAGCATCTTCCGACGGTAGCACCCCTGCACCACGAAATCGTG
>DMER01000242.1:28698-35664 GCA_003451645.1 Alphaproteobacteria bacterium | reverse complement strand
CCCTGCACCACGAAATCGTGACGGCCACTGCGCCGTTTCGCGATGGCTCCTCGGAGCGGCGTCACGGAAACTTAATGGTTTCGCCCATGGAAGATTGCATTAACCACGCTTAACTCCCCTTTGCGCATTGCGCGCGGCGGCCTGCGCACTCCTCCGCAGGCCCTTCATTCATGGAGATTTCAAGCATGGCGACCAAAGGGGCGAAGGGCGGCTCTGTGACGATTGATGAGGCGGCTGGCAATATCCATCTGGGAGGTGGCGGCGCCAATGGCGATCTGCGCCTCATGGATAGCGACGGCCGGATGAAGATCCACCTCGATGGCGAAACTGGCAACATTTATGCGGGCGGTGAAGGCTCGCAAGGCGATGTTGTGCTCAAGCGCGCCGACGGTCAAAGCACAGTCCATATCGACGGCGGTAATGGAAACATCACGCTGGGTGGCGGCGGCTCCAATGGCGATGTCCGCTTGAAGAGCGCGCATGGCGATGTGCGCATGCATCTGGATGGCGGCAATGGCAATATCGTTGCAGGCGGTGCGGGTGCTGGCGGCGATATCACGCTGCGCAACAAGAATGGCGACAATGTCGTGCATCTGGACGGCGGCTCAGCCAACCTGCACATGGGCGGGAGCGGTGCCAATGGCGATCTGCGCTTGCGCAACGCCTCTGGCGATGTGTGCGCGCATCTGGATGGTGGGACCGGCAATCTGGTGCTGGGCGGCGGCGGCAGCCAGGGTGACATCGCGCTGCGCGATAGCCACGGCAACGTCACGGTGCACATGGATGGCGGCGGCGCGAACCTGACCATGGGCGGGGCTGGCCACAATGCCGATATCCGCCTGAAAGACGCCAAAGGCGGCCTGACCATGCACCTCGACGGCGAGCGCGGAAACATTGTCGCGGGCGGCGCAGGCCATGATGGCGACATCATGCTGCACACGGCCGATGGCACGATGCGCATCGAATTGGAGGCCCATCATGGCGTGGTCCGCCTGTTCGATGGCAAGGGTCATTTGACCGTGGAACTGAACGGCGCTGAGGGCGAGGTCAAGATCGGCGGCAAGGCGGTCAAGACCGCGGACCACGTCTTTGCGCCCAATTACCGCCTCGCACCGCTAGCGGAGGTGGATGCGGCGATCGCCGCCCGTGGCTGCCTGCCCGGCGTGCCAAGCGCTGCGGAGTTCGCAACAAGCGGCATGGGCCTGGCAGCGATGAACGCGCTGCTTTTGGAGAAGATCGAAGAGCTCACGCTTCACGCCATTGCGCAGGAAAAGCGTATCGCGGCTCTTGAAGCGCGCCTTGGCCGGACGCATTGATGTTGTGACAGGAAACTGGGCCCTCCTCGCGCAGCCGCGTGGGGAGGGCTTATGACATCAATCCGGACCACTAGCCCCTTTCGCTTAAGCGCGGTATGGAGGGGCCATGACCACACCCATCATCGTCTATGGCACCGATTGCTCCTACTACACGGGCAAGATCGAAGCGTATCTGAAGGCCAAGGGTATCGCCTACCGGCTGGAGCCATTCACGCCTGCGAATATGCGCCGCTGCGCCGCGCATACGGGGATCACGCAGATCCCTCAGCTCGAATTATCCGATGGCAGCTGGCTGATCGACACGACACTGATCATGCAGCATTACGAGGAGGCTTTGCCGGACCGCCCGGCTCTGCGGCCCAGCGATCCGGCAGCGTCCTTCATAGCCGACCTCATCGAGGATTTTGCCGATGAGTGGCTCTGGCGCCCGGCCATGCATTACCGTTGGTCCTTTGCAGGCAGTGCCCGGCTGATGAGCGGCTGGTTGGCGGAACATTTGACTGCGATGCCGGGGCCGCAATTTCTGAAGCGCGCCTATTGGTACCGCCGTCAATTGGGCGTCTTTGTGCGCGGCGATGGTGTGACACCGGCCAATCGCACGGGCGTTGAAGCTGCCTACCTCGACAGTCTGCGCGCGCTAGAGGCCGTGTTCGCGGAGCGGCCCTATGTTATGGGTACGCGGCCCTGCCAGGCCGATTTCGGCTTTATGGCGCCGATGTTCCGTCACTTTCTGTGCGATCCCGTGCCAGGGCGTGTTATGCGGAACGACGCTCCAGGTGTGCATGAATGGGCCGCCCGGATGTGGAACCTCTCGCCCGTCAAGGTCGCCGCAATGACGCCGGTCACAGAGTTACCGCGTCATTTGGAGCCACTGCTGGCTTTGATCGCGCGCGACTACCTGCCCTATCTTGAGGCTAATGCGCGGGCCTTTGCGGCAGGGGACAAGATGGTCGCAAGCCACATCGGCGGCGCCCCAATCACCGAGCCCGTGAAACCTTATCGCGTGTGGTGCCGTGATCGTCTGCACACGGCGTTTATGGCCCTGACCCCGGAGGATAGGGAGCGAGTGACGGCGCTGTGTCCGCCGGGTGCGCTCATGCAATTGGCAAAGGCCTCGTCCAAGCCAGTTGCCTCCCTCATTCCAGCTTTGCCGATCAAGGGCCGGGTGGCCGCCAAGACCGCCGACAGTTGGTGGCGCCAGGGGTAGAGGACCACAAAGTCAGGTCACCTCGCCTAAGGTAAAGACCTCCAGATCGCCCTGACGGCCGCGGATTGACTGCACGCCAACGCTGCGCACGGCCGCCAGCACCGCATCGCTCACCCCCTCCTCGCGCAGACGCGCCAGAAAGCGGGCACTCATGGCGATATCCGCGCCAAAGGTCCGCGTCATGGTCTGCAAACGGCTGGCCACATTGACGGTGTCGCCGACGACCGTAAAGGTGGCCATCCGTGCACTGCCAATGTCGCCAAACATCACCTGTCCAAAATGAAGACCGATGCCAATCTTGATCTGCGGCAATCCCTGATCCGCGAGTTGTTCATTGATAGCTGATATTGCAGCCAGCATGTTGGTGGCGCACTGGAAGGCGGATGTGGCGTCCTCGGCGGGCTTTCCTGGTATGCCAAAGGTCGCGAGCAGGCCATCGCCCATGATGCGGTCCAGCGTTCCGTTCTGAGCGAAGAGTTCGTCCTGCATGCGCGCATGATAGAGCTTCAAAAGGGCGACAGTTTGCTCTGGCGGTTGCGCTTCGGCCATGGCTGTGAAGCCGCGGATATCCGCAAACAGGATCGCCGCATCCTGACGCAAGGGAGCAAAGGCCGTGCGGTCCAATTGCGAAGCCACATCGACCATGCGGGGCGAGAAATGGCGCGCGAGGTTAGCACGCGACCACTCAGCCTCCGCCGCGCCTAAGACCAACAGACGGGAGCGCGCGACCGCAACGGACAGACCTATCGTGAAAAAGACGAGGACAACGAAATCATAAACGACCTTCATGACCGGAAGATAGACCGGCGCGCCATACCGCTCCCATGTCCCCGCCCCCTCGGCCGCCCGAACCTGCGCGAAGTGGATGGTGGTCCCCGGCTCCTGGAAGGCGAGCCACATCAAGAGCAACCATCCGCCCGCAATACAGAGCCCTGCCCAAAGCACAAAGCGCGGCGAATAGGTGAATGCGCCATGCACCAGAAAGGCAAAGAAGAACAAGATACCGCCTTCCTTAATCGTCATTGTCGCGGTCGGCAGGTCTTGCGAAAACTGGTGGCGCAATCCCAGCATTAGCGCCAAATAAAGGCAGTCCGCGAGCACGAACGCATATTTCGCCCAGCGTGGGCTTCGGCCTGTGCGCTCCAGGACATATTGCGCGATCCCGATGACGGCGATGCCAAGCGGACTGAAAACCAGATAGGCATAACCGGCATTGTCCATCTGGCCGGTCACGGCAAAGACGAGCATCAGCCCCAGGATAATCACCGTACGGACGAAGGAGGCGAGCATGATGCCGCGCCGCTCCGCCTCCCGGAACTTCCTGACAAGATGCTGGGCCTCGCCCGCCGACAGGCCACGGCCAACGGGTGCTACGTTCAGTTCAAGATGCCGGGCGAGGGCCGTGAACATGCTCCAGACCGGTCCCACCAACCCCGCCATGCGCCTTACCCTCGTCCGTCGACCGGTCCGCTGCCACGCAGCGCAATACTGCCCGCACATTGCCCCACCAGCATGATCGCGCCAAGGCATCTCGGGTGTGATCACGGTCATCAGACATGAAAACGCCCCAGCCATCGGGCCGGGGCGCGTCTAATCTTCAAGCGATTGTTGCCTATTGAGCGGCGCTTTCGGGTGCGTCGCCCTTGGCATCTTGCGGGATTTCCTTGCCGGTCACCTGATCCACAACCTTCATGGACAGGCGCACCTTACCCCGCTCATCAAAGCCCAAGAGCTTAACCTTGACCGCATCGCCCTCTTTGACGACGTCAGAGGTTTTGGCGACCTTCTTGGCCGCCAATTGCGAGATGTGCACAAGGCCATCGCGATTGCCGAAGAAGTTCACAAAAGCGCCAAAGTCCATCACCTTGACCACTTTGCCTTCATAGATTTCGCCCACCTCAGGCTCCGAGACGATCGACTTAATCCACTTGATCGCTTTCTCGATCGAGTCGCCATCGGGCGAGGCAATCTTGATCAGGCCATCATCTTGAATGTCGATCTTGGCCCCGGTCTTCTCCACGATTTCGCGGATGACCTTGCCGCCAGAGCCAATGACTTCGCGGATCTTATCGACCGGAATTTGCATTTGCTCGATCCGCGGTGCATGCGCACCGAGGCTTCCGCGGGCGGCACCCAACGCCTTGCCCATTTCCTGCAAGATATGCATGCGGCCATCCTTGGCTTGGCCCAAGGCGATCTGCATGATTTCCTCAGTGATCCCGGTGATCTTGATGTCCATCTGCAGCGATGTGATGCCAAGCTCGGTGCCCGCAACCTTGAAGTCCATGTCGCCCAGATGATCCTCATCGCCCAAGATGTCCGAGAGGACTGCAAAGCGCTCCCCTTCCTTGATGAGGCCCATGGCGATGCCGGCACACGCGCGGCGCAGCGGCACGCCTGCATCCATGAGCGACAAAGACGATCCGCATACGGTGGCCATCGACGATGAGCCATTGGACTCGGTGATTTCCGAGACAATACGGATCGTGTACGGAAATTCCTCCTTTTTGGGCAGCATCGGATGGATGGCGCGCCAGGCAAGCTTGCCATGGCCGATCTCACGCCGCCCCGGCGACCCCATCCTGCCCGTCTCGCCAACCGAGAAGGGCGGGAAGTTATAGTGGAGCATGAAGTGCTCCTTGAAGGTCCCTTCGAGGCTGTCGATGAATTGCTCATCTTCACCTGTTCCCAGCGTCGTGACGACGAGGGCCTGGGTTTCGCCACGCGTGAACAAGGCCGAACCATGCGTACGCGGAAGAATGCCAACCTCCGACACGATCGGGCGCACGGTACGCACATCGCGCCCGTCGATGCGCAAGCCCGTGTCCAGAATGCCATTGCGGACAATGCGCGATTCCAGGTCCTTGAACAGATCGCTCACTTGCGTGGGTGTACCCTTGCCCGGCTCCTCGCCCACAAAGGCCTCCTTCACACGCGCCTTGACTGCGTCGATCTTGTCGTGGCGCGCTTGCTTAAGGCGCTCCTGATAGGCCGCACGCAGATCGCTTTCCGCCATGCCCGAGATAGCCTTTGACAGGCCAGACAGATCGGGCAATTGCAGGTCGCGGGGGTCCTTGGCCGCACGTTCAGCAAGCTTGATGATGCCCGCAATGACGGCTTGCATCTCGCGGTGGCCGAACATTACGGCGCCGAGCATGACCTCTTCGGTCAATTCCTGCGCCTCGGACTCCACCATCAAGACCGCATCCGTGGTGCCCGCAACAACCAGTTCGAGCTTGGACTGCGGCATCGTTTCGATCTTTGGGTTCAGCACATATTGGCCATCAATATAGCCGACCCGTGCGCCGCCAATGGGGCCTTGGAACGGCACGCCTGAAAGCGTCAATGCAGCGGACGCCGCCACCATCGCGACAATATCGGGATCATTCTCAAGATCGTGGCTAAGCACGGTCGCGATGACCTGCGTCTCGCAGCGGAAGCCGTCAACAAAGAGCGGGCGTATCGGCCGGTCGATCAACCGCGAGACAAGCGTCTCGCGCTCGCTGGGGCGGCCTTCGCGCTTGAAATAGCCGCCAGGGATCTTACCCGCCGCAAAGGTCTTCTCCTGATAATTGACGGTCAGAGGGAAAAAATCGATGCCCGGTTTCTCAGTTGTGGCAGCAACGACCGTCGCGAGCACCGCGGTCTCGCCATAGGTCGCAAGCACGGCCGCATCCGCCTGCCGCGCAATACGTCCGGTCTCAAGGGTAAGTGTGCGTCCGCCCCATTGGATTTGTTGTTTGTGAATTGTGAACATTGGATGGTCCTATCATCGTCATCATTTGGCGCCGCCGGATTGCGGCCACCACCGAAAAGGTCAGTCTTAACTTAGGCAATAATGCACCGAGCAGCGCGTCGTGCGGCCGCTCAATGCGTGTTTTGATGGAAGCCAGAAACAGCGCAACCGCCTCACCGGCGCAGGCCGAGCTTCGCGATCAGTGCCTCATAGCGGGCGCGATCCTTGGCTTTGAGGTAGTCCAGCAGACGCCGGCGCGAGGACACCATTTTCAGCAAACCGCGACGGGAGTGATTGTCTTTGCTGTGCAGTTTGAAGTGGTCGGTCAGATTGTTGATCCGCTCCGACAACAGCGCCACCTGCACCTCGGGCGAGCCCGTATCATTCGGCTGAGTGGCGTTTTGCGTGATGACTTCTTTCTTTCGTTCTGCAGCAATCGACATCGGGTATGATCCTCTTTTTGTTGGGTGTTAAAACGTGAAGACCCGCTGCGGCCGGATTTCGCCCAATGCAAAGGTTCCAAGGGCGACCGGATCACCAAGGCGGCTGCGGCAATAGACCGTCAGACCTGCCTCGTCCGGTTCGCCTGGAAGCCACTGACCCATGGGAGGAGTGACACGTCCGCGTGCGAGTATGGCTTGACCCCGCCGAAGCTGGGCCGCTTCTTGGTCTGTAACGGCCAGGGCCGGGATGTCGTCCAGCGCGGT
>DMER01000242.1:28270-28477 GCA_003451645.1 Alphaproteobacteria bacterium | reverse complement strand
GATGTCGTCCAGCGCGGTCGCAATAGGCCTTAAGAAGCGTTTCGCCTCTCCGTTCTTAGCATATTCGTGAAGTTTTTCCAGCGTCACCGCGAGAGCGGTCCCAAAAGGGCCGACCCGGGTGCGCCGTAGAGCGGAAATATGGCCAAAACAGCCGAGTTTCCGGCCCAAATCGCGGGCAAAGGCGCGCACATAGGTCCCCTTGCCGCA
>DMER01000242.1:27873-28058 GCA_003451645.1 Alphaproteobacteria bacterium | reverse complement strand
CGCACATAGGTCCCCTTGCCGCACACCATGTGGAACTGGGTGTGGTCCGCATCAGGCATGCCGGCGATCTCAATCCTGTGCACCATGACCTCGCGCGGGGTTAGCGTCAGTTCAACGCCGTCACGAGCCAAATCATAGGCCCGCTCGCCTTCGACCTTGACGGCGGAGAAAGCAGGCGGGGTCTG
>DMER01000242.1:23734-27652 GCA_003451645.1 Alphaproteobacteria bacterium | reverse complement strand
AAGCAGGCGGGGTCTGAAGGATGGCGCCGCAAAAGGCGTGCAAGCTCGCAAGAATTTGCGCATGGGCTGGGCGCACCGCGCTGCCGCGTGTTGGGGTGCCCTCCATGTCATCTGTAGTGGTCTCAACGCCCCAGCGCACTGTGAACTGATAGGACTTTTGCGCGTCCACAAGAAAGGGCACAGTCTTCGTCGCCTCCCCGAAGGCCAAAGGAAGGATGCCTTCGGCCAAAGGATCTAGCGTGCCCGCGTGTCCTGCTTTGGCGGCGTTGAAAATCCGTTTGACCTGAGCAAGGGCCTGCGTCGACGTGATGCCAGTTGGCTTGTCGAGCACGATCCAGCCATGCACGGGCAGCTTTTGCGAACGGGGCTTTGACACTTGGGGCTCTTACGCCTCGCCATCGTCGCTGGGCCGCGACTCAAGATCGCGCCGGACCGCCTCGGAGGCCAAAAGCTGATCTATGCGCTTTGCCTCTTCAAAGGACTTGTCTGCTGCAAAGTGTAGCTCAGGCGCATGGCGCAAATTGAGCTGTTTGCCGATCTGGCCGCGAAGGAAACCCCGTACACGATTGAGGCCCGCGATGACTTCATCCTCATGCGCACCGCCCAAGGGCACGCAATAGGCAGTCGCGTGTTTCAGGTCTGGACTAATCGTCACTTGCGTGACCGTCACAGACACGCCAACCAAAGCCGGATCGCGAAACTCCGCACGCATGAAGAGAGCTGCCAGCAAATGCCGGATCTCCTCCGCAACGCGCAACTGGCGCTGTGATGGGCCCTTGGCACTGGCTTGATGGGGAGCGCGACGAGACATAGGGCAAAATTACTCCGAGACGGGACCTAAATCATAGCCAAAATGCTCAACCCAGGGGCGCAAGACAGGCAGAACGGGCGCCATATGGGTCTGATAGCGCCGCCATTTCCCAATCGAGCGGTCCGACAAGGGCTCGACCACTTGGGCCGCCGATGGGGTCGCGATCACGCGCGTCCGCGCCGTCTGACGATAGGCGAGAACCTCTGGGCTCCAGCCAAGGCCCAGGAATGCAAAGAGGGCGCGCATCTGCCCCTCAAAATCTTCCACCAAGCGCTCATAACATATGCGATGCACGGGCAAAGTTAGCTGAGCCATTGCAGCGTGTGCTGCCTGCATCGTTTCATCATAGAGCGTTGCCGCTTCGCGAAGGTCGAGCAAGCGGAACATCACCGCATTCATGCCAAACCGTTGCTGGAAGCAGCTGAGCACCACATCGCGTGGATCGCGGACCGCAAAGATGTACCGCGCATTGGGGAATATGGCCGAGATCATGGCCATGTAGGCAGAATTGATCGGCATTTTGTCGATGAAGACAGGGCGTGCGGGCATCCGCCCTAGGGCCGCAGCAACGCGGTCCCAATAATCCGCACGCAAACGATCTCGCCGCGTCGCATCAAGGCTGGCAAAAAAGAGAGGGACCGATCCGGACTCGATCAAGACCTGGAACGCGCCGCCCAGGGTATCGCGCTCCTCCAGCGTTTCGATGGCAGGATGCGCGGCCAGAGCCTGTTCCAAAAGCGTGGTGCCTGAGCGAGGAAAGCCAACCAGGAAAACATGGCTTGCGACAGGCGAAGCGGCGGTGTCCACGCTAGCTGTCACGCCACAGCTTGCGACAAAGTCTTTGATCTCCCTGAGAAGGTGCGAGGATGCGATAGAAGGCACGCCAGCATACGCTGCGGCATGCAACCGGCGCAGTACGCCATTGGCACGCGCAAACGCCGCAAAGGCCGCGTCATACTGCCCTTGCAGGTCGAGAGCTTGGCCCTCCAGGCCAAGAGCAAGTGCGGTGTTCACGGCACTCATCGGCGCGGACCACAATTGTGCAAGGCGGCTAAGTGCGGCTGGGGCATCGCGCTCCCGCACTGCGATTTTGGCCAGTGTCAGCCCAGCAAGCGCAGATGGTTGGCGTGCCATGGCGCGCTCGGCCAGTGATTTCGCCTCGTCCAACTCATGCTGTTGCTCCATCACAGCGGCGAGACCACCAAGCGCCTCAGGGTTGTCAGAGCTGCGGCGCAGCACCTCGCGATAATGCGCTTGCGCGGAAGTGAGTTCGCCCATTTGATCAAGAAGCCTGGCCAAGTTCATCCGTGTCGGGATATGCCCGCCGTTCACCGCGAGTGCGGTTTCGTAAGCAGCACGAGCATCACCAAACCGTCCCACGGCACGAAAGACCACGCCCAAATTGGTGAGGATCATGGGATTGCGCGGCGCCACTTGATCCGCACGCAGAAGATACTCCAGGGCTTCGGATAATTGCCCGCGCGCGTGCGCTGCAAGACCCGCGATCATGAGGCACGTGGGCTCATTGGGGTTGCGGGTGAGACGCTCTGCCGCGAGGCTCGAGGCCAGCCCCAAATCGCCACCCTGCAGCGCATGAAGTGCACGGGCAACCAAAGGGTCTATAATAGGGGCCATTGCACCTCACCCATGACGAGGGACCGGGCAACTCTGAGCGCTGTCATCGAAACATCAAAGCGAGCGCTGGACCTCCTCGACCTCAAAGCACTCTATCAGGTCGCCCTTTTGGAGGTCGTGATAGCTCTCGAAGGCCATTCCACACTCTTGTCCCGCAACGACTTCTTTGACCTCGTCCTTGAAGCGCTTGAGGGTTGCCAGCGAGCCTTCGTGAATTACGACATTATCGCGAAGGAGGCGGACCTTGTTGCCGCGCAACACCTTGCCATCCGTGACGCGGCAACCGGCAACCTTGCCCACCTTGGAGATATTGAAGACCTCCAGGATTTCCGCGTAGCCGAGGAAATTCTCCCGCAGCGTTGGCGCCAGCATCCCCGACATCGCAGCCCGGATGTCATCGATAATGTTGTAGATGATCGAATAATAGCGGATCTCAACGCCGTCGCGCTTGGCGATATCACGCGCCTCAGCGGTCGCGCGCACATTGAAGGCGATGATCGGCGCATCGCTGGCCCGCGCGAGGATGACGTCACTCTGCGTGATTCCGCCAACACCCGAGTGCAGAACCTGAACGCGAACTTCAGGCGTTGAGAGCTGATTGAGGGCGGCGACAATCGCCTCCACCGAGCCCTGGACGTCAGACTTAATAACCAGAGACAAGACCTTCGCTTCGCCCTGCTCGCGCAGCGCCATGGCCTGATCGAGAGAGGCCCGTGCGCTGCTTTTGGTACGTGCCTCCTTTTTCTTCCGCGCCCGGAAGTCCGCAACTTCGCGCGCCCGTGCTTCTGTATCCACGACAGAGAACTCATCGCCCGCATCGGGCGGCGCGCTTAGCCCCAGGATTTCAACCGGAACCGAAGGACCGGCACTTTCGGTCTGTTCCCCGCGGTCATTGACCAAGGCGCGAACCCGGCCCCACTCTGCGCCCGCGACGACAATGTCACCCACGCGCAAGGTCCCGCGCTGCACAAGGACGGTCGAGACGGGACCCCGGCCGCGGTCCAGCTTGGCCTCTACAACGGCACCCGTCGCCGCGCGATTGGAATTGGCCTTGAGTTCCAGAATTTCCGCCTGCAGAAGAATGGCCTCTTGCAACTTGTCGAGGCCTGTCCTTTTCAGCGCCGAGACCTCCACGGCTTGCGTTTCGCCGCCCATGTCCTCGACCACGATTTCATGTTGGAGCAAGTCGGTCTTGACACGATTGGGGTCAGCGCTGGGCTTGTCGATCTTGTTGACGGCAACAATGATTGGAACTCTGGCCGCTTTGGCGTGATTGATCGCTTCGATCGTCTGCGGCATGACGCCATCATCGGCAGCAACCACCAGCACGACAATGTCCGTAACCTTGGCACCGCGAGCGCGCATCGCGGTGAATGCCGCGTGGCCGGGCGTGTCGAGGAAGGTGATCTTGTCGCCGCTGGCGATCTGAACCTGATAGGCGCCAATGTGCTGCGTGATGCCGCCCGCCTCGC
>DMER01000242.1:23266-23521 GCA_003451645.1 Alphaproteobacteria bacterium | reverse complement strand
CTGCGTGATGCCGCCCGCCTCGCGCGAGACAACGTCGGTTTGGCGCAACGCATCAAGCAGGGATGTCTTACCGTGGTCGACATGGCCCATGACAGTGACCACAGGCGCGCGCGGCGTCATGGCCTCCGCCACATCCTTTTCGCCATCAAGGCCCTCAAGCACGTCTGATTCCGCCACGCGCTTGACCGGATGACCAAACTCTTCGGCAATCAGCTGCGCAGTATCGGCGTCGAGAGTCGAATTGATCGTGACCAT
>DMER01000242.1:22635-23032 GCA_003451645.1 Alphaproteobacteria bacterium | reverse complement strand
TGGCCCTGCTTCATCAGGGTCTTGATGATATCGACAGACCTTGTCGCCATGCGGTTTGCAAGTTCCTGGACCGTGATGGCCTCAGGAATGATGACCTCTCGAATGACCTTTTGAGGGGGGCCTTGATCGCGCTGACCCATTTGCGCGCGATGCACGCGCTGCACATGCCGGCGATAAGACGCCACCGAGCGCACACGCTCTTCCTCGTCGAGCGCAGTCACGACCGAAAGCTTGCCGCCCCGCCGCTTATCATCGACTTTGGCGCGCACCGCAGGCGCTTTGGCAGGTGCCGGCGCCTTGCTGCCGGGAGCACCACGCCTGCGCCCACTATCATCCTCCTCTTCTTCTGCTGCCGCGGGACGGCGCGATAGATTTGGGATCACTTGGTCACGTCCGC
>DMER01000242.1:22079-22410 GCA_003451645.1 Alphaproteobacteria bacterium | reverse complement strand
ATCACTTGGTCACGTCCGCGCTCTGGCACAGGCGTTGTAGGCGTGCCAGGACGGCTCGCCGGTGCTCCGCCTGAAGGCCTGCCGGCTCCAGGATTGCTCCCTGGTCGCACGTAGCCCGACGCTCCCCCACCCGGCCCGGCAGGCGGGCGCGGACCGCCTTGCCCACCCCCTGTCCGCGGACCGCTGTACGGTGTCTGGGGACGCGGGCCAGAAGGTGCCGGCGGCTGGGGACGCAATACGGGCTCAGGCGTTACCAACGGCATTGGCGCTTGTGTGGCGGCTGGAGGCCGCGTTTCGTCTTGGCGGGCGCGCAATTCGTCAGCGACATGGC
>DMER01000242.1:20023-21810 GCA_003451645.1 Alphaproteobacteria bacterium | reverse complement strand
GCCGCATCGCGCTCCGCGGACACCCGCGCATCCTCTTCAGCGCGGCGGCGAGCCTCTTCCTCTGCTTTGCGGCGCAGTTCTTGCTCTTGGGCGCGAGCGGTTGCAAGCGCCGCTTCACGTGTCTTCTTCTCGTCCTCAGTGAGTGTCTTTAGGACCATGCCGCTACGCGCTGGCACGGCGGAAGGCGGCTGCTGCCCCGGACGCGATGCTGGAGCCGCCGGCGCCCGAGCCGGCTGTGCGGCAACCGGTTGCGACAGGTCACGCTCGGGCGCGGACCCTGCGCCAGGGGCGCCTGGCTTACCCGTGACGGTGCGCCTCTTCTCAACGACGACGGTCTTCGTCCTGCCATGGCTAAAGGCCTGCCGGACCGTACCCACATCCGCGGGGCGCTTCACAGACAAGGTCTTCAGCGGTGCACCGCCAGCAGGTTTATCAGGAGGAGACTTTCCGTCGCTCATGCCAATCCGTTCTTTGCGTCCATCCTTGAGCCCTAGCCCCGGATAGACAGATGTAAACACTGTAACGTCACTCACGCGCAACGAAGTCTAGGACCACGCCCTTCACCTTCGCCGGGTGAGCGCTTAACTCTCGAGTGCCCATTCTTCGGGAACCAGGAGCCGGAATCCAGAGAGCCGCTCTGCATCCGCCCACGCACGCGCCGCCAGCCCGCCACGCTTCAACGCAGCGTGTACCACATTTTCCCGTCCAAATGCCAAGCTCATTTCGGAATTGGACAAGAGACCAGATATCTTTACGTCCTCTGGATGCCGCCGGGCCAAACCGAGAAGCTTTTGCCGGTCAGCGGGGCCGCTATCTCGCGCTATCCACAGGCTAGCGGGCAAATCGTGATCCAACCGGAGTTGGGCCTCCACCTTCGTGAATCCCAGGACAGTCGCTCCCGACCGCTTTGCCAACCCCAGAACGCCGCACAGCCGCTTGGCCATCAGGACTTCGACCGAAGCAACAAGACCATCCGGCACGGGGACCTGCGTGCGGAATGCCTTGGAAAAGCTGCCCTTTGCCGCTTGCGCAACTACGCTCGCCCGCGCGCAAACCCAAGCGCCCCGGCCAGGCAGTTCCTGGGCGATATCAGGGGTCAGAAGCCCGGATGGATCGAGAACAAACCGGACCATAGCCGCCGGGGGAAAGCGCTCGCCCGTAACGATGCAACGGCGCAAGGGGCTGCGCTCTCTTTCGCCCGCATCCAGTGCCCCCTCTTCATCCGCCGCAGCATCGTTCAAGGGGTCCCGTCCTCCACGGGTTCATCACCGGCAACCAAGTCCTCAATCGGGTCCTCCGGCAGCGAATCAATCCACCCAGCAGCCAGCCGCGCGCGCATGATCAAACTGTTGGCAATCGCTTCGTCGACCTGCATGCCATCGAGGAAACCTGGATGCTTGCGCCGCTCGCCATTGACCACTTCGCTCCAACCGGTCAGGTCATCTGTGGCGCAGTCTGCCAAATCTTCCATGGACTTGACCCCGTTCTCGCCCAAGGCCACGAGCATCTGCGGCGTGATGCCATCGAGTTCCGCGAGCGCATCTTCTACGCCAAGCTCTTGCCTGCGGGTCTCATACATCTGGTTCTGCTGGTCGAGGAAGGATTGCGCACGCTCTTGCACCTCGCGAGCTGTATCCGCGTCCAGGCCATCAATGGAGGCCAGATCGTCCGCAGGCACATAAGCCACCTCCTCAACGCTGCCAAAGCCCTCTGAGGCCAAGAGCTGCGCAGGCACATAAGCCACCTCCTCAACGCTGCCAAAGCCCTCTGAGGCCAAGAGCTGCGCA
>DMER01000242.1:19577-19884 GCA_003451645.1 Alphaproteobacteria bacterium | reverse complement strand
CCTCTGAGGCCAAGAGCTGCGCAAGGGTCTCGTCGACCGAAAGGGCGTTCATGAACAACTCGGTCCGCGCGCGGAACTGTGTCTGGCGGCGGTCGGATTCCTCTGCTTCCGTCAGGATGTCGATCTGCCAGCCCGTCAATTGCGACGCCAGCCGCACATTTTGCCCGCGCCTGCCAATCGCCAAGGACAATTGATCTTCGGGCACCACGACCTCAATGCGCCGCGTGTCTTCATCAAGCACAACCTTGGCAACCTCGGCTGGGGCAAGCGCATTGACGATGAAGGTTGCCGGGTCACCCGACCACGG
>DMER01000242.1:336-19352 GCA_003451645.1 Alphaproteobacteria bacterium | reverse complement strand
ATGATGTCGATCTTCTCGCCCTGAAGCTCTTGCACGACCGCTTGCACACGGCTGCCACGCATACCGACGCAGGCCCCGACGGGATCGATCGACTGATCCTTGGAGATCACCGCGATTTTTGCCCGGCTGCCCGGATCGCGCGCCACCGCTTTGATCTCGACCACGCCGTCATAGATTTCGGGCACTTCTTGCGAGAACAGTTTGGCCATGAAGTAGGGATGCGTGCGGCTGAGATAGACTTGAGGTCCCCTGCTCTCACGCCGGACGTCATACACATAGGCGCGGATCCGATCGCCGGTGCGGAACGTCTCGCGCGGCAACAGCTCATCGCGCCGGATATACGCCTCACCCCGGCCCATATCGACAATGACGTTGCCATATTCAACGCGCTTCACCGAGCCGTTGACGATTTCGCCAATACGGTCCTTGAATTCCTCATACTGACGATCACGTTCAGCATCGCGCACTTTTTGGAAGATCACCTGCTTTGCGGCTTGGGCCGCAATCCGGCCAAAATCAATCGGCGGCAGGGTCTCCGCGATCATGTCACCCACTTGAGCGGCTGGATTGCGGACCTGCGCCTCCTCGAGCGAAATCTCAATGGAATCGTTTTCGACTTTCTCCACGACCAGCCGCAATCGATGCAGCTTTGTTTCGCCCGATTTGGGGTCGATTTCAGCCCGGATGTCGTTGTCTTGTCCGTAACGCGACTTGGCGGCCTTTTGAATGGCCTCCTCCATCGCTGCGATTACGACACCCTTGTCGATGACCTTTTCGCGTGCCACCGCATCCGCGATTTGGATCAGCTCTAGCCGGTTGGCACTGATGGCCATAAGGTCGTCTCCTTCAATGACCGGGCTTGGCAAGCTCTGCGCTTGCAGCTTTCCGGCGCTTCAAATCTGCTTCAATCAACGCGTCTGTCAGAACCAAACGCGCCTCACTAATAAGCACGTAGGGTATCGCCAACAAAGCCTCAGGCTCGCCCTTGGCACCCTCTACACCCACCAACACGTCATTGCCGCGAAGCCCGCGCAGTGTGCCTTTGAACCGCTTGCGGCCATCCAGCGGCGCTGTCAATTCGATTCGAGCCAGATTCCCGGCAAAGGCATCATAGTCCTTTCGACGCGTGAGCGGCCGGTCTATTCCGGGCGAAGACACTTCGAGAACGTATTCGCCATCGATCGGGTCTTCGGCCTCAAAAGCCTCTGAGATAGCGCGCGAAAGCGCAGCACAATCATCGACGTTCATCGTGTGATCCGGCCTCTCGGCCATGATCTGCAAAGTCGGCCGCTGACCGCCAGACATCCGCACACGGATAAGTTCAAACCCCAAAGCCGCGGCAATGGGAGCAATCAGGCTTTCAAGCTCGTCATGGCGCTTTACCAAGTCTGCTCTGCCTCGGAAAAAACTCTACCGTCCCGGCCGCCTTTCGGCTGCCAGAGAACACCGTTTCCGTTGTTCAGGAAGAAGGCTCTGGTATCCCAACACCCCGCGCGTTGCAAGCGTGGAAAGTGCGCCAGAATAGCAATTCTTCCACCCATTTGACCTCCGCCTTATTGCCTCCCAGCTGCGATAGTGACAGTTTTACGACATCCCGATGCATTCGGGACCACAAAAAGGGAGGCTCAAGACATGTCAGTCGCACGCGTGACCGAGATTTCGTCCGCATCCAAGAAAAGTTTTGACGATGCAGTAAAAACGGGCATTGAGCGCGCCACAAAGACCTTGAAGAATGTCGAGGGCGCTTGGATCCAAGACCAGAAGGTTTTGGTCAAGAATGGGAAGATCGTGGAGTACCGCGTGAATATGAAAGTGACGTTCGTCCTTATGGACTAAAGGTGCGAGAACTTCAGATACCGCAAATAAACGCAAGAACGCCCAGCCGCCCGCGCTTTGAGTTCATACCGCGTGGGCGGCCAGTCGACCGGTCTTTCGTGCCAGTCACGGGGACGGTCCGCCGCAAAACGCAAGGCCCGCCGCTTTCCCGCATGCATCAGCGTCCACACTGCATAATCAGGAACATCTGTGGCGACCCTAAGTTCCCCCTGCTCCTTTAGGATGCGCACGATCTGATCGAGAGTCTCTGGCTGAATGATCCTGCGCTTGAAATGGCGCGCCTTGGGCCAGGGATCAGGGAACAATATGTAGACTGCGTCCGCGCATGCATCGGGCAGCCTTTCGAGCAAACTACGCCCGTCACCCATCAGCATACGGACATTGTTGAGCGACTGCTGCGATATATGTGCGAGCAGCTTGGCAACTCCGTTGATGAAAGGCTCGGCGCCCAAAAAGCCCCAATCCGGATGCAGTTGCGCTTGCGCCGCCAAATGTTCGCCGCCGCCAAAACCGATCTCGACCCCAAGACCGCGAGTTTCCGGGAATATCTGAAGGGGGTCGAGTGGCCCTTCGGAAAGGATCGCACAGCGAGGAAGCACCTCTTGCATGAGGCGCTTCTGCTGCGGACGCAAGGCGTGTCCGACACGGCGTCCATAGAGGACACGCCGTCTTTGGAGCGTCTCATCCTCAACCAAAGTGGCGCTTGAGCTCGCTGGTCAGGTCGGTCCGCTCCCACGAGAACCCACCGTCGGCGTCCGCCGGGCGCCCGAAGTGACCATAGGCTGCAGTGCGCGCATAGATCGGCCGGTTCAACTGCAAACGCTCGCGCAGCGCGCTCGGCTTCAGGCTGGCGATTTGCGGAAGAATTTTTTCAAGTTCTGCGGCGTCGACCTTTCCGGTCCCGTGCGTATCCACGTACACAGACAAAGGATCAGCGACGCCGATCGCATAGGAGACTTGGATCGTGCACCGCTCGGCCAGACCGGCCGCCACTACATTCTTGGCCATGTGCCGCGCAGCGTAGGCGGCGGACCGGTCAACCTTTGTTGGGTCCTTGCCCGAGAATGCACCGCCGCCATGAGGCGCAGCACCCCCATAGGTGTCCACAATGATCTTGCGCCCTGTAAGGCCGGAATCCCCGTCCGGCCCGCCAATGACGAATGCGCCCGTTGGATTGACGTGCCAAACGCAGTCTGACCCGATCCAGCCTTCAGGAAGCGCTCGCTTCACATACGGCTCTACGATTTTGCGCACATCATGGGAGGTAAGCTTCTCATCAATATGCTGTGTCGACACGACAATTTGGGTAACACCGACAGGTTTGCCGTTAGCATAGCGTACTGTCACTTGGCTTTTGGCATCGGGACCCAATAGGCGTGCGTCGCCCTCGCGCGCGTGCCGGGCATCCGCCAAGACCTTGAGGATACGATGGGAATAATGCAGGGGCGCAGGCATAAGGTCAGGCGTTTCCGTACACGCGTACCCAAACATGATGCCCTGGTCGCCGGCGCCGACATCCTTGTTGCCGCTCTCGTCTACGCCTTGTGCGATGTGTTGTGACTGACCGTGGAGCACCACGGAAATGTCCGCTGTTTCCCAGTGAAAGCCCTCTTGCTCGTACCCGATGTCCTTGATGGCAAGGCGTGCCAAATGCGCGAGCAGATCACGGGTAATCTCGCGCGGGCCCCGCGTCTCGCCGGCAATCACGACGCGATTGGGTGTGGCAAGCGTCTCCGCAGCAACCCGCAAATCCTTTGGGTTCCAGCCATATTGCGGCCCTAACCGGAAATATGCGTCGACGACTTCGTCGGAAATCCGGTCGCAAACCTTGTCGGGATGACCTTCAGAGACGGACTCGGAGGTAAAAAGATAGTCCTTGCGTACCGACACAGCCTGAGCACTCCCGATTGGCGAAAAAAATTGGCCGGGGACCTGCCCGGCCATTGGAGCGCGGTTGTTGCAAAACTCGCTCAGTGCGTCAAGCGTCGATCAACGGGGAGCAAAGTGCTCCCGGTTCAACCCACAATTCATGCCGCAGTGGACGTGGTCGACAATACGGGCCGGGGATGCGCGACGAGATCTTCTTCTTCGCCCCCAAGCGACTTGACGAGCTCAAGAATACGCTTGCGGACCCGAACATCGGTGACGCGCGTGTACGAACGGATAAGCTGCAGGCCTTCAGCGCTGGAGACAAAATCCATCACAAAGGGCTCGCGATCACCCTCAGAGAAATGGCTGCCGTTGCTGCCGTGGCTCTCCTTTGTCGCGGCCAACTCTTCGAAGAAATACTGCACGGGCACGCCAAGGATTTGCGCGATGTCGAACAAGCGGCTTGCACCAATCCGGTTGGCACCCTTCTCATATTTTTGTACTTGTTGAAAGGTCAGCCCAAGCAACTCACCAAGCTTTTCCTGACTCATCCCAATCAGCATCCGGCGCAACCGGACCCGGCTGCCGACATGTGCATCGATAGAGCTTGGTTGCTTTTTGGCCATGAGCGGTCCTTACATTCATTACAAAACAAGGGTTGTGTGCCGACTTCTCTCCGCGGCGGCCCAACATCAGTTGCAGCCAGCGCGGTCTTTTCCATCGCCCGCCAACGATAAGAGTATCACATCCAAACAGCGATACTCTTCTTGGCAGTCCCCTCGCAGCAGAGCGCACAACTCGCGATCCACTACTGCGCGTTTTGTATTATGGCCGCTCACGAGTCAACGAGAAGTTTAACTAGTGGTGCATCCGGTTGCTACCTTGGCCCTGGAGTAACCCCCAGCGCCCCCCGCCGATCAACCCGGCCAGCACGACCATGAGCAGACCATACACCAACTCCCCGCCATGCGCGTAGAGGGTTTGTGGCAATTTTTGGGGCACAGCAGCCTGTAGGAGTCCGACGGTACCGAGTGGAATTGATGCAACCACACGGCCGTATGGATCAATGATCGCTGAGACGCCGGTGTTGGCTGCCCGCACTACGGCGAGACCCTCTTCAACCGCTCTCAAACGGGCAATTCCCAAGTGTTGATAAGGGCCTGAGGACGGGCCGAACCAGGAATCATCGGTGAGATTGACCAACCAATCCGGGCGCCGGGCTCGATCAACAACCGCACGAGAAAATACAATCTCGTAACAAATCAACGGACCGATGGTTGATTGTGGCGAAAGTGTGATCGACCGCACACCTGAACCAGATTTGAAACCACCCTGGCCCCCGGTCAGCTTCGTGATACCCAAGCGCTCAAGGAGGGGCGCCAGGGGCAGGTACTCGCCAAAAGGCACCAGATGCGACTTCTGGTAGCTCTCGACGACCTTACCGTCGTCACCGATTATATCGATCCCGTTGTAGTAGTCCATCCCTCCGCTTGCCCCGTCCCGGCGTTGGACCGAACCACTGATCAGGCGCGTGCCGGGCGGCAAGACGCTGCCGATGGCTTCCAAGGCCTCAGGTTGCTCCGCGAGAATAAATGGGGGGGCCGCTTCGGGCCAGATCGCGACGGTGTAGGGCGGCTTCCCACCTGGCGTCAGCCCTTGTCCAAGTGGTGCGATCAAACGCAACCAGTTGCGTGATAGATGTTCGCGTTGCCACTTCTCGTTCTGGGGTACGTTGGGTTGGACAATGCGGACGACCTCGCCAGCGTGAATTGGCGATGGCGCGGCCGGAACCCGCCAGGCGCCGTAGGCCGCCCCTGTTCCGATCAGCACCACGGAGGTCACGCAAGCGCGCCACCAAGCTGGATCGAGGCGCCCTGCTCGGGAAAACAAAGTGGCTGGCAAAACGAAAGCGAGAACTGTCAGGAGGCTTAAGGCGTAAATGCCGAACAGGGCTGCCGGTTGCATGAGCCAGATACTGTCCGACCAAGTGTAGCCAAACAGGTTCCACGGAAACCCCGTGAACATATGCCCGCGAAGCCACTCGCCAGCTGAGACCGCCAAAGCAAAGCCAGCGGCCCGAAAAGCACCCGGACTTGCGACGAGATGGGCGAGCACAAAGCTGAACACGAAGAAAAGTGCCAGCCCCCCGGGAAACAAGACAGCAACAAAGGGCAATAACCACGCATGCGCGTTGGGATTGACCAAAAAGGCATAGCCAACCCAATAAATCCCCGCGAGGAAATACCCGAAGCCAAATGTCCAGCCGCGCCAGGCCGCAGCGCGTATGGGCTTTTCGCATTGGCCCGCACCATCGACGAGCCAGAGCGCCATCCCCAGGGTGAAGGGCAGCACTAGCCAAAAGTGGAATGGCGCCATCGCAAGAGCTGATACAACCCCAGCCAGGAAAGCGACGGCCCCGGCACGCCAGGACTTCAGTTCGCGAACGCGCCGATTAAGGGCCCGCAGCTTGACCACCACTTTGAGCCAAAGCCGGCCGGACCTAGGCACCGGGACCCGTAAGTGCCGCCGAAGGGACCGACCCAGGGGTGATGCGATTGACACGGTGGATCCGAATACGGCGCAACCGTCGGGGGTCTGCCTCGATCACTTCAAATTCTACCCCAGCGGGATGCCGGATCACCTCTCCGCGTTGCGGAACGCGCCCCACCAACTGCGAAACCAGTCCAGCGAGCGTATCGATCTCGCTCGCCTCTTCCGGATCGGCGAGTTTTAGCCCGAGCGCCTCTTCAACCTCTTCAAGGCCTGCACGGGCGCTCGCATCAAAACCACCGTCTTCTCGCGCAACCAGAGTGGCCGTCTCATCGGTATCGTGCTCGTCCTCAATATCGCCAACGATCTGCTCAACCAAGTCTTCGATGGAGACGAGACCATCGGTTCCACCATATTCGTCAATGACCAGCGCCAAATGGATACGCGTGGCTTGCATTTTCAGCAGGAGGTCGGTGGCCAGCATCGAGCCCGGAACAAACAGAACCTCACGAATGATGTCCTTGATCGCCTGCGGCCGCTTCACCCCAGCTTGTTCGGGTGCGGCCAGCCCGATGAGTTCCTTGATATGCACCATGCCGACCATATGGTCCAAGGTTTCTCGGTACACCGGCAGGCGCGAGTGCTGCGCCTCATAGAACACACGCACAAGCTCCGCCATCGGTGTGCTCTCTTCAACAGCGATGATGTCCGCACGCGGCACCATAATCGCATCCACCTTGAGTTCGCTGAACGCCAAAATATTGAACAGCATCCGCCGTTCACTGACGTCTAAGGCTCCCTCTTCCTGTGTGCGCTCGCCGAGCATCTCCTCCAGGCTTTCGCGCATGCTTTCCGCTTCGACCTTGCCACCCACAAGGGTGCGCAAGGCGCCCACCATGCCCTGAAACCAGGTCGGAGCGGATTGTGTTTGCGCGCGACCGGCCGCGACAGCCCCGGTATTGGGATCACTCATAGCGTGCCCTGCACCCGTGGTAGCGCTTGTGTGATGTATGGATTGGCGATGCCCATCGTGCGTAAAATTTGTATCTCAAGCTTTTCCATAATGCGGCGCTGTTCTCGAAGGATATGATCATAGCCCGCAAGATGTAAGAGGCCATGAACCAAAAGATGCGTCGTGTGGGCGCGAAAATTCTTGCCCTGGCTCTCAGCTTCGGCAGCAATAGTCTCAAAGGCAAGCACAATCGCTCCCAATGGTTGTAGTGGATTCTCAAATGCCAAGACATTTGTCGGTTTGGCTTTGCCTCGGAAGTCTCTGTTCAATTGGCCGATACGCCTGTCGTCGGTGAGCTCGACTTCGACGAAACCGCGGAGTGTCGCGTCAAGGCATTTTACGGCGGTTTCAATGACATTGGAACAATCTGCTCTACGATCGGGCCATGCTACGCTCCAAAGGCGCGCGCGCGTCCGAACCATCACATTGAGCGCGAGGGGTGACATTGGCTGAGCACTCATCACTGCCCTGCAGCGCCTCCGCCACGCTTTTCGAACGTGTCATAGGCGCGGACAATTCGCTTCACGAGCGGATGCCGAACCACATCCTCCTCGCCGAAGGTCACGATCTCCGTTCCGGCAACGCCGTCCAGAACCTGCTGGGCCTCGATGAGGCCAGACGGCTGACCGCGCGGCAAATCGATTTGCGAAGGGTCGCCCGTCACCACCATGTAAGATCCTTCGCCCAAACGGGTCAGAAACATTTTCATCTGTTGTGGAGTCGTGTTCTGCGCTTCATCCAAGATGATAAAAGCATTGGACAGTGTCCGCCCGCGCATAAACGCCAGAGGGGCTACTTCGATATCCCCCGCCTCCCGCCGTTTGGAGATCTGATCCCCCGGCAACATGTCGTGCAGCGCGTCATAGAGCGGGCGCAAGTAAGGATCGACCTTTTCCTCCATATTGCCTGGCAAGAAGCCCAGCTTCTCGCCCGCCTCAACGGCAGGCCTGGACAAGATCAGCCGGTCCACTTCACCTTTGACTAAACGCGATATCCCCGCCGCAACGGCGAGATAGGTCTTGCCCGTACCGGCAGGACCTATGCCCAGGACCAGTTCACTTCGGTTTAACGCGGCCACATAATCGGCTTGGGTTTTGGATTTTGGCTTTATCAGCTTGCGCGGCGTCTGAAGTGTCAGTGATGGCGAAAACGCGCTAGGGCCCTCAGAGCCAGAAGCGGCTTGGTTGGCAGCGGTATCGATGTCGCCCGCGCTCAATTGGCCGCCATCTTCCAAATGCGCATAGAGCCGCTCCAATGCCTTGCGTGCCTGCGCGATCGCGGCTTTGGCCCCCTTAAGCGACAACCGGTTGCCGCTGTGGTGGATGTCCACGCCCAAGCGCCGCTCAAGTTGGGCGAGATGCAACCCCATCGGCCCCACGAGTTCTTTCAAGAGGCCGTTGTCTTCAAAGGCCAAGACCTGGGTGGCCTCCGCGGGCGCTGCGGCTTTGCGGGTCAAGCAGCCTCCCCGTGACACGGCGAAACCAGTGCACCCAGAAGGCTGTTGGTCCTTGCCTCTTCAATACGAACGGGCGCGATTTGGCCAATGAGGCTTTCAGGCGCGTCGGCATGTACGCCTTGCAAGAAGGGGCTACGGCCGACCAATTGACCCGCATAGCGGCCTTTGCGCTCAAAAAGGACATCCATAGTGCGACCGACGCAAGATCGCCAAAACGCCTCTTGCTGGACCCTAAGGAGAGCAAGCAATTCGTCAAGCCGTTCCGCCTTGACAGCCTCCGGCACCTGCTTGCGGGCGGCGGCTGCGGGCGTGCCGGGACGGGGCGAGTATTTGAAGGAATAGGCCTGAACAAAACCGATCTCGCGAACAAGCCCCATGGTGTCGGCAAAATCGCGGTCTGTCTCGCCAGGGAAGCCAACGATGAAATCAGACGACAGGACAATGTCAGGCCGGGCGTCGCGAATTTTGTTTATGATGCGTCGATAGTCATCCGCGGTATGCTGACGGTTCATCGCCTCCAACACGGCGTCAGAGCCCGATTGAACCGGCAGGTGCAAAAAGGGCATCAGTTGCGGTACATCGGCATGTGCAGCAATCAGATCATCATCCATATCGCGCGGGTGGCTGGTCGTGTAACGAATGCGCGCGAGGTCTTTGATGTCTGCCAAATGCCGGATCAACCGGCCGAGGCCCCATGGGCGGCCGTCTGGACCTTCCCCATGGAAGGCATTTACATTCTGCCCCAGGAGCGTCACCTCGCGAACGCCAAGGCTGACCAAATGCCGGGCTTCATCGGCAATCTTGGCAACGGGCCGCGAGTATTCCGCTCCGCGCGTATAGGGCACCACGCAAAACGTGCAAAACTTATCACAGCCTTCTTGCACGGTGAGGAAAGCCGACACCCCTGGCGCTGAGGCTGTCGCGGGAAGGCTGTCGAACTTGTCGATCGCGGGGAACTCGGTGTCGAGCGCATGTCCACCCTCGCGCGCGGCCTTGGCAATGAGCTCGGGCAGCCGGTGATAGGCCTGTGCGCCGACGACAATGTCGACCATGGGTGCACGGCGCTGCAGCTCAGCGCCTTCGGCCTGCGCAACACAGCCAGCAACAGCTACCATCATGCGCCCTCCGCGGGCGGCCTTGTCCTGTTGCAGCGGTCGCAGACGGCCTAACTCGGAATAGACCTTCTCGACTGCCTTCTCACGGATATGACAGGTATTGAGCACCACCATATCGGCATCGTCAGGCGTATCACTGGCGGCGTAGCCATGGGGCGCCAACAGGTCTGCGATCCTGCCGGAATCGTAGACATTCATCTGGCAGCCATAGGTCTTGATGTACAGCTTTCTCGGAGGTTTGGGCGCGGTCATGGGTTCAGTCCACAAGGCCGCGACTTATGCCGCAACACACCTGAAGTCTGCAAGCGCTGGTCACGCGGCCTCCGCTGCCGCGCGTTCAACCGCGGCAATGTGCGTCTTGTCGTCATTATAAGCTGGACCAACCGCGCCGGGACGGCCTGCCAAGGCGTGCGCCACCCCCTCAGCCACGAGCTTCTGGCATTGCAGCGCCAGAGCCTTGCGTGACCCGCCGAACTGGTCAACAGTGAGGGGCGGATGGTAATGCACCACCACATCGATGGGACCGAGGCAGAATGCCTCCCACAAATGCGGCACGAGGTCCATGTCGCCATACCATGCAAAAAAGGGGCGATACTCCCGCCCCATTGGCATGCCGTGCAAGCGCGTGTAGGCGACCGATACAGGCTGCACGATGATACGGCGCTCGCTGCCATCGGGCAGCCTGACAGTCCCATCAGCAGCCGAGAGCAAGGCACTCTTGAATTCCAACACACGGTTGCCATCGCTGGAGGTGCCTTCGGCAAAGAGTACTATCGTGCCCCCCTCCTCCAGGCGCTCGCGGATGACATCGCGCTGCGCTGCTGTCCGGCTACGCCGTTCCCGCTCCACAAAGACGGTGCGCGAGAGGCGTGCCAGCGTGCCAAAGAGAGGCCATCGCCCAACATCGGCCTTTGCTACATAGCAAACTGGAATGACGGCCGCCAAAATCGGAATGTCCAGATATGATGTGTGATTGGCAGCCAAAAACACACCGCGATCTTGCACCGGCTTCCCAAAGGTCTCGATACGGATACCAATCAGGCGGCACACCATGCGGTGATAGCGGATTGGCAGCGTGTCCTTCAGCGCCCAGTTATAGCGAATCGCGAGCCACTGCACTGGCATCACGGCCAACGTGATGAGCAGAAATCCTAAAAGACAGCCGAACCCTCGAATTGCCCTCATGTCGATCCTAAGATGGGCGGGACAGTCACGCGTCGTGCCCCAGCCCGGTCATTCCAACTAGCCCTTGGTGGGCTCCGTGCTATCGCGGTTAAGCGGGACCCCGTAGAGCTCCAGCCGGTGATCTACCAGCTTATATCCCAACTTCTCAGCAATTTCGCGCTGCAATCGCTCAATTTGTTCGTTCTGGAACTCGATCACTTTGCCGCTAACCACGTCAATGAGATGATCGTGGTGCTCGCTTGGGACCTCTTCATAACGCGACCGGCCATCGCGGAAGTCATGGCGCTCCAGAATTCCAGCATCTTCAAAGAGGCGAACGGTCCGGTAGACAGTCGCGATCGAGATGTTCTTGTCGACGGCCGAAGCACGCCGGTAAAGCTCCTCGGCATCAGGATGATCGGCGGAGGTGCTCAGCACCCTGGCAATCACGCGCCGCTGCCCTGTCATCCTTAAGCCCTTCGCAATGCAGAGTTTTTCGATCCGGTCCATCGGCTGTCCACTGAGTCACATTGTCAGCGTGAGACTAACCAAGTCCGGGCTCTTACGGAACACTTGTCTTGCGGCTCACCCGAGTTGCCGCCGCAAGATCAGGGCATCATGCACACCGCTTGCACTACGATAATAGGCTGGGCGCAGCCCCGCCTCGCGATAGCCAAGGCCCTTGTAAAGGACGATAGCGGCACTGTTAACCACGGAGACCTCCAAATAGATCGCGTCTGCCCCCAATGCCGCGGCCTGATCATGCAACGCCAAGAGGATTTGGCGGCCCACGCCCTTGCAGCGGGAATGAGGTACAACACAAATGGTCAGAACCTCCGCCTCATCGGCGGCGACACGTGCCAAGCCAAACCCGATCAGCTCTGGCGAGTCCGCCGATTGGCCCGCGACCGCAAAATGGCCTGGCAGGCGCAAAAGGTCCGCGATCGATTCCGCGTCCCAGCAATCCTGGAAACACTCAAAATGCAACTCAGCGAGTACCCCACAATCGTCAATGCCAGCAAAACGCAGCCTCATTGGGTGGGCGCCATGGGCCTGGCATCTGCCGGGCGCAGATAGACGGCATTGGCGGGGAAGGCCGCCGGATCAGCTTTGGCAGCAAGGTTGACGAGTGGCAATGCAAGGCCTGCCTCTCCGGGCGCGCAGACTTGTGCCGTCAGACCGAAGGGACGAAGGGCCTCAACGACCATACCGGCGCCGGTACCGGCAATAGTTTGGATGGATTCGATCGCGACCCGCGCCCTCAGTGCGACGGCTAGGTCCTGCACTGGTGTGACGAGCGGCGCTACCAACACCCCCAGATCTGGGCCAAAGATAGCAACAAAGACCTCGCCCCGTTTGGCGTCGATCGCCGCGGCGATGGGCTTGTTCTCCGTTGCCTCGCGTCGCGCATCAGCAGCGAGTGCAAATAACGTAGTGAAACCAAGAAGCGGCACGCCCCACCCCATAGCGAGTCCCTTGGCAAGCGCCAAGCCTGCGCGAAGACTTGTGAAACCGCCAGGCCCCAGGGTTACCGCCACTCGCTCCGGCCTGTGGCCGTGAAGGCCGGCCTCAGCAAGAATATCCCGTACCATAGGCCCCAAGTCTTCCGCCGCCCGCCCATCAGCGCGAATGCGGCTCATCGTCCCTCGTGCCGAAGCCACCGCGACCGACAGCGCGCCGAATGCGCTGTCAATCGCCAAGGTGCTCGGGATCACTAGAGGACCTGACACGCTTCCTCAAAGGAGAAGCGCGGCGAACGGGGGAACAGACCCGAGGGATCGCCATAGCCCAAGGCACAGATGAAGTTGGACTTCACATGGCCATCTGGGAAGAAAACTTTGTCAACGCCCGCATTGTCGAAGCCGGACATGGGACCGCAATCAAGGCCAAGCGAACGCGCGGCCATCATCAGATAGGCGCCCTGGAGCGTGCCATTGCGAAAGGCAGTCGATTGAATGAGCGCCTCATTGCCGAGAAACCAGGACCGCGCATCCGTGTGCGGGAAGAGTTTTGGCAAGTGCTCATAGAATTTCAGATCGTGACCGATGATGACAGTAACCGGCGCGGTCACGACCTTCTGCACATTGCCAGGCAACAGCAGCGGGCGCAGCTTCTCTTTCGCGTCCTCAGACGTTAGAAATACAAAGCGCGCTGGCGAACAATTGGCCGATGTGGGCCCCATTCGCGCCAAATCATAAACGGCTTGCAGCAACGTTGGGCTGACCGGCTTGTCGAGCCATTTGTTCTGCGTCCGGGCATGACGGAAAAGCTGATCTAACGCTTGGTCTGCGACCGCGTGCGGCTGTGTCAAATTGTAAACTCCCTGATACGAATGCCGCGACAGTTTCGAATGGCCCGGCTTGGTTCCTTGATGACGGTTCTTAAATCAGAGACGGGCCTCAGGCTGCAACCGATTCGACAGCATTGACCTCAGGCACATAGTGCTTGAGCAGATTCTCAATGCCGTTCTTCAGGGTGGCGGTCGAAGAAGGGCATCCAGCGCACGCCCCTTGTAACTTCAAGAAGACCGTGCCCGATTTCCCTTCGAAACCGCGGAAAATGATATCGCCGCCATCGCGCGCAACTGAGGGCCGAACCCTGGTGTCCAGTAACTCCTTGATCTGCTCGACAATCTCGGCATCCGCAGGATCGAAGTCCTCTGCCGAAGAAGCACTTGCTTCCCCAATAAGCGGCAGGCCGAGCGTAAAGTGCTCCATAATCGCGCCCAAGATCATCGGCTTGATGTGGGCCCATTGGACATCGCCTTTGGTCACCGACACAAAGTCCTCACCGAAAAAGACTCCGGTCACGCCATCAATCTGAAAAAGTGCGCGAGCGAGGACCGATCCCTGCGCAGCCTCGGCCGTGCGGAAGTCGGCAGTGCCCACGTCCATGACCGTCCGCCCGGGCAGGAACTTCAGGGTTTGGGGATTGGGTGTTGTTTCTGTTTGGATAAACATCAAGGCTACCTTCTGTCTCGAGACTTGTCTGCTGCAAGATTTAGGCTGCGCCGAGCCCTCTTTCCAGCTTGCACTGCCTCACCACAGAACCTGTATCATGCGTCCATGATCGATGAACTGCAATTTCTGACTGCAAGCTTTCCCTTGGGCGTTCAGAACCAGCCACCACCAAGCAGGCCGGCAAGCCGCTTGATCGCGGCTCCATCGCCCATAACTTCCGACCCAGTTGCGGCCTGGCTTTCGGACAACAATGGCGAGCGCACGAGCATCGCGAACTTTGTAGAGCGCTTAGGCGAAGCCGTGCGGGCGGACGGGATTGACCTGTGGCGCGTCGGGGTCTCTCTGTCCGATTATCACCCGGAAGTGATCGGCCGCTCCTACACCTGGACCTACGGCCAAGATGTTCAGATTGTAAATCGCCAATACGAGCCCAAGCGATCCGACGTCTACATGGTCAGCCCAATCAAAATCATCCACGAAGGCGCAGACGGCCTTCGCCGCCGCCTAACGGGCCCTCGGGCGCAACTCGACTTCCCGGTTCTGGAGGAACTAAAAGCGCAGGGCTTTACCGACTACGCGGCGATGGCGCTCAAATTCTCCGACGGTACCAGGCAATTCATGTCGTGGGCCACCCAGAGCGAAGCAGGGTTTAGCGCTTCAGAAATCATGCGCCTCGATGCATTGACACCGCTGATCTGTATGCGGTTGGAACTTGAACATGCAAGGCAGGTTACCGAACAGGTGCTCGGGACCTATCTTGGCGTCAATGCCGCTCAGCGCGTGATCTCGGGCAACGTGCGGCGTTCGGCCGGTGAAGCCTTTGACGCTGTCATATTTTACTGCGACCTCCGCGGCTTTACGCAGATGATCGAGACCCTGTCGCCTGCTGACGTCTTCCGGGTCCTGAGCGCCTATTACGACGCAGTATCCGGCCCAGTCATGGCCCGAGGCGGAGATGTTGTGAAAATTATCGGCGACGGCCTCATTGCGATCTTCCCCATTTCGCAATCCCTGTCTGCCGATCGCGCGGGCCAAGAGGCGCTGGCGTCCGCCCGCGAAGCCCGGAGCACGCTGCAATCCACGCGAGCCAGCGATCTGCCGTCCGGCGTGACCGGCCTTAGGGCTGGGTTCGTCTTGCATTTGGGTCAGGTGACCTTTGGCAATATTGGCAGCAGAGACCGTCTTGACTTCACCGTGATTGGCCCGGCGGTCAATCAAGCCGTGCGGGTTGAGAACCTCACAAAGATCTTGGGGCGGAGTATTCTAGTGACTGCCGAGTTCGCAGACCTGAGGCTCGCAGAGCCCATGCGCTCTTTAGGGTTTCATCCCCTGCGTGGCGTGCGCGATCCCAAGGAACTCTTCACGCCCGCAGATACTGCAGCCTAGGCCAAGAAATCGATCTCCGAATCACTTAATCCACCTGGAACGATCGTGACCGGGATTGGAAAGGCGGCCTTGGCGTTGGCGGCTGCGGCCGACACCAGCATGCCCGGCCCCTCCTTTCCTGTTCCGGCCCCAAGCACCAGAATTGAGATGTCTCGATCCTCATGGATTTGCGCCAGGACTGCGTCTCGCGTCTTTCCCTCGCGGATTACCAGTTCCGCGAACTTTCCGCAGACCGAATACAGCTCCGTTGCCGCGTCATAGAGAATTTTCTCTGCCGCCTCATAGGCCTCTTCGAGCATGATTGCATGCACCGAAGACCATTGCTGCTGATCAGGCGGGCTAATAACGGTCATCAAGGCCACATGGCCATCGGTGTGCAGTGCACGCCGCGCTGCAAAACGCAGCGCAACCCTGTGCTCGGGCGTACTGTCAACCACAACCAGAAATTTGCGTCGCCGCGTCGAAATTTTTTCCGTATGCATGATGCGATAATGCCACACTAACCACGATTTTCAACAGAAATGGCCGATTCTCAGGGCTTTTGAGGCCCGTTCGGCGAAAAACACGCGAGAAACCGCCGCTTTTTCGCTTTTCCTGTTCCCGGCTTCTGCTACAAGCCTTTCCACGATGTTAACGATTCACAGCTTTCTTGACGATCAAAGACCAAGATAAACGTTTTGAGTTGACGAACTGAGGCAGTGGCGCCTGGGCGCCGAGTTACAAAAGAGAGAGATAAACAAATGCGGAAAAGCTTTTTGATGATGACAACGGCGCTCGCCCTGGCGGCGTCTGGCAGCGCGACCGCTGCGACCGGCTGGTATGTCGGCCTGGCTGGTGGTGCGAGCTTTGTGGAGGATTCCGATTATCGCGCAGTTCCTGGGGCGACTTATACCTATGGCCTGCCAGTGCGCGAAAGCTGGGAACTGGATACCGGTTGGATCGTAACCGGGACAGTCGGCTACAAGTGGGCGTCCAACTGGCGCGTTGAGTTCGAACTCGGCTATCGCTCCAATGACGGCGACTTGATTGATTTCGCCGTTGGCGATGTGGGTGAAACGGAACTGACCGAGTTCACGCAATTCTTGAATGTCTTGTACGACATTCCCCTGTCTTCGCGCGTGAACCTGACCCTCGGCGCCGGTATCGGTGGCGATCTGGTCGAATATGACGACAACTTCCCGCTCAATAATTTCGATGACGACTATGTGCTCGCCGGTCAGTTGATTGCCCAGTTGGGTTACGAAGTGACCAAGCAACTCGAGCTCTATGTTGACTACCGTTACCTTGTTGCGGATGAAGCTGAGTTTGTCGATACCAACGGCCCATCGGCATTCTCTGCCGAAATCGACAAGCACGCCGTCCAAATCGGTCTGCGCTATGACCTCGTGCGCGACGAAGAGCCAGTGGTCATTGTCGCTCCCCCGCCGCCGCCGCCACCAGAAGCGCCGCGTCAGTTCATCCTGTTCTTCGGGTTCAACAAGTGGAACCTGACGTCAGATGCGCAGCGCGTTGTGGGTGAGGCTGCGTCGACTGCCAAGCAAGTTGGCGCCGCGTCGATCCTCGTCACTGGCCATACCGACACCGTCGGTTCGAGCCGCTACAATGATCGCTTGTCAATGCGCCGTGCGACTTCCGTGAAGGAAGAGCTGATGCGCAATGGTATTGCACCGGAGCAGATCTCTGCCATCGGTAAGGGCGAGAGCGAGCTCCTGATCAAGACCGGCGACGGCGTGAAGGAACCGCAAAACCGTCGTGCGACGATCGATCTGCCTTGATAGGCACAAGACCTGACGTGAAAAGGGCGGCCTCAGGGCCGCCCTTTTTTATTGCACTGGCGAAGATCGCCTCAATTGAACCCGACAATATGACGGACGTCGCGCATCACAGGTTCGGCCAAATCGCGCGCGCGCCCGCAGCCGGCTTTGAGCTGCCGGTCTAGTTCCGCCGGATCGGCCAGATAGCGGCGCATATCCGCATTGATCGGTCCAAGGACCGATACCGTCAGATCCGCCAAGGCATTTTTCAGGGCCGAAAACTGTTGGCCCCCGAATCGCTGCACGACATTGCCGAGCGTCTCATCGGAGAGGGCCGCAAAAATGCTGAGAAGGTTCTCGGCCTCGGGCCTGCCCTTCAACCCTTCAATATCAGAGGGCAACCCATCGGGATCCGTTTTTGCCTTCTTGATCTTCGCAGCGATCATAGCTGCATCGTCGGTCAAATTGATCCGGCTTAGGTCCGACTCATCTGACTTCGACATCTTCTTGGTCCCATCGCGAAGCGACATGATCCGCGTCGCTGGCCCCTGGATCATGGGTTCAGGCAGCGGAAAAAAATCAGGAGCATTATAGTCCCGGTTGAACTTTCCAGCGATGTCGCGCGCCAGCTCCACATGCTGCTTCTGATCGTCGCCAACAGGGACCAGGGTCCCCTTATAGAGCAAGATGTCCGCGGCCATGAGCACCGGATACACATAGAGGCCCACGCTGTGCCGCTCGCTGTTCTTGCCCGCCTTATCCTTGAATTGGGTCATGCGGTCGAGCCACCCCAGCCTGCCGACACAATTGAGCACCCAGGCAAGTTCCGCATGCTGAGGAACCTGGCTTTGGTTGAATACGATGGACCGTTTGGGATCAACGCCAGACGCAAAATATGCGGCCGCGACAGAGCGTGTGGCGGCGCGCAGCTCCGCCGGGTCCTGCGGCAAGGTGATCGCATGCATGTCGACCACACAATAAAGGCAATCATAATGCTGTTGGAGCTTCAGCCAATTGCGGATGGCACCCAAATAATTGCCCAGGTGCAGATTTCCGGTTGGCTGCATTCCCGAAAAAACGAGAGGTGGGTGGCTTGGCGCGAGCGATTCAGTCGACATGGGTGACGTTGGCTTTCATCAATGACCAGCGAAGACCCCGCTTATCGCGTGCCAGCCGTCCGCATTGCAAGTGCGTCAGGCTTGGCCCGCGACACTATCCATAGGCTTGATCTCAGATGTCCGCAGCGCTGCAAGTAAGAGGTCACGGATCGTCTCGGTCCGTTGCGGCTGCGTGATCTTTAGGCCAAAGGCGTCCTTCACATAGAAAACGTCGACCGCGCGCTCGCCAAATGTGGCGATATGGGCCGAATGAATGGACAGGCCAGCAACAAACAGAGCGCGTGTCAGATCATGCAGAAGGCCCGGCCGGTCACGCCCATTGACTTCAATGAGGGTGTAGGTATCTGAGGCCTGATTGTCGATCAGCACCCGCGGTTCAACCTGAAAGGCTGCTTCTCGAGGCTGCACCCGGCGGGCCGCCATCACTTTGCGTGGCGCAATCTCGCCCTCCAAGACCTTGGCTATGGTCTGGCGCAGCCGCAAGAGCCTGTCTTCAGTGCCAAACGGATCGCCATTGGCATCCTGCACCCAGAACATGTCGACCGCCGCCCCGTCGGTCGTCGTGAATATCTTGGCGTCCAGAATATTGGCGCCTGTCATCGCGAAGGCGCCAGCAAGCTGCGAGAACAGGCCAGGATGGTCGGACGTATAGATCGTGATCTCCGTGATCGCCCGAAACCGGTCCGAGGAGGCACGCAAACTGACGGGGGTCTTTGCGGCATCAGCCTCGCGGATCTGAACGGCATGAGAGAAGTGCTGCTTGGCATCGAGTGAGAGCCAATAGGGGTCGTAATGCCGAGCAAGTGCATGACTGATTTCCTGGACAGGCCATCCGCTGAGCATCCCCGCAAGCTGC
>DMER01000242.1:0-154 GCA_003451645.1 Alphaproteobacteria bacterium | reverse complement strand
GACTGATTTCCTGCAAAGGCCATCCGCTGAGCATCCCGGCAAGCTGCTGTTTGGCCAGCTCGACCCGATGCGCACGCAAGGGCGAGGCAGTTGTGCCTAGCATCATTTCGTCGGCCGCCCAGTAAAGCTCCCGCAGCAACTGCCCCTTCCAGCC
>DMER01000236.1:24801-25560 GCA_003451645.1 Alphaproteobacteria bacterium | reverse complement strand
GGCCGAGCGCGTCTCGGCTGCGCGCTTCCGCTACCGGGGCAAGGTCGAGGGGGCCAATACGCCCGCTCTCGAAGGCGTTCCCACCATGGATTGCCAAAACAATCTCTATTGGGTTTCGCCGCGCAGTTACGACAAGACCTTATCCACGATCTACCGGGGCACATTTGCGCAAGGCCGCGTCACCAATGTCGAGCTCGTCGAGGGCGTGTCGCGCAAGACCGCAGGCATTGTGAATTTCGACGTGGAGGTGAGCCCCTCCGGCAACGAACTCTATATTGTCGATGGTCTGTTTAACGCGCTGGGCGGCCCCAACAGTGCGGACATCGCCTATGCTGTGCGCGCGAATTCCGGCTTTCGCAGGCCAGAAGATGCCTCCAGCCTGTTCGCAAAGATCAACACCAGCGCGCTCGAATATGCGATGGCGATCTCTCATGACGGTCTGGAGTTATTCTTTACGCGGATGAGCGGCGCGTTGTTCTGGCGTAAATTGACGATCGAGCATTCCGTGAGAGCGTCAACAACGGCGCAGTGGGAACCGTCCAGACCAATTGCCTCAATCGACGGGTTTGTCGAAGGCCCGACGATCACCGCGGATGGCAAGACGCTCTACTTCCACAAGAAAGTGGACGGCATGTTCCGGCTGTTCATGGTGACCCGCCCCTAATTAGCCCCCTCCTCCAACAACCGCCGGGCGATGACTTGCGCCTGAATCTCTGCAGCCCCTTCAAAGATGTTGAGGATGCGCGCATCGCACAGCAC
>DMER01000236.1:24388-24578 GCA_003451645.1 Alphaproteobacteria bacterium | reverse complement strand
GGCTGATCGGGTATTCGAGCGCAAAGCCATTGCCGCCATGAATCTGCAAGGCATTGTCCGCAGACGCCCAGGCCACGCGCGCGCCCAAGAGCTTGGCCATGCCCGCCTCGACATCGCAGCGGCGCCCCGCATCCTTTTCGCGCGCCGCGAAATAGGTGAGCTGCCGCGCCGCCATGATCTCGGCCGCCAT
>DMER01000236.1:19687-24165 GCA_003451645.1 Alphaproteobacteria bacterium | reverse complement strand
CGGCGCGGTGCTGCAGCGCCTGGAAGCTGCCGATCGGCTTGCCGAACTGCACCCGGTCAAGCGCATAGCGAAGGGCCAAATCCATGGCGTTTTGCGCAACACCCACTGCGCGCGCGGCCGTTTGAATGCGTGCCGATTCAAAGGTCTGCATCAGTTGCTTGAAACCTTGGCCTTCCTCCGCCCCCAGAAGATTGGCATGCGGAACTTCAAAGCCATCAAAGCCGATCTCGTACTCCTTCATGCCGCGATAGCCCAGAACCTCAATCTCGCCGCCCGTCATTCCGGCTGCAGGGAAAGGGTTGGCGTCCGTTCCGCGCGGCTTTTCGGCCAGGAACATCGACAAGCCCCGGTAGCCTGGGGCATCGGGATTGGTACGGACCAGGAGCGTCATGACATCGGCGCGCGCGGCATGCGTGATCCAAGTCTTGTTGCCCGTAACGCGCCACACATCCCCGTCGCGGACAGCGCGCGTGCGCAAGGACCCCAGATCGGACCCTGTATTCGGTTCGGTGAAAACTGCGGTTGGCAGGATCGCGCCCGAGGCGATTTTAGGCAGCCAATGCGCCTTTTGCTGTGCAGTTCCGCCTGCAAGGATCAGCTCAGCCGCGATCTCTGAGCGTGTGCCCAGCGAGCCCACGCCAATGTAGCCGCGGCTCAATTCCTCAGAGACGACGCACATAGCCGTCTTGCCCATGCCAGCCCCGCCAAACTCCTCAGGGATGGTCAGACCAAACACGCCCAAGCCCGACATCTCCTCGATAATGCTGAGCGGGATAAGCTCGTCCTTGAGATGCCAGTGATGCGCAAAGGGTGTCACCTTGGCGGCCGCAAACTTTGCGAACTGCTCGCGGATCAAGTCCATGTCCTCATCGAGGCCACAGTCGCCAAAGGTCGAGGCACCGGGCTGGCTGGCGATGAGCTGCGCCAAAGCCTCACGGTCTGCATCGCCAAAGCCCTGATGGATCAGGCGCGCGGAGGGACCCATGAATTTGTCGATGTCGTCATGCGAGGCGCCAATTTGGCCGAGGCGAACCATCTCGGTCTGGCTGACCGGCAGACCGCCCACAAGCTGCGCCAGATATTCTGAGAACACGGCCTTCAAGATCAGCTGTTCCAGTGCACCGAATTTGCCGTGTTCGGACAAACGCTCGGCCCAGCGCGCCATCTCGCGCAGCGCGGTCGCATAGGTGGCGGCCCAGGCAAAACCGTGCGCGGCATGCTGCTCCTGATCAATGCCTTTGGCCGAGACTTTGGCGGCGACCTGGCCGCGCACCTGGGCAACTAGTCTCTCTGCGGCGTGGGCCGCGTGATGGGCTTCGGACAACAATGCAGAATTCGCCATGGACCTTTGGACCTCGTCGTGACAAAGCCCGATCTTGGCCCAACTTCGCATTTGCAGCAATCGCCGCGTCACGCACTGGTGAACGCCGTGTGACCGCGCCTGTGTGCTATGCTGACGCAGGTCGGGGCATTTTTGGGGGATCTGAGGTGATGAAAGCGTTGACGTTGCTGCTGCTCAGGGTCACGACGGGCGCCCTGCTGTGCATTTGGGGCTTTATCAAGATCGGCGCGCCAGATGCCGCCATTGGCGTCTCGAACAAATATTACAACGGCCTGCTGAGCGCGAAAGAGTTGCAAATGGGCCTAGGCATCGCCGAAATTGTGCTGGGCGTCCTGGTCGTTGCAGGCTTGTTCCGGAGGGTCGTTTATCCGCTGCAAGCGGTGGTGCTGGGTCTGGGACTGGCCGCGATCTGGAAATACATTGCCGATCCGTTTGGGATGTATTTGCTGACGCGCGAGACGTCGCAAGTGTTGTTCTTCCCTTCAACAACGGTGTTTGCGGCCACGCTGATCATTTTGGCCTTCCGCGAGTATGACACGCTGTCAGCGGACAACGCCTTGGGCAGGGCGTAAAGCCGCTCACCACGCGATCCCGAGCCAGCCAGCGACCGCGGGCACGATCCAGTTGAAAAACAGGATCAGGCCCGTGATGGCCAAATACATGGCCAAAAATGAGCCGACGACGCCGGCGAAGACCAGCAGGCCATCGCGCTCGATCACGGCGATCGATAGAAACGCGATGGCAAGGCCCGGCGGCCCGTTGGTGCCTGGCCCTGGCATCAAGATCACCAGTGACAAGATGATGATCAATAGGCCCAACAGCCGCTCACCAAGCGGCCCGATCAAGAACTCCAGGCGCGGCTTGCACCAGGACTCGATCCGGCGCAGCACAGGGACCATCCGGCGGATGATCCCCTCAAGGTCCGCCCGCGCGACCGAGCGCTTGCCCACCCATTGCGGCACCCAGGGCTGATTATACTGAAACAGCATCTGAGCCCCAAAGATAATGAGGATCACCGCAGGCGCCGACGACAGACCTGGCGGTGCGATGATGCAAGGCAGCGAAAAGATCAACAAAGCAAAGCCGAACCCGCGCTCGCCCAAACTGTCGATGATGTCCTGTATGGAGATGCGCTCATGCGGATGCTCTGCCGTAATCGACAAGAAAATCTCCGACGTCGAGCGATGGTCGTCGCGAATCATCGAGAGCCCCAATGGTGTTCGGCGGTGCGGACGGGCCGAGCGCAAGATGCCTCAAGCAGCGCCAGCGGCGTCTTTATCTAAGAGGCATTGCGAACGCGCAAGCGCCGCGATCACGCGGACAACGGAATCAGCCAAGCGAAAACACCGGAATGGGGCATGATTTTGCGGCAAAGACGGCTCAAGAATTAGGCAGCGAGGCGCTCGGCGAACTCAAGCCCTTGAATCTGCATGCGAAGAGCCTTCGTTGACAGTGGCGCAACCTGCCTCTACGTTTTGCAACGCACAATTCAGGTCTGGCGCCAAAAATAATCCTGCGCAGCGCCGGTTCCCATCCCTGACCCGCAGGTTCGAGTGGAGCAGAGACGCATGAAAGTCCTCGTCCCCATCAAGCGCGTGGTGGACTATAATGTGAAGATCCGCGTGAAGCCGGATCAAACCGGTGTCGATCTTGCCAATGTGAAAATGTCGATGAACCCCTTCGACGAGATCGGCATCGAAGAGGCCGTGCGCCTTAAAGAAAAGGGGACTGCAACGGAGATCGTCGCGGTATCGATTGGACCGCAGGCTGCACAGGAAACGATCCGCACGGCGCTCGCCATGGGCGCGGACCGGGGCATTTTGGTGAAGGTGGACCATGATGTGGAGCCGCTGGCGGTCGCCAAAATCCTGAAAGGTATCGCGCAGGCCGAGAACCCCAACCTCATCATTTTGGGCAAGCAGGCGATCGACGACGACTGCAACCAGACCGGTCAAATGCTGGCGGCTCTGCTCGGCTGGGCGCAAGGCACCTTCGCGTCCAAGGTCGTGCTCGAGGGCGAGCATGCACATGTGACCCGCGAAGTGGATGGCGGCTTGCAGACCGGGAAGCTGAAACTGCCCGCGATTGTCACGACGGACCTGCGCTTGAACGAACCGCGCTATGCCTCGCTGCCCAACATTATGAAGGCCAAGAAAAAGCCGATCGACGAGAAAACGCCCGCCGATTACGGGGTCGATGCGACGCCGCGCCTCAAAACACTTAAAGTGACGGAGCCGCCAAAACGAAAAGGCGGGATCAAGGTCAAGACTGTGCAGGAACTGGTCGATAAGCTGAAGAACGAAGCGGGGGTCATCTAATGTCCACTCTGTTGATCACCGAGCACGATAATGTGTCGCTGAAGGAAGCCACCGCCAAGGCCATGTCGGCGGCGGTTGCTTTGGGCGCCCCTGTCGATGTCCTGGTCGCGGGCCATAATTGCCGAGGCGTCGCGGATGCGGCTTCCAAGCTCACGGGCGCGGGCCGCATTCTGTATGCGGATGATGCCCAATATGCCAAGCAATTGGCCGAGCCGCTTGCTGCCTTGATCATCGAGCTGTCGGGTAAGTATCAATCGATCGTGGCGCCAGCAACCACCAGCGGCAAGAACGTCATGCCGCGCGTCGCGGCCCACCTCGATGTGCAACAAATCTCCGAAGTGATCTCGGTCGACGGCCCGGACACCTTCACGCGGCCGATCTATGCCGGAAACGCGTTCCAGCAAGTCCAAGCGCCGGCCGGTCAGCGCAAGGTCATCACGGTGCGCCCCACGACCTTCAAAGCTGCCGCAATGGACGGGTCTGCCGGGGTCGACAGTATTGGAGCGATGCCCGCGTCAGGATTATCCGAGTTCATTGGCGAGGAACTCTCTAAATCGGAGCGCCCCGAACTGGCATCGGCTAAGATCGTGATCTCTGGCGGCCGGGGCATGCAGAATGGTGAGAACTTCGTGCTGCTGGAGCGCGTTGCCGATCGCCTGAAGGCAGGCGTTGGCGCCAGCCGCGCGGCGGTGGATGCGGGCTTTGTTCCCAATGACTACCAGGTTGGTCAGACGGGCAAGGTCGTGGCGCCGGAGCTCTATATCGCCGTCGGCATTTCCGGTGCGATCCAGCACTTGGCGGGCATGAAGGACTCCAAG
>DMER01000236.1:2275-19449 GCA_003451645.1 Alphaproteobacteria bacterium | reverse complement strand
ATCGTCGCGATCAACAAGGACGAGGAGGCTCCGATCTTCCAGGTCGCGGATTACGGCTTGGTGGGCGACTTGTTCAAAGTGGTTCCGGAGCTTGAAGAGGAACTCAAGAAGCTTGGTTACTAACCGGTAAAGACCGGGACAGCGTCAATGATCCTGGCATGGTTGGGGCGGGAGCACGAAAGCCTAAGGACGGGAATGGACGCTGCAGACATTTGTCAACTTTCCGCCGTCATACTGCAGGGCAGCATGACCGGCGTTGCGGGGTAGAGAAATCTTATGACCATTCAAACCATTGGCGTCATTGGCGCAGGACAAATGGGCTCAGGCATAGCCCATGTCTGCGCCTTGGCGGGCTATGACGTGATCTTGAACGACATCGCCAAGGACCGGCTGGAAGCCAGCATCAACAACATCGCGGGCAATCTGTCCCGCCAGGTTGCGCGCGGCAAGATCAGCGACGCCGACAAGGACACCGCCATGCGGCGGATCAAGACGACAACCGCGCTCGAGGCCTTTGAAGCCGTCGACTTTGCGATTGAAGCGGCGACCGAAAACGAAGCGGTTAAGAAGAAGATTTTCCAGGAGCTTTGCCCAAGAATCGGCAAGAACGCGATCCTCGCTTCGAATACCTCGTCAATCTCGATCACGCGCCTGGCCTCATCGACCGACCGGCCGGAACGCTTTATCGGTGTTCACTTCATGAACCCGGTGCCCGTGATGCAATTGGTGGAGCTGATCCGCGGCATTGCCACGGAGGAGGAAACCTTCTCCGCCGCCAATGCGTTGGTGCGCCGCCTCGGCAAGACACCGGCGAATTCCGAGGACTTCCCAGCCTTTATCGTCAACCGCATCCTGCTGCCCATGATCAATGAGGCGGTCTACACCTTGTATGAGGGTGTGGGCACGGTTGAGGCCATCGACACCTCCATGCGGCTGGGTGCAAACCATCCGATGGGGCCATTGCAACTTGCGGACTTTATCGGTTTGGACACCTGTCTATCGGTCATGCAGGTGCTCTATGAGGGCCTAGCCGACAGCAAGTATCGTCCCTGCCCGCTGTTGGTGAAGTATGTTGAGGCCGGATGGCTGGGTCAAAAGACCAAACGGGGCTTCTATGACTATCGCGGCGAGAAGCCAGTTCCAACGCGATAACGCTTTTCTGTGGATAACTGGACGCGAGACAGCGGCGCCTTCGCGAGGTGCCGCTTTTTTCGTGGTGCAAGTCTAACCACAATCCGTCGCCGAAATGTCGCAACGTATGGTTAATATAGACTCGTTTTTTGGAGGGCTCTACCCTGCGCCGCGAGGAATTAACCTTAATAGAGAGAGCGCCAGCACACAGCTTGTATTTTCCCGGTCGTTTTCTGCCAACCTATTGTCTCAGTGCAACACACCGGAACACGCGCGGCAATTTGGCGAAAACTGGGTCACAGGATGGTTACAAGAAATTCACTCGACATCGCGGCGAGACATTAACAATGGTTCACACGTTGTTTAACCTTAAGAATTGGGGGTTCCCGATGAAGAAGTTTGGTCTAGTTGCTCTGGGTACGATTGCGATGGTGTCTCTGGCGGGTGCCGCTCAAGCTGGCCACTGCAAGAGCAAGTGCGATCGCGATTATGGCTGCGACCGTCCTTGCGGCCACGAAGTTGTGGTTGAGAAGCCTGTCTATGTCGAAAAGCCCGTCTACGTGGAAAAGCCCGTCTACATCGAGAAGACCATCGTGGTCGAGAAGCCGGTTGTCTTCAAGTACGAGACCGTCAAGCACGTCGTCGTCAAAGAAGAGAAGCATTGCGACCATCACGATGATTGCGGCCACAAGGTCGTCGTGAAGCGTCCTTGCGACTACTAAGATTTTGCGCATTTGCGCGGAAGAGGGGCCGCTGGGCAGACTAGCGGCCTTTTCTTTTTGAACGTCGCTTTTGAAGCGCACCTCAGCCAGTGGTAAGCTGACGGCATCATCCTGGAGCGGAAACCACCGTGCGCGAAATTGCTGTCCCAACATTGCCGATGCGCGATCTGCACAAGACCCGGGCCTTCTATGAAGCGCTGGGTTTCATTTGCGCGGCCGAAGGAGAGCCGCCGGACACCTATTTGGTGATGATCCGCGGGACCATCCAGATGCAGTTCTTTGAGCATCCTGGGGTTCATCCGCACACGAACTATGCCGGCTGCATCATCTACGTGCCTGACTTGAAGGCGCTATATGAGGAGTTTGCAAAGGTCGCTGCGGTGGCACTTCTCCCGGTGGAACCCAAGCCCTGGGGCACCACGGAGTTCGCCTTTCACGACCCCGCAGGCAATCTCATCCGGGTCGCGCAATTGAGCTTTGAGCTCTAGACCTGTCCTGTCACCACGTGCTGACCAGCAGCGGCTCAAGAGGATGATGAGTGACTGGGACCTGGCGCAGGCCAGGTCCAGGCGCATGCACAGTGGCGGGCCCTCCGCGCTCACCTACGAGTGCCTGGATCGCCATGCGCGCGTCCTTGGCGTCCCAGTCATAGCCGCCCATCAAACTGGCTATCTCCCGGCCTTCGCGGTCCAACAGCATGGTGAAGGGCAAGCCTTCAACCCCAAAGGACTCCATGACGGCATCGCGCGGATCGAGGAAGATCTCCAAATGCTTCACGCCGATCTCTCGATAGAACCCGCGAACCTTTTGGGGTCCCTTGCCATCCACATTGATAGCGACGATTGCAAGGTCAGGGAAATCCCTCTGCAGCCGGTCAAGGGAGGGCATCTCCTCCACGCAAGGCGCGCACCACGTCGCCCACACATTGATGAGCACGGGGCGTCCGCGTAAATCGGCGAGCTTCATGGCTTGCTCACGGCCATTTTCAAACCGGATATTCGGCACGCGGCCCAGGCGCTCAAACCGCCCACTCAAAGCCTGGCCATCAATTGAGATCGCATCGGGCCCGAATGGCGCGACATAGACAAAGCGTGCGATGCCTATGATCGCCAAGCCGGCCAGAATCCATCCAACAAGACCAATTCGGGCAGCTCCCATATGATTTACAACCTGCGGGCAGATATTCGGTTCATGAAACGGCCGTTTCATCCAACGGCTGTTGCATCCAACATACAAATCACAACATTCTGAATGCAAGGCGCGCGCGTGCAGCGCATAAGAATGTCTTGTATTTCGAATGACTTGGGGCCGCCAAATGGCAGAAAACCAGATGTGGGGCGGACGGTTCGCGGGCGGACCCTCGGCCATCATGAGTGCGATCAATGCCTCCATCGAGGTTGATCAGCGCCTCTGGCGCCAGGATATCGCCGCCTCACTTGCCCACGCGGCGATGCTTGCCGAAGCGGGCATTATCTCAACTGCTGATGCCAGCGCGATCAAAACAGGCCTGCAAGACATAGCCGCCGCTATCGAGGCCCAGCAGCTAAGCTTCACCGCAGATCTCGAAGACATCCATATGAACATCGAGGCGGAATTGACCCGCCGCATTGGAGAACCTGGGCGCAGGCTTCATACCGCACGCTCGCGCAATGATCAGGTCGCAACCGATTTCCGCCTGTGGGTGCGTGACGCACTGGACGGACTTGATGCAGCGCTGCTCGATCTGCAACGCGGCCTGCTTGCCCAGGCGGGCCTTCATGCCGGGACCGTGATGCCCGGATTTACGCATCTGCAAATCGCACAGCCCATCACCTTCGGCCATCACCTCTTGGCCTATGTTGAGATGTTCGCGCGTGACCGCGGCCGCGCCAGAGACGCCCGCGAACGCCTCAACGAATGCCCGCTTGGTGCGGCTGCGCTGGCGGGCACCTCCTACCCCATCGATCGTACTCAAACTGCCCACGCTTTGGGTTTCCGCGAGCCCATGCGCAATTCGCTGGATGCCGTGTCGGCCCGGGACTTCGCCTGCGAATATATTGGTGTTGCAGCCCTGACTGCCACGCATCTGTCGCGGCTGGCTGAGGAACTGGTGCTGTGGACCTCGCCGCTCTTTGGATTTGTCAGGCTCTCAGACGCCTATACCAGCGGCTCATCCATCATGCCGCAGAAGCGCAACCCTGATGCCGCGGAACTCATCAGGGCCAAGGCCGCGCGGATCACAGGCAGCCTCACCGCCATGCTCGGGGTCGTCAAGGCGCTGCCGCTCGCCTATGCCAAGGACCTGCAGGAGGACAAGGCGCTGGTCTTTGAGGCCGCAGACGCCCTTGCGCTGTCCATGGCTGCCATGACCGGCATGATTGGCGATCTAGAAGCAAACCCCGAGGCGATGCGGGCTGCGGCCGCAAAGGGCTATGCCAATGCCACCGACCTCGCGGACTGGCTGGTGCAGCATCTGGGCATCCCGTTCCGAGAGGCGCATCACATTACCGGTACGATCGTGAAATTGGCAGAGACACGCGGCCAGGCCTTGGAAGACCTGCCCTTGACCGACCTGCAGTCAGTCGAACCGCGCATCACGCAAGGCGTCCATGATGTATTGCCGCTCGACAAATCGGTCGCAAGCCGCAACAGTTTCGGCGGATCCGCGCCAGCGCAAGTGCGCGCGCAAATCGCTTATTGGACGGAGAAACTATCATGAAGGCCCGCAACACATTGGTCTTGGTAATCCTGGCAAGCCTGAGCCTTTGCGCGTGCGGAAAGAAGGGCCCGCTTGAACCACCGAAGGGGGCGGCTTTCACGCCAATCATGGCCACGCGATGAACCATTTCGACTACCGCGACGGCGAGCTTTTCGCAGAGGACGTACCCGTCCGCGCGATCGTCGAGGCGGTTGGGACCCCGGTCTATATCTATGCGAGCGCGACCCTCACCCGTCACTTTGAGGTCATGCGCGAGGCTGCCCCACCAGGTGCCCTGATCGCCTATTCCGTTAAGGCCAATGGGAACCTGTCCGTGTTGCGGACCTTGGCGGCACTGGGGGCGGGCGCAGACATCGTCTCGGAGGGCGAACTGAGGCGCGCGCTCGCCGCCGGCATTCCAGGGCAGAAGATCGTCTTCTCAGGCGTCGGCAAGACCGCGTCTGAGTTGGACGCGGCACTCTCGGCCCAGATCTACCAATTCAATGTCGAGAGTGAGGGCGAATTGCGTCTCCTCTCTCAGGTCGCAAATGGCCGCGGGCGCACCGCCCCGGTCGCCTTGCGCGTCAATCCCGATATTGATGCCCAAACGCACGCTAAGATCACTACTGGGACTGCGGAGTCCAAATTCGGCGTCGCATGGGCCGATGCAGAGCGGCTGTATGCCCTCGCCAAAGATCTCCCTGGGATCGACGCATGCGGTGTCGACATCCACATTGGCAGCCAGATCACCGATTTGCGGCCTCTGGACCTGGCCATTGAGAAGGCTGCGGGCTTGGTGCGGACCTTGCGGGCGCAAGGACACAAGATCACGCGCCTCGACGTGGGCGGTGGCCTGGGCGTGCCGTACATGCTGGACGAAGAACCCCCACCCTTGCCATCTGCCTACGCAAAGATCTTGGCCGGACATACGCGGGACCTGGATGTGCACGTGATCTTGGAGCCGGGGCGGCTGATTGTTGCGAATGCGGGCATTCTTGTGTCGCGTGTCACCTACATCAAAGAGGGCGGTCCGCGGCCATTCATGATCCTGGACGCCGGGATGAACGATCTCCTGAGGCCCGCACTCTATGATGCCTGGCACGACATCAAGGCTGTCAGACCGGACGGCGAGCTCACCGCCTATGACGTTGTGGGCCCGGTGTGCGAATCCGCCGACATCTTTGCCAAGGACCGCGAATTGCCAGCATCCAAGGCCGGTGACCTCATGGCTATCCTGACGGCCGGCGCCTATGGTGCAGTCCAAGGGTCTTCCTATAACGCGAGGCCTTTGACACCGGAGGTTTTAGTTAAAGGGCGCCAGTTCAGCGTGGTGCGCCGGCGCCCCACATTCGACGAAATGATGCAGTTAGAAACATGGGCGGAATGGTTGAAACCTCTCTAAGTGGGTTTGGCCTATGCTATAAAGGGCGCCTGTGATCGTATTCGAGTTGAGATGACCGCAACCAACGAACCCCATCAGATAGCTTTGCCTGGCGACATTAAGCGTCAGATCAGGTTGTCGTGGCTGGCGCTGCTTGTGGAGCGCTTTTGGCCGGCCCTATGGCCATCCACCGGGATCATCGGGGTCTTTATCATCGTCGCCATGGTGGGCGGCTTTCACAGCTTGCCGGGCGGCATCCATATGCTGGCCCTCATTGCGTTCGCTGGAGCATTTGTCGTCAGCGTCGTGTGGTCGGTGCGCGGCCAAAGCATTCCCACCCGGACTAACGCGCTGCGCCATTTGGAGCGCTCGTCTGGTCTGGAGCATCGCCCGATCACGGGACTTGAGGACCAGATCGGCCTGAAAGGCGGGCAGTCGGAAATTGCGGACGTCCTGTGGCGCGCGCATCGGCAACAGCTGTTTCAGCGTATCCGCGATTTGAAGGTCACCTGGCCGCCGGTCGACCTGTCGACGCGGGACCGCTACGCGATCAGGATGTTCATCCTGCTGGTCCTAATTGCCTCGGTGATCTATGCCGGACCGGAGGCGCCCGCGCGCCTTGCTGCGGCCTTTGACACCCGCAGGTCAGAAGCACCCTGGGCGCAACGTGGCGATGCCTGGATCAAGCCACCTGCCTATACGGGCGAACCGTCCCGCGCGCTCGCGTTAGGCCCACCAGGGCCGCAGGCGCCAGTGATTGAGGTCCCCAAAGGCTCGACCCTTCATGTCCGCATCCATCGTGGCGGCGGCGTTGCAGTCTTACGGACCGGTCCGTTGGCGAGCGCGATCCCTGATCCACAAGCCATCCCATTCTTCAACATCGGCGAAGGAGAGGGCGAGGCAAAGGCCACCATCGATGAAGACCTGAATGCCCGCCTGACGGTTGGCGGTCTCTTTGCGGGCAATTGGCGTCTCAAGGCCATTGCGGACACTCCGCCAAGCCTGACGTTGAAAACCCCCATTGCGGTGATGCAGTCACAGACGTTGCGCTTTCACTACGAGGTCAAGGACGACTACGGGGTGCAGAGCGCCAGGGCATCGATCACGCTGCAAGGCCAGGACCCCAAGGGACCGAAAGCAGGCGCTGCGCTGTCATTTGATCTGCCCTTGCCGCCCAAACCTGCGCGCGAAGGGGAAAGCACGGTCTTCAAGGACCTGACGAGCCATCGCTGGGCCGGTTTGCCCGTAACCATCACCCTGACCGCAACGGACGCGCTCGGCCAGACGTCATCGGCGACGCCGATCAAGCTAACCCTGCCCGAGCGCCATTTCAGTCAGCCTCTGGCCCGGGCCCTCATCGAGCAGCGCCGGACGATCGTGCGCAATCCAGCCGCCAAGGATCGCGTGGCAAAGATCCTAGAGGGTCTGAGCTTGTTTCCGGAGCTATTCGCGCCGGATCATGCTGTGTATCTGGGGATGCGGGTGGCCCATTACCGCCTGACCTATGCGCGCCCGGGCGATGATCTGTCGAGTACGGAGCAATTGCTTTGGGACTTGGCGCTCCAGGTTGAGGAAGGCGTCGCCGCGGACGCCCAAGCCGAACTGCGCCGTATCCAGCAGCAACTGGCCAAGGCGTTGTCCGAGGGCGCGAGCGATGCTCAGATCGCGCAGCTTATGCAGCAGTTGCGGATGGCGATCCAAAACTTTGTCCAGGCGGTGCAAGCCAATGGCGCGCGCAGCGCTCAGACCATCCCGGGACAGATGACCCGGGAACTGCATGCGCAGGATCTCAAAGCCATGCTCGATCAGGTCGAGACCTTGGCCCGGTCAGGCTCGCCCCAAGCAGCGCAGCAATTACTCAGCCAGCTTCAGGCCACCTTGGAGAGCCTGCAATCCGCAGGCAGCCCGGCCAACCCAAAGGAGCAAGCGGCGGCGAATGCGGCGGACGGATTGCGCGCCTTGATCGAGCAACAAAGCCAGCTGATGGACAAGACCTTCCGTGAACAGTCGAACAATGCGGATGGCGCCGCCAAGGTTCAGCGCGGCCAGGCACTCGCAGGCGATCAAGAACGCCTCAACCAGGCGCTCGGCGATTTGATGAAACAGATGCAAGCAGCGGGTGCCGATGTGAAAGCACTAGAAGGGGCCCACAGTGCCATGCAGGCCGCTGCGCAGAACCTGCGCGAGGGTGCGTTGGGAGACGCGCAAACGGGGCAAGGCAAGGCTCTTGAAAGTTTGCGCCAAGGCGGCGAAGCGTTGGCTCGGGCGATGCAAGCGCTGGCCTCCCAGCGCGCGGGCCAAGGCGGCGGACAAGGCATGGGCGCTGGCGAGAACACCGACCCGCTCGGGCGTCAGGGACCGAACTTCGGCCCACAATCCGGCGACAAGACCAAGGTGCCGACTAAGCTGGACATTCAGCGCGCGCGGGAAATCCTTGAGGAGCTGCAGCGCCGCGCTTCGGAGCGCTCCAGGCCCGAACCCGAACTAGAATATTTGGAGCGGTTGCTGAGGCGCTTTTAACCCTTGGGCTTGGTTTTGGCCTTGGCGGCCGATGGCCGCCGCGCCGGCGCCCGCCGCTTGCGCAAGCCCGGCGGTGCAAGGACCGCATCCACAATAGTCCCGATCTCGGCAATCGAAAACGGCTTTGGCACGACGCGCGTGACGAGAGAGGTCATCTCCCGCGCCCGCTCCAGCTGATGCTCATGGCCTGACATCACGATGATTTTCATGTCCGGACAGAGCGGCCCGCCCGCCTGCACGAGCGCGATCCCGTCCATGATCGGCATGTCGATATCGGTCAGCAGCAGATCGAAGGCCTGGGACTTGAGCAGCTCCAAACCGGACGCGCCGTCATCGGCCACAGTGACCTCGTGGCCACGCAATCTTAGGCCGCGTGCGATGAACTCGCGCAGCGCCATTTCGTTCTCGACAATCAACAACCTCGCCATCTGGTCGGCGTCAGTCTCTCACGCCCTTCTGATCAAGCACAGCGACAAACGGAAGTTCCCGATACATATGTGCGTAATCCATACCATAGCCCACCACAAAATCGTCCGGACACGCAAAAGCTGCGAAATCCGCTTTGGCGAGAGCGTTACCTTTTGCGGCGTATTTGTCCAAAAGGACACAGGTTTTGACCGTAGCCGCCCCCTTGTCAGCCAAATGACGGCTGGCAAAGGCGAGGGTCCGGCCTGAATCGAGGATATCGTCGAGCAACAGCACCTGCTGTCCGCGCACGTCGATCTCTGCATCCCTCAGCAATGTCACGGTGCCGGAGGATTGTGTGGCGGTGCCATAGCTCGACAATGTCATGAAATCCACATGAGGGCTCAGGCCCCGCGCATGCAGAGCGCGGATGAGGTCGGCGGCGAAAATGAAACTGCCCTTCAGAATGGCGATGGCGATTAAGTCAGGCGCCATGGCGCGCGCAATATCGTCCGCTAGGGCATTCAAACGGCCTTGGATCATCCGCTCGTCATAAAGAACGCGAAATCCGGGCCCTGTCACCGCAAACCGGCTCTACTCTCCCGCCTTCGCGAAGCGGATTTCAAGGTCCCACGCATCGGGCGGCGGGCTCTCGAGCCTGGTCGTGAAATCGGCCCGGCTCTTGGGCGTCAGTTTTGGTGTCTCGGGCGTGAAGGTCCATTGATAAAGGTCGCGCTTGTCTGCATCGCGCACGGTCACGCGGACCGGCGGGACCGGCAGTTCGCGATCTGACACGTTGACAATCTGGCCGCGGATCGCGAGCACCGTGACCCCATTGTCAATCTCCCGCGCATAGGTGACCCCTTCGAAATCCAGCCCGCGCGAATTGATCTCGCCATAGCCGAGACGCTCGTAAAGCGATGCGGTCGCAGGTTCGATCTTGACGATCTGCTCGCGGAATTGGACACCGACAATGCCCGCCACCATCACCAGCGCCAGACCACCGAGCACCAGGGCCCAGGTGCCCGCGGAGCCTCCGCGCTTGCGCTCGCCGCTGCTGCGTGTCCGTTCGCGACGCTGGTCGCGCTCAGGACTGCGCACGCCGTCGAACATCGGATCGTCCGCCGCAGGCGCTCTGGCAGAGCCAAAATGACCACGCGGCTGATCGAAGGATTGTTCGGCGGGATCGAAATCGCGGCTCATGTCGCGCATGGCGTCGCGTGAGATCTCGCGCGTTACCGGCTGGGTCTGTGGTGCGTAAGTATCATGGCCGAGTGCTTCTCTGACGACATCACGCGGCTGCTCGCGCAAAACATCGCGAGCCTGCTCGCGCGCAACCTCTCGCGGCATGTCACGAGACAGGTCACGCGCCATGTCGCGTTGCCGGTCACGATAAGCGGGCGCCTCCTCAGTGTCGCGCATCGCCTCACGCTCGCGTGGAGCCGGAGCGCGCATGGCAGGCGAAGGCAGCATGCGCGATTTGTCCGCGATCGGAGCATCGAGAGCTTCCGGCACCATGGCATCGGCGCCAAGATCGAGAGCGGGCTCCTGGAACCAGGTGAGCTGACAGCGCGCGCAGCGGACATGGCGCCCCGGCGGCCTGATCATGGCGGCATCGAGCACATAACGCGTTGAACAATTGGGACAGCTAACTATCATGAGATTCCGGCTTTCCCTGCGCTTTGGGTCCGCCACATTCGTCCGTCATCCCTGTGTTTGACATATCCACAAAAGCGGCGCAAGCGGGCCTCCGTGCGAACTTTGCGAGCTAAACATCTAAACCAAAAGGCTTAAACTGTGGTTCGTTTCGAGAATGTCGGCATGCGCTATGGCATGGGCCCAGAGGTCCTACGTGACGTTAGCTTTTCGCTCGAGGCAGGCTCACTGCAACTTCTGACAGGACCCTCTGGCGCTGGCAAGACCACGCTTTTGCGGCTGCTCTATCTCGCGGAACACCAAACGCGCGGCCTCATCTCGCTGTTTGGCAAGGACATATCCACCTTGAGCAAAGCGGAAACCCCGATGCTCCGGCGTAAAATTGGCGTTGTTTTTCAAGACTTTCGCCTGATTGAGCACCTGACCGTTTACGAAAACGTGGCCCTGCCGCGCAAGATCGCCCAGGAAGATGAGCGCCTCTATCGCGCAGAAGTTGAAGAGCTGTTGGAATGGGTCGGACTGGGGCAACGTCAAAATGCCAAACCCGCGACCCTGTCGGGCGGAGAAAAACAGCGTGTCGCCATTGCGCGCGCAGTAGTTGCAAAGCCTGACCTCTTGCTCGCGGACGAGCCAACCGGCAATGTCGACCCGGAGATTGGCGAGCGGATCTTGCGCCTCTTCCTGGAGCTAAACCGGCTGGGCACCTGCGTGATGATTGCGACCCACGACCAGAACATCCTGGACAGGGTTAATGCGCGTGTGTTTCGTTTGGGTGAGGGCCGCTTGACCATGTTGCCGCCCAAACCCCAACACTTGGCTTTTTGAGGCCCCGTGCTGACCTTTGGTTATCGCAAATTGCAGCTCATGCCGTCGGAGAGTGCCTCCGGCGCGACGTTGCACATCATCATTGCGGTGATGAACTTTTTAGCCTGCCTGACGCTTGGTGCCGTCCTGACCTTGAGCGATATCGCCTCTGGCTGGTCGCGTGGCTTGTCGGCATCGATGACAGTTCAGCTGGCAGTTACGGACCAAATCTCTGCGGAGGATCAGACAGACGCGGCTATGCGTGTCCTCCAGTCTTGGCCTGGCATTCTGCGTGCCCGCGCGCTCTCCCGCGAGGAGGCGGCGTCCTTGCTGGAGCCATGGCTGGGCCAAGGCAATGTGCTGCAAGATCTTCCTGTCCCCCAATTGATCGAAGTGCAGATCAAGTCAGGTGAAAAGGTCGACACGCAAGCCTTGCGGGCCGCGCTCGGCGCGGTTCCTGGTGCGACACTGGACGATCACAAACATTGGAACGAGGAATTATCTGGTTTCGCACGCTCGGCCCTGGGGGTCGGATGGGCTGTCCTGGGCCTGATTACCTTGGCAACGCTTGCAGTTATAGTCTTCGCGACCCAGGCGGGACTGAATGTACATCGCGACATTGTGGAAGTCGTCCACATGATCGGTGCAAAGGATGTCTTCATCGCTAGGGAATACGAACGGCACTTTCTGTGGCTGGGCCTGCGAGGTGGCCTGATTGGGTTGATGCTTTCGCTCGTGACATTGATGGGTGCGGCCTGGATTTGGGACCGAGCCGCAGGGCCAGGTTCATCCGCGTTTACGCCGCATATCATGGCCTCGCCCTGGCATCTGCTCTGGTTGATCCTTGTGCCCCTCGCATCCGCAGCAATAGCGACACTAACTGCGCGCATGACCGTCCTGCGCGTCATTGGGCGCATGCCCTAGCCCTCAGGGCAGGATATGGATTTTCGCGCGACACGCGCGTTTCAAGCGATTATGATTCGCCCAATGGCTGAAGACCGCAGCAGCATGGCTATCTGGCAGACCAACCAAAGACCCGTGGTAATGATCCGGCGAGAGCGACATTCATATGGGCTGAAGAGGCGGCTGGCGATCCTTATCGGATTGGCTGGCCTGTCGGCCTATGCGATTGGTCTGGTCGCCTTCATTGGCGCCTTGGAGCGCATTGGCTCCGAACCGAAAAGCGCGGATGCCATCGTGGCTCTCACCGGCGGTGATGCCCGCCTCGACAAGGCCATGAGCCTTCTGGCCGAGAGGCGCGGCGCGCGCCTCCTGATCACGGGTGTCAACAATACCGTGACCCGCGACGAGCTCAAGCGCCAGATCGACGGTCCGAGACGCGTTTATGCCTGCTGCGTCGATCTGGGCCGAGGCGCCTCGAACACGATTGAGAATGCGGTCGAGGCCGCGGCCTGGGTACGCCGGCACAACTATCGCTCGATCATCGTGGTGACCGCTGCCTATCACTTGCCGCGCTCGCTCATGGAGTTCCGGGCAGCACTGCCTGGCGTGAAGCTGGTCGGTCAGCCTGTGTTCCCCCGCGAGTTGGACATGGGCGATTGGTGGCAGGATCGTGACGCTGCGTGGCTTCTGATGAGCGAATACACCAAATATCTGGCCTCTTGGGTCCGCCTGAATGGGTTGGAGCCTTTGGGCTTTCGCTTTCATCAGGGCGTGGAGGCCCGGATCGAGTATGGTGGCGCCAATCCTGGCGACGAGCCAATCCTGAGCGCCGAACCCAAAACCTAACGCACCCGATCCAGAGACACGCGATGATGCAGGCGCCCGCAGCAAACGCCCCGTTGACCTCGGCCGACATGGGCCGCTCGCTTCTCTTTCAGCTGTGCTTCTGGCTCTACACGATCCCGATGAACATTGCCTGGCTGCCATCATTGCTCCTGCCACGGATCGTTATACGCAAAGGCCTGGAATATTGGTGCCTCGCGACCTTGTGGGCGCTGCGCACCTGCGCCGGCATCACCTTCGAGGTGCGCGGACGCGAGCGTTTGCCCGGCGGGCCGTATCTGCTCGCCTCCAAGCATCAGTCGATGTGGGAGACGATCGCCATCAACGTCATCCTCAAGGACCCAGCCGTCATCGTCAAAAAGGAGCTGTCCTACGTGCCGTTCTGGGGCTGGTTCGCCCATCGCATGGGGTCGATCTGGGTTGACCGCGATGCAGGCGCCAGCGCGCTCAAGAGCATGGTCACCGAGGCCAAAGATCGCCTGGCTCACGGTCGGGCCGTCGTCATCTTTCCTGAAGGCACTCGCAAGGTTCCTGGCGCCGAGCCCGACTACAAGCCCGGGATCGCGGCCCTCTATAGTCAACTGGGGGTTCCGTGTGTGCCCGCAGCCCTCAATTCCGGGCTGTTCTGGCCTCGCTCAGGCCCTTGGCGCAAACCGGGACACATCGTGTTCGAATTCCTTGAACCGATCCCGCCAGGTCTTAAGCGGCAGGCCTTCATGGCCGAACTGCAATCGCGCATCGAAACCCGCACAGCCGAACTCCTTGCCGCGAGCTAAGCAACTGGCAAGGGCCGCGCCCGTATTCTGAGACTGGCCACGCCTAGAACTTTTCAAGAACACCGATTGACGGGGCCCAACCGCTCGTATAGAGTTGAACTCTGTTCACAATAGGTCGTGCCCCATGGAATTGTTGAGCGCGCTCTCTCGCCACGTTTGGGAAGAGAAATACCGCTTGAAGCGCCCCGATGGGGAGCCTTTGGACCTCACGCTGGACGATAGCTGGACGCGCGTGGCCAATGCCGCGGCCCAGGCGGAGAGTGAGGCCTTGCGCGAACGCACCGCCGCCCAATTCCGCTCGGCATTGTCCGGGTTCAAGTTCTTGCCCGCAGGCCGCATCTTGGCGGGTGCGGGCTCCGGCCGCGCCGTGACGCTCTTCAATTGTTTCGTCATGGGCACGATCGCGGACGAGATGCGCGCGGTGTTCGACACCTTGCGCGACAGCGCTTTGACCATGCAGGCGGGCGGCGGCATTGGCTGTGACTTTTCCACCTTGCGCCCCCATGGCGCGCTGAACGAGGCGCTCGGCGCGGACGCCTCCGGCCCCGTCTCTTTCATGGATGTCTGGGACGCGATGTGCCGCACGATCATGTCGGCAGGCGCGCGGCGCGGCGCCATGATGGCGTGTTTGCGCTGCGACCACCCTGACATTGAGGCCTTCATCGATGCCAAGCGCGATCCGGCGCGCCTGCGCAATTTCAATGTGTCTGTCCTTGTCACTGACGCGTTCATGCAAGCGGTGAAGGACGACCGCTCTTGGGATTTGGTTTTTGCGGGCAAGGTGCACCGGACGATCTCGGCGCGCGGCCTGTGGAACCGGATCATGGCGGCAACCTACGCCTATGCCGAGCCGGGCGTCATTTTCATCGACCGCGTCAACAACGAGAACCCGCTGAGCTATTGCGAGACGATTTCGGCCACCAACCCTTGCGGGGAGCAGCCGCTGCCGCCCTTTGGCGCCTGTTTGCTGGGCTCGATCAATTTGGGCGAATTGGTGCGAGATCCGTTCACCACCCACGCGGAGCTCGATGTACGGGCGCTCGAGACGCTCACCGCCACGGCCATCCGCTTCCTCGACAATGTGATCGATGTGTCTGCCTATCCACTCGCCGCGCAGGAGCGGGAGGCCAAGGGCAAGCGCCGTATTGGTCTGGGTGTCACCGGTCTGGCGGACGCGCTGATCTATTGCGGCGCGCGCTATGGCGGTGTGGACGCCGTGCGGCTGACCCGCCAATGGCTGCGCAGTTTGCGGCGCGCGGCCCTCATCGCCTCCGCCGATTTGGCCGCCGAAAAGGGTGCGTTCCCGCTTTACGACCGGGACAAGTTCTTGGGCACCGCCTATGCCTCGCGGATGGAACCAGAGCTGCGCGCAGCGATTGCCGATCGCGGTTTGCGCAATGGGCTCGTCACCTCAATCGCACCGACGGGCACGATCTCGCTCCTGGCGAATAATGTCTCCAGTGGCATCGAACCTGTTTTCGCCTTGGAACAAGAGCGCGTGATGCGCTTTGGCGCTGGCGAGCGGCGCGAACGTGTAGCGAGCTTGGCCTATAGCCGGTTCCGTGCGTTGCGCGGTGCGTCGGCACCCTTGCCGCCCTCCCTCGTGACCGCAGCGGACTTGAGCCCACAAGACCATATCGCGATCCAGGCGGCGGCTCAGGAGTTCATCGATAGCGCCATTTCCAAGACCGTAAACGTGCCTCAGGACATTAGTTTTGAGGCGTTCAAGGATGTCTATCGCACCGCCTACGACGCCGGATGCAAGGGCTGCACAACATTCCGGCCAAACGATATCACAGGCTCGATCCTCAGTGCGGCTCCGGCGCCCGAGAGCACCACCCCCCCTCCTGCCCCCGCGGAACCAAGGTCAGAGCCCGAACCCGCCAAACCAATAGCGGCCGCGATCACCCGCGAGCAGACTAAACCCAAACTGCAAGAGCGCGCGGCCAACGCCGACTCCGCCGGCATCGTCTATATGACCAAGCCGCTCGACCGGCCCGAGGCGCTTGCTGGCACGACCTATAAGATCCGTTGGCCGGAGTCCGATCACGCGCTCTACATTACCCTGAACGATCTGATCGATGGCGGGCGGCGGCGGCCGTTCGAGATTTTCATCAACTCCAAGAATATGGAGCATTATGCCTGGACGGTCGCGCTCACCCGCATGATCAGTGCGGTCTTCCGCCGGGGCGGCGATGTGTCCTTTGTGGTTGACGAACTCAAATCGGTGTTCGACCCGCGCGGCGGGCAATGGGTGGCGGGCCAATATGTACCCTCACTGCTGGCAGCCATTGGCCGGGTGATCGAGGAGCACCTAATGGCTATCGGTTTCCTTGTGACTGGCACATCGGAGCCCCCGCCCGATGCCAATGTGACGCCCGCTCCCGGCGCCTTCACCCGCGCCATGGCAGCGCTTGAGCCCCTGCCCGGCCTCAAAACCTGTCCCAAATGCTCCGCACCGGGATTAATGCGTATCGAAGGCTGTGACACGTGCGGCTCTTGCGGCTATTCGCGCTGCAGTTAGGTGAGGCCCCATGCACGCCCGCCCCATGACACACCCCGGTTTTGTGCGCCACCATTTGCGCGCCATCCTCGGCGCGGGCGCGCTGGTCATCCTCACCACCGCTTATGCCGCATGGTGGCTTTATGCGAGCGGCCTGCTGAAATCGGAGCTAAGCCTGTTGCAGGAACGCGGGCCCGCTGTTGGCATCACCGCGCAGTGGTCGGCCATTGCGCTCACTGGCTTCCCCTTCGCAGTCGCCGCTGACCTCGAAAAGCCCGTTTACGCGAATGACCAGATCGGCTTCGGCTGGACAGGGGAGACCCTGCGCGTGTCGTTCCGGCCCTGGTCGCTTTCACCTGTGCGCTTTGTGGCCCCAGGACAGCAGCGCTGGATCGTCGCGCAAGGCGAAAACACAATCACGATTGACGCGCACGCCAAGGCCGCGGCCGCGAGCTATGCGAGCGCGCCTGAACGCGTCACCCTGGACACAGAGGAGACGCGCGGCACGGTGCAATGGGCGGAGACGTCCCTGCCCTTTACCGTCGCACGCGCAAAACTGTCCGGCAGCGCTTGGATTGACAAAGACAAACAGCAATCGCTCGCGAAGGCCGTGGCACTGATCGAGGCGGACGGCCTGATCTTGCAAGGCCTGGCGCTCCCACTTGGGCCGAAAATCGATCGCTTGCGCCTGGATGCCGAGATTGCACCTCCTGGACCTCAAACCCCGGCGACAGTCAAACTGGCGAGTGCGCAGTTCGCGGCTGACGGCGTGGAGATCAAAGGCGCTGGCACCCTCACCCTGGATGCGCAAGGAACGCCCGACGGCACGCTCGATCTCACCGTGCGCGGCCTG
>DMER01000236.1:0-2021 GCA_003451645.1 Alphaproteobacteria bacterium | reverse complement strand
GGCCGCGATGACAGTCAAGATGGCCGCTGGCCTCATTGCCACTGACCAGACAGAGGTCTCGCTCCCGTTGCGCTTTACCCAAGGCCAGATGTTTTTGGGGCCAGCGCCGCTTGGCCCCGCGCCGCGCCTGGTGTTCTGACTATCAACCGGGCTTTGTCCCGCCATCCCGGCCAAAATTGACCGCGGCCGTGTCTTGGCCCGCCGCAACGATGCTGCGCCGGATCGCGCGGGTGCGTGTGAACAGCGTGAACAGCGCATCGCCATCGCCCCAGCGGATGGCGCGCTGTAAGGCCGCCAAATCCTCTGAAAACCGCCCCAGGATTTCCAAGACCGCCTCGCGGTTGTTGAGAAAAATGTCGCGCCACATGGTGGGATCGGAGGCCGCGATGCGAGTGAAATCTCGAAATCCGCCCGCGGAATATTTGATCACTTCCATCTGCGTGACAGTCTCAAGGTCCGCCGCCGTGCCCACAATGTTATAGGCGATCAAATGCGGCAGATGGGAGGTGATGGCCAGCACCAGATCATGATGGCGCGCGTCCATCTGTTCGACCGTGCTGCCAAGACCCTGCCAGAAGTGCTCATAGCGCTTCAAGGCCTGCTCATCCGTACCCGGAACGGGGGTCAGCACACACCACCGCCCATCGAAGAGCTCGGCAAAGCCCGCGTCGGGCCCAGAGTTCTCCGTGCCAGCGATAGGGTGCGCGGGGATGAAATGCACGCCCGCCGGCACATGCGGCCCCACATCGCGCACCACCGCCATTTTGACCGAGCCCACATCGCTCACCGTCGCGCCTGGTTTGAGATGCGGCCCGATCTGCGCGGCCACCTCGCCCAGAACGCCCACCGGTGCGCAGAGGATCACGAGATCGGCATCCTGCACAGCGTCCGCAAGCGTGTCGCTCACGCTGTCGCAAAACCCGATCGTCCGCACCCGCGCGCGCTCCTCCGCTGACGGAGCATAGCCGGACACATGACCGCTTAATCCGCCACGCTTCGTGGCCCGTGCGATGGAACCGCCAATCAACCCTGTGCCGATCAGGGCAACGCGCTCATAGAGTGGTTGGCCCATCTCAACTCCCGCTGGCCATGAATGCGCCAAGCGCCTCGAGCACCAATTCATTGGCCTCTTCGCCGCCCACCGACAGCCGCAAGCACTGAGGCAGACCATAGCCGCCCACGCCCCGCAGGATCAATCCCCGCGCCGTCAGGAACGCATCCGCCTTTTGCGCCGTATGCGGACCATCGGCGGGAAACTCGATCAGAACGAAATTGCACACCGATGGATGTACGCGCAGGCCCATTGCGGTGAGGGCCGCCGTCAGCTTGGGCACCCATTTGGCATTATGCGAAAAGCTTGCCTCCAGATGCGCATGGTCGCGCATGGCAGCGGCCCCCGCGGCTTGCGCTGGGATTGACACATTAAAAGGCCCGCGAATGCGGTTGACGGCGTCCAGCACCGCCGCACTGCCCACCATCCAGCCGATCCGCAAGCCCGCAAGTGCGTAGATTTTCGAAAACGTCCGTGTCATGACGACATTGGGCAGGCTCAACGCCATCGCAAGCCCGTTCTCATAATCGCTCAGCCGCACATACTCCGCATACGCAGCATCAAGGACCAGTAGGACACGCGGCGGCAATTCGCGCTGCAGGCGGCGGATTTCCGCGGACGGCAAATAGCTGCCCGTCGGGTTGTTGGGATTGGCAAGGAAGATGATCTTTGTGCGCGGTGTCACCGCCCGCAAAAGGTTTTCGACGCTGGCGGTCAGATTGACTTCCGGCGCCTTGACCGGCACCGCGCCCGCCGCCCGCGCCACGATTGGGTAGGCGAGGAAACCATGCTGGCTCATCAACACCTCGTCGCCCGGCCCTGAGAATGTCAGTGCCAGGAGATGCAGCAACTCGTCGGAGGAATTGCCGCACAGGATGCGGGCGGGGTCGAGCCCATGCGCGTCTCCGATCGCGGCTTTGAGGTCCGGTGCCGAACCGTCTGGGTACATATGGAGTTGCGAGGCCGTGGC